>JBHADT010000105.1:0-42623 GCA_041855205.1 Bacteroides sp.
AAACAGTTATATACTATATATTATACTATTTATCAAATAAATAAAGAATTATATTAAATAAATAATCAAAATATAAAGGGGTATTAAATAGCCCAAAAATATTTCTGTAATATCTGATTATTATCTTGTTTATTTCATTTGTAAAAACAAGATATGAATGTAATAATTGTATCTTTATGATAATTATGCTATCTTTGTAAATAGCTAAAAGAGAATATACACATGTGAACAGCTTATCATTACTCTATAAATATGGATATAAAGGATAGAATTAAAATGGTTATGGAGCGAGAAAAATTGACAGCAGGTGCATTTGCTGAAAGTATTGGGGTAGCTCAAGCTACCATCTCTCATATATTGGGAGCTCGCAATAAATATCCGAGCATGGATGTTGTTCTTCGTTTACATCAAAAATATAACGACATCAATCTGGAATGGCTATTGACCGGAAAAGGAGAGATGAGCCATGAATATTCGTCGGAAGAAAATAATCGTAATCCGGAAAAAGACTATCCTTTATTTGCTGAGAATCCCGTAAAAACGCTCTCGGGTACTCAGCATCCTGAGAATCGCAAGGAAATGCCATCAGAAAGAGGGAAATATGCGGGTCAAAAAACTGTTTTACAGGAAATTATATATAAGGAAAGAGCGCATAGAAAAATTACGGAAATAAGAATTTTCTTTGATGATAATACGTATGAGATCTTCAAATCTGAAAATTAGCCTGCATGGATACTGTTTTGTGTAAATTCCTGTATCTTTGCACCTATAAAACAGAGATAGAGCGCTCAAGTACTCTTGTCCGAGAGTGACTCCTTGGTTATGTATATTTCACATGGATGATATGAGAAAATATATTTTAGATCTGATATTAATCGAGAGCGTACGCTTGAACGCTAACTACGTGTTGTTGAAACTGACAGCTTCCTCTCCGCTTCCCGAAATGCTTCCCGGGCAATTTGCAGAACTTAGAGTGGATAATTCTCCAACAACTTTTCTGAGGCGTCCTATATCTATTAATTATGTAGACAAAATAAAAAACGAGGTTTGGTTTCTTGTTCAACTCGTAGGAGATGGAACAAGACAATTGGCCAAAGTACGGATTGGAGAAACCATAAATGCGATACTGCCGTTGGGAAACAGCTTCACGATGCCCGAGAAAGTCACGGACAAGCTCCTGTTGGTTGGCGGAGGTGTGGGAACCGCACCAATGCTTTATTTGGGTGCACAACTGATAGAAAAAGGTTGTACGCCTGTATTTCTGTTAGGTGCGCGAAGCAAACAAGATTTGTTGCAGCTTGACCACTTTGGCAGATATGGAGAAGTCTATACAACAACAGAAGATGGAACCTATGGAGAAAAAGGATATGTGACTCAGCATTCCGTATTGGAGAGTATAAACTTCGACCGTATTTACACATGCGGTCCCAAGCCAATGATGATGGCGGTGGCAAAATATGCCGGAAGTAAAAATATTACTTGTGAGGTTTCCTTGGAAAATACAATGGCTTGTGGCGTGGGGGCATGTCTTTGTTGTGTGGAAAATACTACAGAAGGGCACTTGTGCGTGTGTACCGAAGGTCCTATTTTTAATATAAACAAACTGTTATGGCAGATTTAACTGTAAATATTGGTGAATTAAAATTGAAGAATCCCGTAATGACGGCTTCCGGAACTTTCGGTTATGGAGAGGAGTTCAAAGATTTCATTGATATTGCGCGAATAGGGGGTATATTAATGAAAGGGACTACTCTTCACAAACGTGAAGGAAACCCGTATCCTCGTATGGCAGAGACGCCATCAGGGATGTTAAACGCTGTGGGACTGCAAAATAAGGGCGTACATTACTTTGCTGAACATATTTATCCTCGTATAAAGAGCATCGATACGAATGTTATAGTGAATGTTTCGGGTTCAGCCATTGAAGATTATGTGGAAACAGCTGCAGTCATAAACGAACTTGACAAAATTTCTGCCATAGAACTCAATATTTCTTGTCCTAATGTTAAACAAGGAGGAATGGCATTCGGAGTAACCGCACAAGGAGCTGAAGAGGTAACGAAGGCGGTGCGTGCAGTATATAAGAAAACGCTGATCGTTAAACTCTCGCCCAATGTCACAGACATCACGGAAATAGCACGCGCGGCAGAAAATGGAGGAGCCGATAGTGTTTCACTGATTAATACGCTATTGGGAATGGCTATCGATGCAGAACGCAAACGTCCCATCTTGTCCACCATTACGGGAGGTTTATCGGGACCCGCTGTTAAACCCATTGCTTTAAGAATGGTCTGGCAAGTAGCTCAAGCAGTAAAAATACCTGTCATAGGTATGGGAGGTATTATGACCTGGAAAGATGCGATTGAGTTCTTCTTGGCAGGGGCTTCAGCCGTTCAAATAGGTACTGCCAATTTTGTGGACCCGACGGTTACAATGAAGATTCTGGAAGGAATAGAAGATTATCTGAACAAACATAATCACAACTCTATTTACGAAATAATAGGTGCGCTTAGGGTTTGATGTATAATAAATATGCATCATTCGCATCCATTTACATAACAAAAAGAAAGTTCATTCTATAAATGGATGCAGAATACCGGGAACTATTCTTTTAATAAATCCGGACGGAGTCTTTTGGTTCTTTCCAATGACTGCTGAAATTCCCATTCTTTTATTCTTGCCTCATGTCCGGATAGTAAAATATCCGGAACTTTCCATCCTTTATACTCTGCAGGACGCGTATATATCGGTGCGGCCAGTAAATTGTCTTGAAAAGAATCGGACAAAGCAGATTGTTCATCGGATATGACCCCGGGAATTACCCTCACAACGGCATCAGCTATTGCTGCGGCTGCTATTTCCCCACCGGTCAACACAAAATCTCCGATACTGATTTCTTTTGTAACCAAATGTTCCCGGATACGGTAATCTATTCCTTTAAAATGTCCGCATAGAATTATCAGGTTCTCTGTTAGAGAGAGTTTATTAGCCATCGGTTGATCAAATACCTCGCCATCGGGAGTGGTAAAAATCACTTCATCATATTTTCGTTCAGATTTCAGCATATCGATGCAGCGTTCTATCGGTTCTATTTTCATGACCATACCGGCAAAACCTCCGAATGGATAGTCGTCAACCCGACGATATTTATCTTTGGTATAGTCACGTAAGTTATGAATCCGAATTTCTGCAAGTCCCTTGTCTTGGGCACGTTTCATAATAGAACAGTTGAAAAAACCTTCTATCATCTCCGGCAAAACAGTTATAATATCTATGCGCATGTGTTATTCTTTATTTTCTTGCAAAAATAAGAATATTAGAGGAGAAACACGTATTTTTGTCTTCAAAGAAGATTTTAAATAATGAACGCGAAAGAGCAAATAGAACGGCTTCGTGCCGAATTGCACAAGCATAATCATTTGTATTATGTATTGAATACTCCCGAAATCTCAGACAAACAATTCGATGATCTTATGCGGGATTTACAAAATCTGGAAGAGGCTTATCCCATGTACAGGGACGATAGTTCTCCAACAATGCGGGTCGGGAGTGACATTAGCAAGAGTTTCAATCAGGTTCCTCACAAATACCCTATGCTCTCACTCGGTAATACTTACTCCGAAGAGGAAGTTACCGATTTCTATGAGCGAATAAAAAAAACTTTAAATGAGGATTTTGAAGTATGTGCAGAACTGAAGTATGACGGAACCTCCATCTCATTGACATACGAAAACGGCAGATTGGTACGTGCCGTTACACGAGGAGACGGTGAAAAAGGAGATGATGTAACGGATAATGTGAGAACCATCCGGTCTGTTCCACTGATATTGCATGGTAATTATCCTCCTGAATTTGAAATCAGAGGTGAGATATTGATGCCGTGGAAAACGTTTGAAGAACTGAACAAAGAGAAAGAGGCACGTGAAGAACCCCTCTTTGCCAATCCTCGAAATGCAGCCGCCGGTACATTGAAGCTTCAAAATTCGGCATTGGTCGCATCTCGAAAGTTAGATGCTTATCTTTATTACCTCTTAGGTGAAGAGTTGCCTTGTGACGGACATTATGAAAACCTAATGCAGGCAGCCCGGTGGGGATTTAAAGTTTCAACGCATATAAAAAAATGTGCAACACTGAAAGAAATTTTCGATTATATCGCATTCTGGAATATCGAGCGTAAAAATCTACCCGTTGCCACAGATGGCATTGTACTGAAAGTAAACAGTCTGCGACAACAAAGAAATCTCGGATTCACTGCAAAATCTCCACGCTGGGCCATTGCATATAAATTTCAGGCAGAACGCGCATTAACCCGCTTAAACAGAGTAACCTATCAGGTAGGAAGAACAGGAACTGTCACCCCGGTGGCAAATCTGGAACCGGTTCAACTATCAGGAACGATTGTCAGACGCGCCTCTCTTCATAATGCGGATATTATCGAAGGATTGGATCTGCATATAGGAGACATGGTATACGTAGAGAAAGGAGGAGAGATTATTCCTAAAATAACAGGCGTAGACACAAATGTGCGCGGCATGATGATAGGGGAAAAAGTGAAATTTATCACGCATTGTCCCGAATGTGGGAGCAAACTCATCAGATACGAAGGAGAAGCTGCCTTCTATTGTCCGAATGACACGTCATGTCCGCCGCAGTTGAAAGGGAAAATAGAACATTTCATAAGTCGGAAAGCCATGAACATAGACGGACTGGGAACTGAAACCGTAGACATGCTTTTCCGCTCCGGGCTGGTTAAAGACCCTTCCGACCTTTATCATTTGAATATCAATGATATCAAAGGGCTTGAACGTATGGGCGAAAAATCGGCAGATAATCTTATCACCGGCATTGAAAACAGCAAAAAAGTACCGTTTGAACGGGTGCTTTTTGCCTTAGGAATCCGTTTTGTCGGCGAAACGGTTGCTAAAAAACTGGCAAAATCTTTTGCCGATATTAATGAATTGGCAAACGCTACACTAGAACAACTTGTCAGCATTGATGAGATAGGGGAGAAAATTGCTCAAAGCGTACTCGCATACTTCTCAACCCCGTTGAATATGCTTTTGATAGAGCGTCTGCAGAGTGCCGGGCTGCAGTTCTCCAAAACAGAAGAAGAACTGGGCGGATATACCGACAAGTTGAGCGGAAAATCCGTCGTTATCAGTGGTGTTTTTACTCACCACTCAAGAGACGAGTACAAAGATATGATTGAGAAAAACGGCGGAAAGAATGTGGGAAGCATATCAGCCAAAACATCTTTTGTCTTAGCTGGCGAGAATATGGGACCCGCCAAATTGGAGAAAGCTCAGAAATTAGGAATTAAGATTATGACCGAAGATGAGTTTTTAGACTTACTCATGTAACATATTGTCAGCAAAAACTTTTTATTTGTTATCTTTACTCCTAATTATAGAAAATATTCATACTTTTGTGATGCTATTATCAGGATTATTTAAGAGACACGTATGATACAAACAAAATTGAGAGGAATGGGAGTGGCATTAATCACTCCATTTAAAGAAGATGAAAGCGTTGATTACGATGCCTTGATGCGCATGGTGGATTATCTGATTCAAAATAACACCGATTTCTTATGTGTACTTGGCACAACGGCAGAAACTCCTACTTTGACCGATGCGGAGAAAAATAAAATAAAGCAGTTGGTTGTTGAGCGTGTCAACGGTCGGATTCCTATTTTGTTGGGAGTTGGGGGCAATAACACTCGCGCAATCGTAAATACCCTTAAAAACGATGATTTTACCGGTGTAGATGCTATTTTGTCTGTGGTACCTTATTACAATAAACCCTCTCAAGAAGGAATATACCAACACTACAAGGCCATCGCTTCGTCTACCGAACTTCCCATTGTATTATATAATGTTCCCGGACGTACCGGAGTCAATATGACAGCTGAAACCACTTTGCGCATCGCTCGTGACTTCAAGAACGTAATAGCCATAAAAGAAGCTTCCGGAGACATTACTCAAATGGACGATATCATCAAAAACAAGCCAGCTAACTTCGATGTTATATCGGGAGATGATGGTATCACTTTTCCTTTGATAACTTTGGGAGCAGTGGGGATTATTTCTGTTATTGGAAATGCTTTTCCACGGGAGTTCAGCCGCATGGTGCGGTTGGTTCTGCAAGGTGATTATGATAGTGCACGTACCATTCATCATCAGTTTGCGGAACTCTTCAAACTACTCTTTGTGGATGGTAATCCGGCAGGAGTCAAAGCAATGTTGAATGCTATGGGAATGATTGAAAATAAACTGCGTTTACCATTGGTTCCTACTCGCATAACCACATTCGAGGCCATTCGCAAAATTCTTGACGAACTAAATATCAAGTGCTAAAGAATTAATTAAGAATAATCTATTAAAACATTGCAACGCTCGATTTCTCCGGTACGTTAAACCGGAGAAATCGAGCGTTGCAATAGATGCGTTATATTTACCATTTCACCGTTCTCTATCCGATATAATCGTTGATTGGTGAGAGAAGATTTCAATCCTCCAAGAGATTCTATATAGGCTCCTAATTTAATGTAGTGAAAGTCTTTTAACGCAAACCCTTCCGGGAGTTCTTTTCTACCGGAATACCAACCTACTTTTACAGAAAACGTTGTCTGTGTATTCAAATATCTTGCCAATTGCTGTATAGCATCCGGAGAGTTATCACCTCCCATAAAACATACACAAGTTACCACCTTACCATACTTACGCAGAAGTATGGCAAGGTTCTCTTCCGTTAAGGGTTCGCCCACATCAGTCTGTAGATGCGGGCTGTGACACCCCATACATCTATATGGACAAGCAGATAAGTTAATAGCAAGGGTTACTTCGTTGGGAATCTCTTGAAAAACAATATCATAATCAGCATACTTCAGTAGCATAATACCTTCGTGCAGCCTCCTTCTGCCGGGCTTGAGAGAAATTGCTGACTCTTTTCATATATCCGATAACCCGTGTCAAATAATCCACATTACGACTATGACACACCGGGCATTCTCTCAAATAACGCTTATCTATATGATGACACTGATTACATACCGTATTGGGAATATTAAAAGTAAAGTAATTACATCCTTCAATGGCAGCCACACGCAGCAGTTGTCTGTATTGTTCTTTGGAAAGATGTTCTTCCAGATTCATATGTAGAGCAGAACCACCGGTCAAATGCTCTATATATTTCCGGCCATGCAAACGGAATTTATCCATTACATTCAGTGAAGTATCCTCAACAATGTAGAAATAGCTGTTATAGCAATCTCGGTATGTCTGGAATCCGGCTTCTTTATCCCATTTGGCATGCTTTACTCCAACATTTTCGGCGGGAATCATCTCACAGTTAAATAACACTTCTTTGGTACGATACTTTTTGTTGCATTTTTCAATAATACCGAGAATCTCTTGCACGAAAGCTTCGTATTTGGGATTATCATTAATTTCGATACCCATGAATTGAGCAGCTTCCACCAATCCGTTCACACCGATAGTGAGATATTGCCGTCCCATATTAATGTATCCTGCGTCAAATAGCGGAAGCATTCCTTTGGCATGCAATGATTTAAGGTTTTCATTGTATGCAAGCTGTACTTTATGTACCAGTTCCACAACTTCCTCAAGGAAAAAATGATAAAGCATTCCAGACTTCACCGCATGTTGAATGCAACGATTCAGATTGATTGTCAATACGCTCTTGGAACCGGTAGAAACTCCTCCTGCCCCAAGTGTATAGCTAAACCCGTTATCTTGTATCTCATTACGCAGACGGCAACAGCTACTTAGCGAATCTGCATTGTCGCTCATATAAGTAAAGAAAGAGTGTCCCTCAGCATACATTTCGGCTGTAAAATCGCCGTATTCCTCATCCAATACATCACCATCTTTCGTCAGCAAAGCCATAGTTTCCACCGGAAATGTCAAAACTGTTTTGGTACGTTCCTTATTGAACCATTTCATAAATCGCTTTTGCAACCAACTTAGCGATTCCCAATGAGGTTTGCTTCCATCGGGGAATACAAAATGTTCAAATAAACTATTAAAGTAGAATTTGTCATAGTAGGCAACATTCCAAAATACAGCCTGAAAGTTTCTGGCTCCGGTAGGTTGATTGATGGAATATACGATCTGCTCGAAACAATCAGTGATGACTTTGTCTATAGAACGGCGTCTAGAAGAGAGATCTGCCGGATTTTCGGGATGAAGATAATAATCCGGACCATACTCTTTCCCTATAAAATAGTTCATATACATCAGAAATTCCGGGGTAGCACATGCACCACTAAGCATACTTGATACAATAAATACCATATTGATAAAACCACCGCAGAAAGACTTCAGGTTAGTAGGTGCTTTCGAATTTCCACCCACAGAGATTGTTCCGCCTATCAACCACGGATACATCGTGATGCTCGCACAATAATTGGCAAGGCTGGTTTCATCATTTTTATAAATAAAGTGATTGTTTAGCAGTTCGAGGTAGCGATCAGATAATTCCTTTCCGTACATATCTTTTAGACGGTCTGTCAACAATCGACGATTTAGACGAATAAAATTGGCTTTAGGCAATTCTCCTATAAGAGTAGCTATATTCTTATTTTCCACGTTGGCGTTGGCATCGTATTTACTACCGGTAGCAGGATTAGAGGCATTACAGTAATCCATAAGAAATCGAAGCTTATCCCTTACTTCCCGATCTTCAAGATGTTTTTGACGATAAAGCATAAAGGCTTTTGCCACACTGTAATAATGTTCCGCCATCAAGGCTATTTCCACCTGATTTTGAATTTCCTCTACGCTTGTTCCATCGCTGATGTTTACACGGCTCAAAATGTTGGTTACTACATCCTGTGTAGCAAAACTACCTACCGACAAGAAAGCTTTGCTAATAGCATTTTTGATTTTATCTACAGAGAAAGCCTCTTTCTTTCCATCCCGCTTAACGATAAAAATCTCCGAATTGATCATATTTCTTTACTTGTAATATATTAATAAATAAGGTAATACCAAAATTCCTTCTCTATCTACTATCAATCACACGAAGACAAGAACGTGATACGGTTTGAATAAATACAATGAATCTTATACTTTAAGATGCATTCTATTGCTTTTCACCCGAAAGCCTTGAATGATTGCGGATAACGGCAGGTCTTCTGACTTGTTTTATTGTGACGCCTTCCCGGACTTACTTACAGATTCAGACCAGTGGCTTAATACGAATGTCACAATTCCTTTCCGTAAGATAAATAAACGGAAAGTAGAACTTACAGCTACGGGGATAGTTCCTGACTCTCACAGGATTCCCTTTTAATTTCTATCACCTGAGGGTAATTAGAAAACCGTTGTCGTCACAAAGGTAGAAATTAAATCAATAATCCAAAGAGAAGCAGAAAATAAAAAGATTTATCTCATTCAGGAAAAAGAAAGCCTAATAATTTGGTTTATCTTTTCTTTTGATTAAATTTAGAGCGTGATAAAAGAACGATTACAAAGTAGTATTAACCATTAAATTTATCAATATGAGAACAATAACATTTAATGAACTCCGCAAAATTAAAGACTCTTTACCCAATGGTAGTATGCATAGAATAGCGGATGAATTAGGGTTGAATGTCGATACGGTTAGAAATTTCTTTGGTGGACACAATTTTAAAGAGGGGAAAAGCGTAGGTATACATCTGGAGCCCGGGCCAGACGGAGGTTTGGTGATGCTGGACGATACTACGGTTCTCGATAAAGCATTGGAAATATTAGATAGTCTTAATACGACTGAACCCGTTCGGGCTTAAGAAGGCAAGAATAAAATCCCAGTTGTTCCGATTCAATTGGGATTTCTTTTTTGATTAAGTTTTCATCATCTATAATATAAGTTTTATTAATTCATAATATATATTTCTTATGGAAGATAAGTTAGTGACTCTTGCCATTCTTACTTATGCCAAAGCTCAGATTCTAAAGAATGTACTTGAGAACGAAGGTATAGAAGCATACATACATAATGTCAATCAAATACAACCGCTGGTTTCATCAGGTGTACGTCTTCGCATAAAAGAGAGTGATTTGCCCCGTGCTCTCCGTATAACCGAAAGCTCTGCATGGCTTTCCGAGGATGTAGTAGGAGGTAAAGCACCTCGTATAGAAAAAGAAGAAAACAAAGTACTTATTCCTGTTGATTTCTCGGGTTATTCTATCAAAGCGTGCGAATTCGGACTTAATCTCGCACATAATTTCAATATGGAAGCCGTACTTCTACATGCATATTTTACACCCATTTACGCAACGTCACTCCCATATGGAGATATCTTTAATTACCAGCAGGCAAATGATGACAATGCAAATAGTATTATACGTAAGGTACATGCTGATTTGACCGCATTGTCCGATACCATAAAAAACAAAATCAGCACCGGCGAACTACCAGATGTCAAAATTACGTGTGTATTGCGTGAAGGTATTCCTGAAGAGGAAATTATTCGCTATGCGAAAGAGACGCGCCCCCGTATTATAGTGATGGGAACTCGTGGTAAAGATCAAAAAGATCTTGATCTGATAGGAAGTGTAACTGCTGAGGTTATCGAGCGTAGTCGTATACCGGTGTTGGCTATTCCGGAAAATACTCCGATAAAACAGGTCTCCGAGGCAAAACGAATTGCTTTTATTACTAACTTTGACCAGCGGGATTTAATTGCTTTCGATTCTTTCATAAATCAAGTAAAGCAACAATATAACTTCTCGGTATCATTGATTCACCTTACCGACAATAAGAACGTATGGAGTGAGATTAAACTAGCCGGAATAAAGGAATATCTTAAGAAACAATATTCAGACCTTGATATTCATTATGATGTAGTGCTGAATGATAATTTTCTGTCCACTTTAGATACATACATAAAAGTCAATAAGATTGACATAATTACATTGACATCTTATAAACGGAATATCTTTTCACGCTTATTCAATCCGGGAATCGCACGTAAGATGATATTTCATTCCGATACGCCCGTATTTGTTTTGTATGGTGGTCCGCGTTGAACGAATTAATCTCTTGATAAGAAAGCAAATAATTACAATTATGTTTAATAAATAAATATTACCCAACGACAACTTCCTGATAATATATACATTCAATAATAGTTCTCTATAAAGAAAAAGCTATTCACAAATACAGTGAATAGCTTTTTCTTTTCTATCTAATCTTTATACTATTTTCAGAGAGCCAATTATTAGTTCATCAATTTCTCAATAGCTTCGAATTCAGGTCCCATATCCAGATTGTAATACACTCTGTACAATCCGTTCAACCACAGGTCTTGTTGTTCCGGCTTCAATTCCCTTGCTTTTTCATAGCATGGTTTAGCTTTTTCGTAGAATTTTCTTAATTCCTTCTGTTCTTCCTGATACTTAGGATTATTTACATCGGTGGTTGCTTTTTCCGAGAAATCCTGTGCTTGTAAGCAATATATCAGCCCCAGATTGGAATAAGCCTCGGCATATCGGCTATCCGCCTCAGTGGTTTTAATGTAGAACTCAATGGCTTTATCATAATCTTTCATATTATGATAGAGATAACCTTTTACATATAGATAAAACGGGTTGTTAGAGTCTTTTGCCAACATACCGTCTGCAAACTGCATAGCTTCGTCAAACTTATTATTGTTATTATAGTAGTCGATCAGATGACCGAAGAAGAATGCATGATCGGGATATTTTTCTATACCGTTTTTCAATGAGGCAATCCACTGTTCAGTGTCGCCCTGTGCTTTTAGTGCGGTAGAGATAAATTCCATGGCATACTTACCTACTTCTTTGTCGTCTTGCGCATACGGAGCATATTTCAGCACATTCGGATAATCTTCCATTTTAGCTGCAGCCAAACTTGCATAATAGGCAATTTGAGGAAGCAGTGTATCAGCCTTCAGCAGGTTTTCCTTTTCGAACATCGGATTTACTGCAATGTCTACATAGGTTGCGAAGAAATCCAATGCTTCTTTATTCTTATTCAAATTGAAGTATTGAATACCCCCATTAATCAGGTTGGAACGCTCTCCCAAGATTGCCGCAGCATTCGATTTCCTATACTTGTTCTTAATTTTACCTTTTGCATCGGGAATCTGTGCGAGTGAGTCACATTTCATATAATATTTGCACATGCTCAGGGCACTGGTATAAACCTTAAGCGTATCGTATGGTTTTCTCAGGTAAGCATTTTCCATCTGCTTTTCATTGATTCTTCTTTGAATCAAACCCGCTACATCCCAGGTTTCGGCCTGTTCTTTAGTTGCAGGATTCGCCAAAGCCTCGTTGATAAGCTGTTCGGCTTTTTTAAAATCCGGTTTTACTTCGTTGGCTATGCTTTTCGCCTCCTTTACATTCTTTTCCTGGGCAAAGGTAAAGCCGGCAATGAGCAATAACACTACTGATAATAGTACTCTTCTCATAATAATTGCAAGTTTAAATTAATACTTATGTCTATTCATCTTTTTCTTCTCCGGTATTCTCTGTCATGATGTCCGTGGTATCATCAATCAGGTTGTCCGTCATACCTTCTGTTGTCTGTTCGTCGGACTCAGCCAATGACAACTCTTCTTCCGTTTCGGACATTACCTTGCAGACAGAACCGATTTCATCATTCCGTTTTTCAAGATTGATAAGTTTTACCCCTTGCGTAGCACGTCCCATGACACGTACATCAGCAACTTTAAGACGAATGGTTATGCCTGATTTATTGATGATCATCAAATCGTTTTCATCCGTTACCGACTTAATGGCCACCAGCCTTCCCGTTTTTTCGGTAATGTTCATGGTTTTCACCCCCTTACCACCCCGGTTGGTTTTACGGTAGTCCTCAATATCGGAACGTTTCCCATAGCCCTGTTCAGAGACTACCATGATTGTTTCCGTTTCATGGTCTTTGATGCAAATCATTCCGACCACTTCGTCCTGATTATCTTCGTCGAGCGTCATACCCCGTACGCCTGTGGCTGTACGTCCCATTACTCTTACGGCACTTTCATGGAAGCGAATGGCACGTCCGTTACGGTTGGCTATGATGATTTCATTGTCTCCGTTGGTCATGCGTACTTCGATCACCCGGTCGTCTTCGCGAATGGTAATGGCGTTTACACCGTTTTGTCTCGGACGGGAATATTGTTCGAGCAGGGTCTTTTTAATAATTCCGTTTTTAGTGCAGAACAATACATAGTGGTTGTTGATGTATTCCTCGTCAGAAAGATTTTTCACACGCAGATATGCGTTGACCGCATCATCGGAATCGATGTTCAGCAGGTTCTGAATAGCCCTTCCTTTGGAGTTTTTGCTTCCTTCGGGAATTTCGTACACTTTCAGCCAGTAGCATTTGCCTTTCTGTGTGAAGAACATCATGGTGTTGTGCATCGTAGCCGGATAAATGTGTTCTATGAAATCCTCGTCTCTCGTATCCGTCCCTCTGGAGCCTACCCCTCCCCTATTCTGCGCATGGAATTCACTCAACGGAGTTCGTTTGATGTAGCCCATGTGCGAGATGGTAATAATCATTGCGTCATCGGCATAGAAATCTTCGGGGTTGAATTCCTCGGAGGCATATACTATTTCGGAACGGCGTTCATCTCCGTATTTCTGTTTGATTTCGAGCAATTCATCTTTGATTACCTTCCGGCACAGTTCTTCGTTAGCCAGAATCTCCTCGTAATACGCGATTTGCCTCATTACATCCTCATACTCGTTGTGTAGCTGCTCTTGCATGAGATTGGTAAGCTGGCGAAGACGCATCTCGACGATTGCACGGGCCTGAACTTCGGATAGCTGGAAGCGTTCGATTAAGCCGTTTATTGCATCGACCGGAGTTTTTGCTGCGCGTATTATGCGAATTACCTCATCGATATTATCGGAAGCTATAATCAATCCTTCCAATATGTGGGCGCGTTCTTTGGCTTTCCTCAGGTCGTATTGCGTGCGACGTATCACTACCTCATGGCGATGTTCCACAAAGTATCTTATCAGGTCTTTCAGATTCAGCAAACGCGGACGTCCGTGCACCAAAGCCACGTTGTTGACACTGAACGATGTCTGCAATTGGGTCATTTTATAAAGCTTATTCAGCACGATGCTTGCATTGGCGTCGCGCTTCACATCGATGACGATGCGCATACCTTCCCGGTCCGATTCGTCATTGGCGTTGGAGATTCCCTCTACCTTCTTGTCGTTAGCTAAGTCCGCGATATATTTTATAAGTTCCGCCTTGTTTACTCCGTATGGAATTTCGGTAATCACAATCTTTTCGTGCGTAGAAGTAGTCTCTATTTCGGCTTTTGCACGCATTACCACGCGTCCCCGCCCTGTAAGATATGCTTCGCGTACACCGCTCATACCGTATATATATCCGCCCGTAGGGAAGTCCGGAGCCTTGATGTACTTCATCAACTCCTCGATCTCGATGTCATTATTATTAATGTATTCCACACAGGCATCGATAACCTCGGAGAGATTGTGTGTCGGCATATTGGTTGCCATACCCACGGCAATACCGGATGCACCGTTTACCAACAGATTCGGGATACGGGTCGGCATCACGGTAGGTTCCTGCAAGGAGTCGTCGAAGTTGCTTTGCATGTCCACAGTTTCCTTTTCGAGGTCCTGCATCATGTCCTCGCCTATTTTCTGCAAGCGACATTCCGTGTAACGCATCGCCGCCGCACTATCGCCGTCTACGGAGCCGTAGTTACCCTGTCCGTCCACCAGCATGTAGCGCATGGCCCATGGTTGAGCCATACGCACCAATGCGCCATAAACGGAAGAATCTCCGTGCGGGTGATATTTTCCCAACACTTCACCCACAACTCTCGCCGATTTTTTATAAGGTTTGTCGGAGGTATTTCCCAGCCCCATCATTCCGTACAATATTCTGCGATGAACCGGCTTAAAACCGTCTCTAACATCGGGAAGGGCACGTGAAACAATGACTGACATGGAGTAGTCAATGTACGATGACTTCATTTCCTCCTCAATGTTAATCTTTATAATTCTGTCTTGTTCAAGCATTTAAAGAGATTATTAATTATACATTTCCTGATTTATGAAAAATCATGCTAAAGTATAGCTTTTTTGCGACATACGAAAGTTTTCTTTCATAAACTTTGCTCTTCTGCCGGCGAAGAACAGAGAGGTTCTCGAAGTTCCAAAAAGATTTAAAAATAGAGTTTTATTTTACTAAAAATATGATAATCTCACTTTTTGCTTACACATCATTTTTCCGAAAAGAGGCAGATAAAGAGTAAAACCTCTTCGACATGCTTCTTATTCGGAAAGGAAACAGGTTGTTTACCCGTAAAGACACGGGGTATTCGAACTCAAATCTTCCTTTCTCAGAGCGAACACCTTTTGTGCCTTACCCGTAAGAAACGGCTATCCATCCCGTACTTCCCCCGTTTGTTAAGCCCGAAGAGTCTTTTTTGTACCTTTTCAGCCTCTTTTTTCTCCGGATTACATGTAAATATTTCTTTATTTCATTAACAGATAGCAACTTGTAAAAAATCATTCTCATAATTTCCGGTCATCTCACTTTCATGCGGAAATAAGCGATTCTCGTACGGTTAAAAAAACAATTTGTCATTTTGATACATGGCAAAAGATAGGTCCGAACTCCCTTTCGGAGTGATTCTGCCTCTGGCGGCAAACTTATGAACCGCATTTTATGTTATTAAATTGGCACGGGATTTGTAAACGTGTTAATTATAGTATACACTTCCCTCTTGCATGGAGGATAAAGCGTATCTTTGCGACATCAAGACCTTAACACAGAAAGGATAAGAAGTATGAACAACCAATTTTCACAACGAGTTTCCAACATAATCTCATACAGCAAAGAAGAAGCCAACCGGCTCAGGAACGACTCCATCGGCCCTGAACATTTACTGCTGGGGATATTGAGGAATGGCGAAGGAAGGGCCATAGAGATACTCGAAAAAATGAACATAGACATATCGGAGGTCAAAAAACGTTTGGAGAGTTATTCCAGAACCATGGGAGACGATGACTTGCTGCCCGACGCAGACATACCCCTATCTCCTCTCTCTGCCAGAATACTTAAAATATGTATTTTGGAAGCCCGTATGCTGCAAAGTAGCATAGCCGATTCGGAACATCTGCTGCTTGCCATACTGAAAGACGGAAACAATGTAGCAGCCACCGTCTTGAGTAACGTCAACGTGAATTACGAGAACGTATTCGAGCAACTCTCCATAAGGACCCGACCCAATGCGGGGATGGGGTTTCCGGAGGAAGACGAAGAGGAAGATGAAGGGCAAGACGCACCGGCATCTCCCGCCTCATCGCGAGGTAATCAGTCTGCAACTCAGACAACTTCCCGCAAATCGTCCAACGAAACTCCCGTATTGGATAATTTCGGTACGGACATGACCCGCGCAGCGGAAGAAGGCAGGTTAGACCCCGTGGTGGGGCGCGAACGCGAAATCGAACGATTGGCACAGATTCTAAGTCGCCGGAAAAAGAACAATCCCATACTCATCGGCGAACCCGGCGTAGGTAAATCCGCTATTGTAGAAGGACTTGCACTGCGTATCATCCAGAAAAAGGTCTCCCGTATCCTCTACGATAAACGGGTGATGATGCTGGATATGGCGTCTGTGGTTGCCGGAACCAAATACCGGGGACAATTCGAGGAACGCATCCGCTCCATTATCAACGAATTGCAAAAGAACCCGCACATTATTTTGTTTATAGACGAAATACACACCATCGTGGGCGCAGGTTCTGCGGCCGGTTCGATGGACGCCGCCAACATGCTGAAGCCAGCGCTGGCGCGAGGAGAAATTCAATGTATAGGAGCTACCACCCTTGACGAATACCGCAAGAACATCGAAAAAGACGGTGCATTGGAACGGCGTTTCCAGAAAGTGCTTGTGGAACCCACCACAGCCGAGGAAACTTTGCAGATATTGCAAAATATCAAGGATAAATACGAAGATCACCACAACGTTTCTTATACAACTGAAGCGCTGCGGGCTTGCGTCAATTTGTCAGACCGATATATTACCGACCGAAATTTCCCCGATAAGGCGATTGACGCCATGGATGAGGCCGGTTCGCGTGTTCATCTCACGAACATCACTGTTCCCCAAGAGATTGAGGAACAGGAAAAACTGGTGGAAGAAGCCAATCTGCAAAAGACAAATGCGGTGAAATTGCAGAACTACGAACTTGCCGCCAGTTTCAGAGATCGGGCAAAAGAACTTTCGGAGCAACTGGAGGTAATGAAAAGCGAATGGGAAGCACGCCTGAAAGAGAATCGTCAGGTGGTGGACGAGGAAGACATAGCCAATGTCGTTTCGATGATGTCGGGCGTTCCCGTGCAACGCATGGCGCAAGCAGAAGGGGTGAAACTCGCAGGCATGAAGGAAGAATTACAAGCCAAAGTGATTGCACAGGATGCAGCCATACAGAAAGTAACCAAAGCGATACTGCGCAGTCGCGTAGGACTCAAAGATCCCAACCGTCCCATAGGCACATTTCTGTTTCTGGGACCTACGGGAGTGGGTAAAACTCATTTGGCCAAACAATTGGCAAAGCACATGTTCGGTTCTTCCGAAGCCTTGATTCGTATCGATATGAGCGAATATATGGAGAAATTTACCGTTTCACGTCTGGTAGGCGCTCCTCCGGGATATGTGGGGTATGAAGAAGGCGGACAATTAACCGAAAAGGTACGCCGGAAACCCTACTCCATCGTCTTATTGGATGAGATAGAAAAAGCTCATCCGGATGTGTTTAACATCCTCCTCCAGCTGATGGATGAAGGGCGCCTGACCGACAGCTACGGCAGAACGGTGGACTTTAAGAACACGGTTATCATCATGACGTCAAATATAGGAACACGTCAACTAAAAGAATTCGGACGCGGCGTGGGATTTGCGGCTCAAAATCGCACGGACGATAAAGAATACTCACGCGGTGTGATACAGAAAGCATTGAACAAGACCTTTGCACCGGAATTTCTGAACCGTATAGACGAAATTATCACCTTCGACCAGCTTTCGTTGGAAGCCATCAAACAGATTGTGGATATTGAACTGATAGGCTTGCATCAACGTCTGGAGACTCATGGTTACACATTGCAGATAGATGACAAAGCCAAGCTATTCATCGCTTCCAAAGGATATGACGTCCAGTTCGGAGCCCGCCCGCTCAAACGAGCCATTCAGACCTATCTGGAAGATGGATTGTCCGAACTTATCATCTCTTCCGAGGTACTTCCGGGCGATACGATTTCTGTCCGGATGAACGAAACGGAAGATGAATTACTGATAAGAAAAGCCGACTAAAGATTTCGGAGAAACAATTTTAAACAGCCAAAATGTCAGTCTTTTCGGACTGGCATTTTGTTTGTCCGGTAACCATCATCATATAACTACGAATAATTTAATAAAACCATAACAGTATGCAAAAAGGAAATATTGGGGTAACTACCGAAAACATATTCCCCGTTATTAAAAAATTCTTGTATAGCGATCACGAAATCTTCTTGCGCGAATTGGTTTCTAATGCCATAGACGCCACGCAAAAGCTCAAAACCCTTGCTTCCATCGGTGAATTTAAAGAAGATTTGGGAGACCTGACCGTTCGCGTTTCATTAGGTAAAGGAACTATTACCGTTTCCGACAGAGGTATCGGACTTACAGCCGAGGAAATAGAAAAGTACATCAACCAAATCGCTTTTTCCGGGGCCAACGATTTTCTGGAGAAATACAAGAACGACGCTAACGCCATCATCGGACACTTCGGATTAGGATTCTATTCAGCGTTCATGGTTGCGAAAAAGGTGGAAATCGTTACGAAGTCATACAAAGAAGATGCACAAGCTGTAAAATGGAGTTGCGACGGAAGCCCCGAATACACTCTGGAAAATGTGGAAAAAACCGAGCGAGGCACCGATATCATACTATATATAGACGATGACTGCAAAGAATTTCTGGAAGAGGCGCGTATTTCCGCATTGCTCAAGAAATATTGCAGCTTCCTGCCCGTACCCATCGCTTTCGGTAAAAAGAAAGAGTGGAAAGACGGTAAACAGACAGAAACCGCCGAAGACAACATAGTCAACAACACTACCCCCTTGTGGACACTCAAACCCGGTGACCTGAAAGAGGAGGATTACAAAAAGTTCTATCGCGAACTATATCCGCTGTCAGACGAGCCTCTGTTCTGGATTCATCTGAACGTAGACTATCCTTTCCATCTTACCGGTATTCTGTATTTTCCCAAGGTAAAGAGCAATATCGAACTGAATAAGAATAAGATTCAACTATATTGTAATCAGGTCTATGTAACCGATTCGGTAGAAGGTATCGTACCGGACTTCCTGACATTGTTGCATGGTGTACTCGATTCACCGGACATTCCCTTGAATGTTTCCCGTTCCTATTTGCAAAGCGACTCCAACGTAAAAAAAATATCAACATACATTACCAAAAAAGTCTCGGATCGCCTGCAATCCATTTTTAAGAACGATCGTAAACAGTTCGAAGAAAAATGGAACGATCTGAAGATTTTCATCAACTATGGTATGTTGACACAAGAAGACTTCTATGACCGTGCCAAAGATTTTGCTCTCTTCACCGACACAGATGGTAAATGTTATACGTTCGAGGAATATCAAACGCTCATCAAGGAGAACCAAACAGACAAGGAAGGGTATTTGGTCTACTTGTATGCAAATCACAAAGAAGAACAGTTCAGCTACATCGAGGCAGCGAAAAACAAGGGATACAATGTGTTGCTCATGGACGGACAGCTGGATGTAGCTGTTGTGGGAATGCTGGAACACAAGTTGGAAAAAGTACGTTTCATGCGCGTAGACAGCGATGTTGCAGACAAGTTGATTTTGAAAGAAGAACCGGACGCTCAAACCCCGGATAACACTACGCAAGAAGTATTGTCAGCCATTTTCAAAAGTCAGCTTCCGGCAATGGAAAAAACGGAATTTCATGTCACGGCTCAGGCTCTCGGCGAGCAATCCGCCCCTGTAATGATTACACAAAGCGAATATATGCGCCGAATGAAAGAAATGGCGAACATACAGGCGGGAATGAATTTCTACGGCGAAATGCCCGACATGTTTAACTTGGTTCTGAATGCAGATCATAAGTTGATAAAGGGCATATTGACAGAAGAAAGAAAAGAATGCAACTCTTCCATTGCTCCTCTTCAGCAAGAAATTGACAACGCAGACAAGAGACGCAATGAATTGAAAGAAGCGAAAAAAGGTAAAAAAGACGAAGAAATACCTGTTGCGGAAAAAGAAGAGACCAACGACTTGGATAACCGCATACAAGCTTTACAGAAACAAAAGGAACAGGTATATGCCGAATATGCAGCCGGAAACAAAGTGGTTCGCCAACTGATAGACCTCGCACTATTACAAAACGGAATGCTGCGCGGCGAGGCTTTGAATAACTTCGTGAAGAGAAGCATCGAATTAATCTGAAATTGAATGTTTTACAGTAATCAAAAGTAACCGGAAGAATATAAAGAAAACATTACTCAAACCATAACGTTCGGATAGCGCTGTTACTTGTCTCGGCAAGTGGGGCGCTATCTTGTTTTTTTTTAGAATGTAGTCCGAATTTTACCATATCAGGTGTTCTGGATTCTGAAAAGTAATCTATATCTTTGAACAATAAAAATACATTTTTCTGTCGGCAGCAACGTCATAGCTCAATATGGAATTATGAAAAGGATTTTCTTTATTATATTTCTTCTAAGCATCATATCGTTTGTAAAAGCTCAGAAAGTGGGCTTGGTGTTGAGCGGTGGCGGCGCTAAAGGCGTAACGCACATAGGAGTCATCCGCGCTTTGGAAGAAAACAATATACCCATCGATTATATTACAGGTACTTCTATGGGAGCTATTATCGGTTCGCTATATGCCATGGGATATTCTCCCGACGATATGGAAGCGTTGCTCCGTTCCCCCGACTTCAAACGATGGTATTCCGGGCAGGTTGAATCCAAATATACATATTATTTCAAGAGAAACCTCCCTACCCCCGAATTTATCAATATTCGCTTCACACTCAAAGATTCCTTGAGTCTGAAGCCTCAGATTCTGCGTTTAAGCATGGTGAATCCCATTCAGATGAATATCGCTTTCCTCGAAATGTTTTCCCGAGCCACCGCTGCTTGCAAAGGAAATTTCGACAATCTGTTTGTGCCATTCCGCTGTATAGCCTCGGACGTCTACAACAAACGCCAGATTGTTCTCAGGGAGGGAGATTTGGGCGATGCTGTGCGGGCATCCATGAGTTTTCCTTTTGTCTTTAATCCCATTGAAGTAGATGGTATTCTGGCTTATGACGGAGGAATATACAACAACTTCCCCACCGACATAATGCGAGAGGACTTTCAACCCGATATGCTTATAGGAAGCGTGGTTGCAGCAAATCCGACGCAGCCGAAAGAAAATGACTTGATGAGTCAGTTGGAAAACATGATCATGCAAAAAACGGATTATACCATAGACGCCTCCGAAGGTATTGTCATGACATTCAAGTATAGTGATGTCAATTTACTCGATTTTGACCGGTTTCAGGAGTTGCATGACATCGGATATAACAGAACAATTTCTCTGATGGATTCGATAAAAAAACGAATACAACGCAGGGTCAATGCCGACAACATACGCTTGCGCCGTTTGGTTTATCGCAGTAATCTTCCCCATTTGCGCTTTCAGCGCATTTTTATCGAAGGAGCCAATCCCCAACAGCAGATTTACATAAAAAGAGAATTTCATGATGATGAAAATGATGTTTTCACCTATGAGGAGCTGAAAAAAGGTTATTTTCGTTTGCTGGCAGACAATATGATATCGGAAATTATACCACATGCCGTATTCAACGAAGAAACAAATCTGTACGATTTACACCTGAAGGTCAAAATGGAAGGAAATTTCTCTGCACGCATCGGAGGAAATGTCTCCAGTTCGAGCTCCAATCAAATATATTTGGGATTGGGTTATCAAGATCTGAACTACTATTCGAAGGACATAATGTTGGATGGGCAAATCGGTAAGATTTACAATAATCTCCAACTGATGACGCGCGTAGAACTCCCTACGAATATTCCGGTTTCCTACCGCCTCATAGCTTCACTCAGTACGTTCGATTACTATAAGAAAGACAAACTTTTCTCTAATGATGACAAGCCTTCCTTTAATACTAAAAATGAATATTTTGCGAAACTGATGATTTCTTTCCCGTTTCTGCGCAACAAACGCGTGGATTTCGCTTTCGGAGTGGCTAAACTCACTGATAAATATTTCCAGACCAATGTGATCAACTTCGATGAAGACCGTTCGGACAGAAGTAAGTACAAACTGCTTGGCGGTTCGGTAAGTTTCAATGGAAGTACATTGAATGCCAAGCAATATCCTATTAAAGGGCAATACGAAAAATTGACCGCACAGGTATTTACCGGCAAAGAAGAATTTCTTCCCGGGAAACCGACCTCGCCGGTTCCCTTGGGAAAAATAAACTTATCATGGATTCAGATGTCTTACCGGAAAGAAGCCTACCACTCCATATCACAGAATTTTACCTTTGGTTGGCTGGGTGAAATAGTCTATTCATCGAAGAATTTCTCTCAAAATTATACTGCTACCATGATGCAGGCGTGTGATTTTTCTCCCACCCCTCAAAGTAAACTGATGTATAACGAGGCTTTTCGAGCCAATCAGTACATTGCCGCAGGCATTAAACCTATTTATGTATTGAATGATATATTTCATTTGCGAAGCGAACTATATGGTTTTTTACCCATTTTCCCTATTAAAAGGAATGTGCAAAACCAGGCATACTACGGAAAAGCGTTCTCAAAGCTTGAATATATGGGCGAAGTTTCCATTGTTTGCCGTTTGCCCATTGGCTCTATCGCAGCCTATATAAACCATTACAGCTCGCCCAAAAAGGAATGGAACGTAGGAATAACCTTAGGTTGGCAACTATTCAACTATCGTTTTATTGAATAACTTCCGCAAAAAGTTAAGCCTATTCCTTGCAAATTCAGAAATATTATCTAACTTTGCACCCGTTAAAACAAAAGGCCG
Organism: Bacteroides sp.; assembly: GCA_041855205.1. Classification (GTDB taxonomy): domain Bacteria; phylum Bacteroidota; class Bacteroidia; order Bacteroidales; family Bacteroidaceae; genus Bacteroides. The sequence goes on from JBHADT010000105.1 coordinate 23,119, forward strand.
CGTAGCTCAACTGAATAGAGTAGCTGACTACGGATCAGCCGGTTACAGGTTTGAATCCTGTCGCGGTCACTTGTAAAACAAAAGGGTCGCGTAGCTCAACTGAATAGAGTAGCTGACTACGGATCAGCCGGTTACAGGTTTGAATCCTGTCGCGATCACTTAATCCTCTCCCTCCTATACTTTTAGTTCCGATAGAATTAAAATATAGGAGGGATTTTTATTTATAAACCCTTCCGGTAGGATTGACTTTGATAAAAGAAGCGAATCGGAAATACTGCAAAATTATTTTATATAACCTATATTCTAGAAAAGACAACAGAGCCTTGCTTGAGAAACGTCAAGCAAATCCTGCGGAGCTATTTTTAATTGTAACCCTCTCTGCCCCGCACTTATATAAATATAAGGGTATTCCATACAACTTTGATGTATATAGGTAGGAAATGCTTTCTTCATTCCGATAGGGGTACATCCTCCCCTGATATATCCGGTAAGAGGCAGTAGTTCTTTCATGGGAATGAGGTCGCATTTTTTATTTCCGGAAACTTTAGCTGCCATTTTCAAGTCGATTTCATGATCCCCAGGAACGACGCATACAAAGTATCCGTTTTTATCCCCATGAAGTACTAAAGTTTTAAAAACTTGCTCAATGCTTTCTCCTAAGCTCTCTGCCACATGTCCGGCACTTAAATCACGTTCATCTACTTCATACGGAATCAGTTCGTATGTCACTTTTTTCTTATCCAACAGTCTGGCAGCATTGGTTTTATTTATCATGGAGAATTTATTTCTAAGTTTATCATTCGCAAAATACGGAATATATAAACGGATTATATAAATATTCCTCTCATTTCTTTAATCTTAATTCACTTCTTATATTATACCTCTTTTTATCTCTGGAAAAAACGAATGAATGAGAGAAAATTAATGATGGCAGTCTTAATCAATCTTCTTATTGATTATTTAAGATATTCTTGCATCGAATTGGTAAACATATTTCCGTAAAATGAATAGTTATAAACTGTGGCATGTGATCCCACAGTCCTACGAGCCAGTTTATAGTACAAATCCCTCATTGTTATATTAGGATTTTCATCTATCGCTTCTTGAAAAGCTCGGGTATATCCGTTAGATAACCATATTCCCATATCGGGGTCTTTCATATCCGCCTTTGAAGTTTCATTGGCGTTTGCTGCCGTCATAAACAGAACACCAGGAATGCCTTCACAAGCCTCACCAATCGTTCCACTATAACAGGCATCCATTGAAAACAAAATCTTTCTATATTTTTGAGCAGCATTCAGGTCTTGTAATATGTCATTTATTTGCCAACCATAGACGACACTATTCGCTCCCCAAACAAGCCTATTCGGATAACCATGACCACTCCAAAACACAATTATATTATCATTCTTTCCGGTGGAAATCACTTCGGGTAATCGTCCCGAAGCTTCCCCCATTAAGATACTTCGCAGATCTTGCAATGTAATATCATTGATTTTGTAATCGACAATTACGTTTTTGTAAAGATTTTCCCCATCAGGTTTCACCTTAATGACACCAGGAAATATATTTTGTGAATGATATGCTATATTGTCTTCTATAATCAATATGATATGTTCATCATCATACCCATGCCGCTTCAACAATTGATACATAGCCAAAGCATCTGCTTGATGTCTGTAATTCGCCCAATCGTCAGAGGTCCCTATAATTACCGCCCATTGCGCCTCTAATTCTGGATATTTAATAGTTGGTTGGTTGGGATTAAATTCAATCATATTGTTGTTCTTCCATTCCCACGCCTGTGTCGTCGAAATGGTATTAGAGCCTCCATCTGTGGAGAGATATTCAAGTGTTGTATAAGTTCCATCTTGCAAAAACCAATGATTATATGTAGTATTCAACACACTTGCATGAGTACGTTCATCAAAGGTCCAATCACCAGTGACTCCGCTCAGGTTTATATCAACACCGTTGTGAATCATTGAAAAAGTACTACGCATATCATCTTTAAGCCAACTAACATTCCATAGTGTTCTGCCATTTATTAATGTCAATATCGAGACATTCAAATCATCTATACCATTAATTATCTTATGTGTTAAAGCAAAAGACAATAATGTAATAGCATCAAAAAGATGAGCCTCACCACAAATAGGTTCGTCACTGAATTTCGCCTTATACAAACTGTTGAAACCCGACTCCGGCGTTGCTGAAGGTGCCAAGCCTTCGTAATACGAATATTTCAAATGAGGTATAAGCGATGAAGAGTTCATTGCATCTGAACATAATAATAATGGAAATTCAAAATATCCGCTTTCACCGGACTTTAGTTTACATAATTCATCGTCTAAGACCAATGCGTCATTTTCTTTACCTGGGGCAAATAATAAAGCTTTATCAAATTTCTTGGTTTTATCATATTGTAGCTTTACAGCATCACGAATATCTGATTCGGAATTATAAATGGTTATCTCATCAACCGTCAAACCTAATTCCATTGCTTGAAAAGCAAACCAATCACTGAAACTTCTTCCATAGTCATCATTGGATGCAAGAAGGCTGACACTATTCCTTTCGGAAAGTTTCGCTTGGGACAATAATAATTCACATTGTGTTATGTCAGATTGTGACAAATTCCAAACATAATTACTTCCTGCATAAATTCTTTGTAATTCGGTAGATGTTGCGACTGGGAGGATCAATGCCTTTCCCCGTTTCTTACAAAGTTGTGCAACCTTTTGAGCATTAACAGATGATTTCGGTCCGATTATCGCTATATAGTTATCGTTGTTTGCTACATTCTCTGCAAACGTTTCCCATCCTTGCGAGTTCTCATCTTGCCACACCAACTCCAATTTTATTCTTTTGTCAAGACCCAACTGAGCAGCATCGATATTGTTCAATGCCCATTCTGCAACTCTTTCCCACCTTGATTGTTCCGAAGCAGGCATAATAACTCCCACCTTATAATGAATTATCTCTCCTTTAAATTCTGATATTTCATCATGGTCGCAAGAGACAAATAAAGATACAACGATACAGATAAAAGAACGAAAAATATACTGCATTCTATTCATATCCACCCTCCTTTTTCTTCGCTTGCTCTATATTATTCGAATAAGCATTGCTCCAATAATCAGGATTACCATAATAATCTTCCCAAATATCCATTCTTTCATAGAAAACAGGACTTATCACAATATCGGTTATGCCATCTTCCAATCCATAGGTTTTATTCTTTTCAAACTCATAGCCATTATACCATTCCGATAGATATTGTTCAACCAATTTATCTATATTTATTACAATGGAAAAAGGTATGCGAGGACTAAACAGAGAACAATCTGTATCCATTCCTGCAATTAACGACAAATAAAAAGGTGTTTCTCGTGAGTATTTGTAAATTCCGCTATTTGAACCTCCGGCTAAAGGCAGTATAAATGAATTTTCTATATTCCCTACAACTTGAAAGGCTTTATCTGGCATTGAAAATCCTGTTTCATCTTTTGAAAGATAGATAATATTCACATCTCTACTATTCCCAGTGCTATTATAACCGTCAGAAAAGCCTTTGATCGATTCTTCCAAAAGTGTATTTTCTGGCATCGCAGCAATAATGGTTGCAGATTTATGTTCTCTTGCCATACATCCGGCAAGATAGGATACACCATAACGGTTTATATAAAATGTATAGACTCCGTTTGGCAGGTCTGTTGTAGAGTGACTCTCAAATAATAATATTTTTTGGGTTGCTGATACTGTAATATCAGTTTGTCGAAGAATCTTCTCGTATTCATTATCTGCTAACAATAGCAGAGATTTATGTTCATTTTTAGTTTCATCTAGCCAAAGAGAAATATGTTGTTTTACTTCCTCTTCATTTTGAGGGCGGATAAGATTCATTTCAAGGTCATGCGACTCGTAAAACTTCATGACTCCTGCCATGATCTTGTCATTATATCCCATATCTCCCAAACCACTAATGGATGTGATTACAGTAAGACGAGGAGGACTAATTTCGTTAATATTGTTATCGGAGCATCCGATAAACAACATTACACAGCAGATGATATGGAATATCAACCTTTCATAAATCATACAACGTTAACTTTACTGAAGATAGTTTTTAGTAATATATTCTCTTACATCCTTTCCTTTCTCTGAATTGCGAATTGAGACAATGTCCCAAATAGGTATAACTTCAAAATCCACCATAGTAAGATTTGCCATATCAATATTGGCAATATTGGAGAAACAATTGAACCAATTATCAAACAGCCTCTCATCAGCAATAGGGGTCCCTTGGGAGATACATTCATTAAGCGCATTGTTAAGTCGAGTTCCATATATACCACCTCCTTCTACATAAAATTTACCTTTGAAATCTCGCTTGACATCGGTCCACGTTTTCTCATTGACAGAGGTGGAATTCTTTTTAAACCCCAAGATTTTCACGCTGACAGTTGTAACCAGACTTTCGATTTTTTCTTTCACATCACTGCTCAACGTAAAATAGTAATCAAATTTACCACCCAGATCTGACACTACAATCAGATGAGTACCAAACTTCTTTACAAGGTCGGCAGGAGTGTCATTTTTACATGAATTCCTGAATGCGCTCGTGGTACACCAATCTATGACAGATTTATCATTGAAATTTACATCATTTGAAAAATAGGTCTTCTTTACCAATCTCATATCACGCCACCATATATAGAGACGGTCTTTTTGTTCTTTAATCTGCTCACTGTATTCGGCTGAAACAGTGGCACGAGCTACTTTCAAATTAATTGATGCTGAAACTTTTGTACCCATTTCAGTTTCCAACTCCTGATGGGAATAACCGTATGCATATTGTGTTTTTGTAATAGTGTGGTTATCTACGTTTATCACATTATCCTCATAGTCATTAGATAAAGCTTCGATATCGAATACCTGTCCTCTTATTCCATTGACATCAGCAAGGTCTTCTTTTAGATCATATCCCCAGCCAAGCCCGAACGTCTTGGTAAATTCTATCATCGCACCATTCTCGTCGGGCAGTTGCTGAACAATACTTACCGTTTGGCTTTTGCCCGATGAGGTGGTGATGCTTACTGTAGCGCGTCGTTCGTAGCGTTCATCATTTTGCTGGATATAGAGCGCCGATGATGTAGTACCTACCCCCTCCTTCTGCCTGATGGTAATCCAATCGGCGTCAGACGACAGAGTCCATTTCTCTTCGGTAGAGAATGCAATCGTCTGATATTGGCAACGAGCATCGCATACGAGTGCCTTGTCCGTCATCAAAGTCAATGCGGACTCCGAGCCATTGTCCTCTTGGCACGAAGCAACAACCAATAGCCAGCAGAATATGAAGAAATATACCTTGTTCATCAAAGTCATAAGCAAAATAATTCAAAGTACTAATCCGGTGCTAAACGGTCAAATACTTTTGATGGATCTTGTATTGTAACTTTTCCACAGATTGAATCTATACTACCGAGTCCAATGCCGCTATATGCGTTTTCTCTCCACACTTCTACTTTTATAACATTCCTCCCTATGAAAATATCACCGCAACGCCCAAACTCACTAGCCCCAATAGGAGCATTTTTCTCACCACTGTAAGCCTCGATTTTTCCACCGTTGATTATTATATTCCCACAACGGGTATTAGCCCCGAAAGATGCGTTAGAGCCAATAGCTGTTCCTTTGAATGAACGTAATGAAAACTCTCCACCGTTTATAATTATATCGCCGCACTCAGCAAGTCCTACCGCCACTTTATCAGAGCTAAATAGCCCATTATCACAGGGACCTATACAAGAAACAGGACCATGACAAACAACCCAAAGTTCACCACTACCTTCAATGGTCAGACTGCCGTGCGAGGGAGGAGGACAGATTCCATTTAATATAGTCCACCGATTTATAACGGAATTTTTAGTTCTATCAGCTAATATGATCTTATTGTTTCCACGACAAAGTATACTGCCATCCTCCACTGCCAAACCATTCAGCGTCACATTCACACCATCTTCCAGAAATATGTTGTATCCTGATATTCTACCTGTCAATGAACGATTGTCCTTCACTATATAATCCTTACTGTAATCGGTCAAGTCATAGCTCCAATTATCAAAATTGACAGTACGATAATAGTCAGTTGAGCCCTTAGGGGATATGGTGATATCTCCTGTGATATCTACATATAATTCATTGATAGCCCCGGTGGATAGTCCTTCAAATACCTCTATTTCATATGCATCGTTCTTTTTCCTAAATTTACATGGTTTGCGTGTATCGCTCCCGACAAAGAAACCACAGTCATAATTAACTTTCCCTATAGAACCTGAATAAATGACAGTCGTAGGTTCATCCTTTGACAGCCATTCGTGTTTTTTACGTTCAGTAACAATCTCTACATCTATTTCAGGAATTACTAAACTGCCTATTTTATTTTCATCCCCCGCTTTTGGATAGTTGCTGATCTTATAAAGGTCAGGCCCCTTATAATTCTTGTCTGCGGCCAAATAAACCTCCGTTTGGTAGTCACCTACAATATAATCACGCAAGGCTGTGCGTGCAGCTTCGGTGGGCATCAACTCATAGATGGGCATGGTTTGTAGGTCTATCAAATGTAGGCTGTTTTTTGAGGGATCTGCATTGGTGATACCTGCTACCCATTCATCCAATTTTTCTTTAGATTTCATAATCTTTAGAAAATCATCGAAATTCATACCTAAAGACGGGGCATATACATTGTTACCACCATAAGTGATTAAAGAAATAGTAGTATTGCTGGCAATACTTTTTTCTTTGCTTGACATATTGAAATTCACATTACCACTACCGATAGCCTTATGACTTAATCCAAGAGCAGCGTGAATATCCTCTTCCTTTAGATTTTGGCTCACAACCATCTCCATTGACAACTTCAACTCACAGCCCAGTGAGCCAAAGGTGACAATATGAGTTCCATAAGTATTTACGATATTCTTTAGAATTGTTTTGTTATTTGGATTACTTTTCAACGCATTGCAATACTCTTTGAAGCTTGGTTGGAAAACATCGGTCCCTTTTTCGGCGAAATAATGCAACATACCACCTCGCATATAACGGGAGCCAATAATATGTTGGATTTCTTTTAATGCATAAACTCTTTTTTCATTAGTTGATGTTTTTTTGCTATATCCCGCCTCGATAGAGAGTTTAAACCCCGCAACACCTACTTCGATACCCGCATTCACAGACAACTGGTTGGCAATGGCACTTGTACTGTTTCCGGTAACCGATTCGAAACGGGACGAATACTGGTCCTGGGAGTAGAGCGCATCAGACTCTCCTGCAGCTTCCAATGCTTTTATCAAGTTCCGGAAGTTGACAGGTGTATTGCGCAAAATGGTATATTTGTCGGTTTCGGAAGACGAAAACACATTGATGGAATATCCAACACCGTATGTTTGTTGTAAGTCCGTCGACTTAATCAGAATCTGGCCATTATTATCTTCAGACAGTCGCGATTGTTGTGTCAACTCATAATTAAGCTTTGAACCATCTGATAGCGCAACGATCAAATTCCCTTTACGAATATTATTGTCAAAATTCGTTTCAACGAATAAAGTTATTGATTCTTTATTTGTGCCAGACTCTTCCATAGGGGCAGCCCATGAGGGGAAAGATTCTACATGCCAATCCGATGCCACATTCAATTCATGAAATCCATTGTCACAATCAAATTCTATTTGTTGAGGTAACACTGGATTAATCGGGGAATTTATATCATCGTCACTACACGCAACAAAAACAGACAAAACAACCAATACAAGACTAAGCTTATATATATTATTACCTATTGTAATCATAGCTGTAACTTTTAATTATTTATATGCTGAACGTGTAACAGGGATGTCCTTATAATACATCCTGTCAGTATAATTGTCTATTTTCTGTTTTATATCTATCGGGAACAAGTCAGACAGAGGCTCTAATTGGAAATGGAGCAGTTCCATTTTATCCACTGTACTGAATGACTTCAACCATTGGTTGATCAATGCGTCATTCACATTACCTGAAGCGATGTCATTAGTGAGAGTTAGCGAATTACCTCCCAGCACCGAAAATTTTTCGATAACCTCGTTGCTGAGCTTGTTGAACGAGTTCTGGTATTTCATATCGGCTTTGAGTCCGAACTTTTCCTGGAAACCGAAATTAATCGCCGCTGCCACATCGAGGTTTTGATCCACTTTTTCTGTAACCGAAGAATAGTGATAATCAAAACTGCCACCGAGATAAGACAGAAGGACAACGTGCGTTCCATAGAGATCTATCATTCTCTGAATAGAAGCATCAGTTCCGCCATTGTTGATGATTGCGTTTCGCATAGCAGCAAAATCTGCCGTCAAGAAATCGTTCTCAACGGCATACTTCATGTCAAATTGGAATAGATAGACCATTTTCTGTGGATATAGTCCGCGTATCCAAGAAAATATACGTTTTGAATTATTGATGGCAGTCTTACCGAAAGAACCCTGTAAATTAAGACTAAAGGCATTAAACTTCCCATCCAATTTCAGCTTAGCCGTCATATCGCTTGAAAGTTCCTGAGAGGATTCTCCAAAATAATATTGAGTTTTTGAGGTTGTATGATTCTCAACGGTATACATTTCACCGTCATACTCATGGATTTTTTGGGTATTGAACACCTGCTCACGAAGACCTCTGCTATCCATATAAGTTCGCACATCAAAACTCCAGCCTACAGCATATGCCCTCTGTAATGACATTTTTGTCTGCTCTGTAGATTGTGATACTCTGGTGGATATTGTTTTTCCATTTGAGTATTTAACAATGACTACACCATTCCGTTCTGCAAAACTATTACTTTCCACATACAACTTAATATCATCTGTAACATCTCCATCAGATTTTACAGGAGTAATCCATGCCGGAGACTCAACGATGCTCCATCTTGCAGATTCTTTATTCCCAAGGGAATACACATCGCAATTACCATTAATTCGAAATTCCTTGGTCACTTTCTCTGTTTGTTCAGATTCAGAGCAAGATACAAAGCAGAACAAGGAGATAGTAAGTGTAAATAGAGCTATTTTTTTCATAGTGCTTGAACTTATGAAGTTATTGCCATTTATTATTCTTCAGGTATGTATGAAAAAGATAAGAGGGTATGGCTTCTTTTAAGGAAGCTATTCATTTCTTTTGCCGTTAGTTCATCATTACTAGTTCTTGTTCCTCTAAAACCATAATTCATATCCACTTCACCATTTTGCAAAATTCCGCTAACGAGTGCCTTTATATCCTCTACCATTAGATATGTTTCGGTAGATACAATCTCGGGAGCATTAGCTTTGGGAGTAGCGATTACATTGCATATAAACGATTCCGGTTCAGCAGAATAAGGAATCTCAAAAATAAAAGCCCAATCGTTTGTTAACGCTAATGTTTCAACACTACCCACACTGGTATATTTAACTTCTATATCGAAGTATTTATACCAATTCTCTGAAAGAGACACCGCATATTCAACTTTGATGCTCTTAAGCCCATTGTCGGGTTCCGGTTCATCATCACTGCATGCACTAAATGTAACACTGTAAGCAAACATTGAAACGAACAATACTATTGCTTTTAAAGAGCTAAAATTTCTCATCATAATAACTGTTATATCAAAAATTTATACTATTCATTTTTTTACAATCTTTTGCTAAGAAAGAGAGAAAAATTGCATATTGCAAAATTACGCAAATAATTGTAAGTTAGGGCATTTTAACCATAGTTTTTTTACTCGTCGGCAAAAAGAAAAGCGGAACGTGTTTAGTGAATTAATAATCAAGGAATAGAATTCATCTTAATGATCGACCAAATCCAAATAAACACACCTATACGATGAAATCTTCACTGCCTTTTTGCCCATTCATAAAAAAGTTATATTTTTGCAATAAGATGAGTTGTACATCAATGCAAATATTGTAAGTATGTAGAAATCAGGATTGTTGCCAACCCATTGCCTCGTTCTCAGACACATCGCATAAACTTTTTATTTTTAAAGGGTTATGCGATTCTTCCAAATATATCTTTTAACTTTGCGAATAAATATTAGTTGGAATTCATTATGAAGCAAAAATATATACTTCTCATAACCTTCATTTTATCCATTTTTTTCTCTCTTCAGACTTCAGCTCAAATAAAAGGAATAGTAACAGACTCACTAACCAATGAACCCTTGATGTATATTACCGTACAATATGAGGGAAAAGGTGTGGGCGGAATTACCAATGGAGAAGGACAATATCAGGTGGAGAGTCATAAGGGTTGGAATGAATTGACTTTCTCTGCTATCGGATATATAACCAAAAAAGTAAAATTTGCATCAGGAACCAAAGTGTTGAATGTCAAATTATCTCCTGCCGATGTAATGCTTTCCGAAGTGGTGGTGAAACCTCAAAAGGAGAAGTATTCCCGCAAAAACAATCCGGCAGTGGATTTTATGAGAAAAGTCATTGAGAATAAGAAAGGTTTGAAATTAGAGACAAATGACTTTTATGAATATAGGCGATATGAGAAAATGAAAATGTCTATTAACGACATTACACCGGAAAAAATGGAAAAAGGAATCTATAAAAAATTCTCTTTTTTCAAGGACCAGATTGAAGTATCTCCGAAGACCAACAAAATGATACTTCCCATTTCCATCAAGGAAACGGCTTCTCGTACCATTTACCGTAAAAGCCCGCGGAGTGAAAAAACTATTATAGAAGGTCTTAATTCTACCGGAATCGAAGAGTTTTTCAGTACCGGCGATATGTTGGGTACCATCCTTACTGACGTCTTTTCGGAAATCAATATTTACGATGACGACATCCGTTTGTTACAACGTCGTTTCGTAAGCCCTATCGGACGTGGAGCTATCTCTTTCTATAAGTTTTATCTGATGGATACACTCATGATAGAAAACAAAGAGTGCGTACATCTGACTTTTGTTCCGCAAAACTCACAAGATTTCGGTTTTACCGGACATCTTTATGTTGTGAAGGACTCTACCTATGCGGTAAAACAATGCACCATGAATCTCCCCAAGAAAACCGGAGTAAACTTTATAGAGAATCTTGACATCGTGCAGCGTTACGAACAACTGGAAGATGGCAATTGGGTATTGACAGACGATGACATGACTGTGGAGTTGCAGTTTGTCAAGGGATTGCAAGGACTGGAAGTGGAACGAACAACCAAATACAGCAAATATAAATTCGATGAGATAGAACCACGTCTATTCCGGTTGAATGGTAGTGTTATCAAGGAAGCCAACATGCTCAATAAAAGTGACGAATACTGGGCAAGCGTACGGCAAGTGCCTCTTACCAAGAAAGAAAGCACGATGGATGTGTTCATGAATCGCATAGAGCAGATTCCCGGGTTCAAATACGTAATTTTCGGAGCGAAAGCCATGATTGAGAATTTCATAGAAATAGGCAGCAAAAAGCATCCAAGCAAGTTTGACTTAGGTCCTATAAATACTATGATTACGAGTAACTACGTGAATGGTACCCGCTTCCGCTTAAGCGGTATGTCAACAGGAAGATTACATCCTCATTGGATGTTCAGCGGATATGGAGCGTATGGAACAAAAGATAAAAAATGGTTCTACAAGGGACAGGCGGCATATTCATTCAACAAGCGTGAAAATGTATTATGGGAGTTTCCCAAACATTACCTTGGATTTTCTTACAGCTATGATGTCATGTCTCCCATGGATAAATTTCTCGATACGGACAAAGATAATATGTTTGTTGGGTGGAAATGGGCTAAGGTAGATCAGATGTCATATATGCGGGATGCCACTCTAACATATGAGTTGGAAACCAATGCCGGATTCTCGGTGAAAGCCATGGCCCGCCATCGCAACGATGAACCGGCAGGAGGTGTTCTGCAATATTGGAAAAACAATGGCTCCACACCGGGTAAATGGGATGCTTCAAATACGTTGGTGAAAGACATTACAACTACCGAACTGAATCTGACTCTCCGTTACGCTCCCGGTGAGACATTTGTCAACACCAAACAGCGAAGAGTGCCTGTTTCGCTGGATGCTCCCATCTTCTTACTATCCCATACACTCGGAGTAAAGGGAGTGATAGGCGGAGAATATAACTTCAATCTTACCGAAGCCAGTATCCGCAAACGCTTTTGGTTCGGTTCATGGGGAAAACTTGATTGTACTTTACGCGCAGGTGCTCAATGGAATACAGTACCTTTTCCGCTACTGAACTTACCTATGGCAAACCTGTCATACATTACACAGCACAATGAGTCGTTCAATCTGATCAATAATATGGAATTTCTGAACGACCGTTATGCTTCGTTGGCACTAACATATGACATGAACGGAAAGCTGTTCAACCGAATTCCTTTACTTAAACAGTTGAAATGGCGTGAAACTTTCCGTTTACGTGGTATGTACGGAAAACTAACGGACAAGAACAATCCTTATAAAAGCAATAACGAGGATTTATTCCTTTTTCCTACACGGAACGGTGTGGCTACAAGCCATCTGATGGGAAAAACTCCCTATCTCGAAGCCAGTGTAGGTATTTACAATATCTTTAAATTGCTGCATATCGAATATGTACGTCGTCTAACATACACAGACTTGCCCGGCGCACAGAAAGATGGTATCAGATTTATGATACTCATGATTTTTTAAAGCACTGTTGTTTGTCACCTGCATAGTTAACCATACTCATAAAGTCATACATGCATCCCTTAGCAGAACGGCTTCGTCCTAAAAGTCTGGACGAATATATTGGACAAAAACATCTGGTAGGTCCTGATGCTATACTCCGTAAAATGATTGAATCGGGACGCATATCCTCATTTATTCTATGGGGACCTCCCGGAGTTGGGAAAACGACATTGGCACAAATCATAGCCAACAAGCTTGAAACCCCTTTTTATACTTTAAGTGCCGTCACGAGTGGCGTAAAAGAAGTCCGGGAAGTGATAGAGCGCGCCAAATCCAATCGTTTCTTCACGCAAAGCAGTCCTATCCTTTTCATAGACGAAATCCATCGATTCAGTAAATCTCAACAAGATTCGCTGTTGGGAGCCGTAGAACAGGGAACGGTAACACTGATAGGAGCTACAACAGAAAACCCCTCTTTTGAGGTAATCCGCCCGTTGCTCTCCCGTTGTCAAGTATACGTATTAAAGTCTTTGGATAAAGAAGACCTTCTGGAACTTTTACAACGGGCAATCGCTACGGACACGATGCTGAAACAACGACAAATCGTATTAAAAGAGACCTCCGCTATGCTTCGTTACAGTGGTGGAGATGCTCGTAAGTTGCTTAATATACTTGACTTGGTCGTTTCTTCGGAGACCGGGAATCCGGTAGTCATTACGGATGAAGCAGTCACCGAACGTTTACAGCAGAATCCGCTTGCGTACGACAAAGATGGAGAAATGCATTATGACATAATCTCCGCTTTTATAAAGTCTATCAGGGGGAGCGACCCCAATGGGGCCATCTATTGGTTGGCACGAATGGTGGAAGGCGGTGAAGATCCTGCGTTTATTGCCCGTCGTTTGGTTATTTCTGCTGCAGAAGACATCGGACTCGCCAATCCGAACGCTTTATTGTTGGCTAACTCCTGTTTCGATGCGGTAATGAAACTGGGATGGCCTGAAGGAAGGATACCTTTGGCCGAAACCACTATTTATCTGGCAACAAGTCCCAAAAGTAACTCTGCCTATCTGGCAATCGACAAGGCATTGGAATGCGTACGTGATACAGGCAATTTACCAGTTCCTCTGCATTTACGCAACGCTCCTACCAAGCTCATGAAACAACTCGGGTACGGAAATGAATATAAATACTCGCATGACTATCCGGGACATTTCGTCCGGCAGCAATTTCTTCCTGACGAACTGATGGAGCAACAATTCTGGGAGGCTCAAGATAATACGGCAGAACAGAAACACGCTGAACGCATGCGCTCTTTATGGGGTGATAATAAAGTCTGAACGATGTGTGGAACTAACTAATTTAATATGAAAAACATGAAGATAGTAGTATTGGACGGCTACACTGCCAACCCGGGAGATTTGTCATGGGAACATTTAAGTTCATTGGGAGAATGCACGATATACAATCGCACCAATCCTGAAGATGTAGTGACGCGAGCTTCCGGTGCTGATGCATTATTAACAAATAAGGTCGTGATTTCCGCAGAAGTCATATCGGCTTTGCCAAACTTGAAATATATCGGCGTCCTTGCAACCGGATATAATGTAATAGATATGGATGCTGCACTCAAAAGAGGCATTACTGTGACGAACATTCCGGCATACAGTACTCCATCGGTCGGACAAATGGTATTCGCCCATATTCTGAACATTACACAACGTGTAGGATATTACACTTCGGAAGTGAGCAACGGACGATGGAATCGAAGTGAAGATTTTACTTTCTATGACACTCCCCTCATTGAACTGTTAGGTAAGAAAATCGGTATCATAGGATTGGGACAGACAGGTTACAATACGGCACGCATTGCCATCGGATTCGGAATGAAAGTGAGAGCATATACCTCAAAATCCCGTTTACAATTGCCTCCGGAAATTAAGAAAACAGAATTGGAACAGATTTTCCACGAATGTGATTTCATAAGCCTGCATTGCCCCTTGACTGAAAAAACGAAAGAGTTGGTAAATGCGCAACGTCTTGCCCTGATGAAACCTTCCGCCGTTCTTATCAATACTGGGCGTGGCGGTTTAGTCAACGAACAGGATTTGGCAGACGCTTTAAATAAAGGCATCTTTTATGCCGCAGGGCTTGACGTGCTTTCGGAAGAACCGCCACGCGCAAACAATCCGTTACTCTCGGCCCGTAATTGCTTCATCACTCCGCACATAGCATGGGCAAGCCATGAAGCGCGCCAACGATTGATACATATTGCGGTTGACAACTTAAGATCGTACATCGAAGGAACTCCCATTAATGTTATACGATAAATAGTATAAATCTGAAATAAATTCCATTAACTTTATGCCGTAAATAGATTAACATTTTTCTTTCCTCATTTTATGGCTCAATCTGATTTGATATCGCTTTTTCGTGGTATTCCCGTTGTAATAACGTTGTTATTGGCCGTAATTACCATTGCTGCTTCCTCTGCCGGGACATATCAGCCCGAAGAATCCACTTATATGCCTTTATTATTGCTATGTCTCCCCATATTATTGGTGATCAATTTATTAACCTGTATAACTTGGGCTATCTTTCGCAAGCTATGGTGTATTGTACCGCTGGTGGCAATCGGATTTAACTACGAATATATATCTACCATCATACAGTTCAATACTCAGCTCAAATATCCCGATACCCATGACGAAAGCAACCACGGATTCTTAAAAATAGCAACATACAATATACATAATTTCGGTACGGAAATCACCGGGTATTCGGCTAAGGAATTAGCCCGGTATATGCAGAAAGAAAATGTTGATATTCTGTGTTTTCAAGAGTTCGAGGACAATGGATATTTTCCCATGGATAGCATACTTAACGTTTTCGCGCACTGGGAGTATAAACTTATTCCATCCGATTCGGTTTCTCACATACTGCCCATTGCCGTATTCAGTCGTTATCCGCTTATAAATCAGAAATACATTACTTATCCCCAAAGTGTTAATTGCAGTATGCAATGCGATGTGGTAACCGGTTCGGACACGGTAAGAATTCTGAATAATCATCTGCAGACCACATCCGTGAATCGTTTTCGAAACAAATGGAAGAGGGAGTTTGCCACGTACGATATACGAAAAGAAGCTGAAGCCATGAAACATGCGGCATCTACCATACATGGTAATCTGTTGAAGCGTGTCGAACAAGTAGACAGTATTTGTAAGCTGGCTAAAGACAGTCCCTACCCGGTATTGCTGTGCGGCGACTTTAACTCCTTACCTACTTCATACATCTACCGCAAAATAACCTCTCTACTGCAAGACGGATTTAAAACTCGCGGAAGAGGTTACATGTATACTTACCGTTACTACAAACGCCTGTTGCGCATCGACTATATCTTCCACTCGACAGAACTGAAACCTTATCAATACTATTCTCCAAATCTTGATTTATGCAGCGATCATAACCCGGTAATCATGAGCATGAGAATAGAATAAACGGAATGTCTCCTAAACTTTTCTAATAAATTATACGATTATGAATAAGAAATTTATCTTTCTGTTCTCTTTCCTGCCCACACTCCTGTTTGCCCAACAGGAGGTAACTTTTCCGGATGATTTTCAGACCAATGCTTTGGATGGGAAAGAGGTGACTATTACCAATACGCTAACCTTAAGTAACAATTTTAGTTACATGACTGGCAGTGTCACCTTTTCCGTTGGACTTTTATGGACTCCCACTGAAAAAAATCTGCCCGGAATAGAGATGTTTACGCAACAAAACGAAGCAAACAGACAAAATCAACTTACAGTTAAAGCCGGTGAATTTTCATTTATAGATGCCGGTGGTACCTGTCGCATAGGGCAAACTATTAAGGGAATGACCGGCAAGGCCTCATATAGTAATGGAAAGTATACCCTTACACTAACGAAAAAACCGGAATTAAATGGTAATAACCGTCCTACCTCATGTACTACATCAGAACCATACAACTTGAAAGTGGTAAGTTTCAACGTAGAACATTTTAATGCATCGGGCGTAAACTTCAGTACTCAATTAAATAAAGTCTCTCTTGCGCTGAACGCTCTCCAGGCAGATGTATATGCTTTGGCGGAAATAGAAGGCAATGCCGGTTTGGAGGCTTTATGCGGTCGTCTTAATGAAATGAACGGAACGGAAAAATATAAATTCCGCAGTCCGGGTAATCGTATTGATGGAATGACGGCTTTCATCTATGATAGCGAAAAAGTGACCCCAGTAGCAGCTATAACCACGAACAATCTGGCAGACAACTATTTACCGTACAGGAAAGTAGCTCAAGGGTTCCAACTTCTTGGCAATGAAGAACGTGTGATAGTTTGTTGCAACCACTGGAAAGCCAAAACGGCAGGAAGTAATGTTCCTGCAATCTATCAAGATACGGGTGATGGACAAGCAACCTACAATGCTCGCCGGGTACAAGAAGCCGAGGCCACCCTTACCTTTCTGGAAAATATAAAAGAAATCTATAACGATCCGGATGTGCTCGTTGTAGGCGATCTTAATGCCTATACCTCTGAAGACCCCATACGTGTTCTCAAAGAGGGAGGATTGAAAAATCTACTCTCTCGCTATGCTCCCGAATCATATAGTTACGCATATTACTCAAATGGAAGTTATGCCGTAGGTTATCTTGACCATAGTTTTTCCACCGCAAGTCTTGAGAGTCAGGTGGTGGATGCCAAAGCTTTTCACATCAATGCCGACGAACCGGATAAACTTAGTATTAAGAATAAGGAGCATCAACCAGACAATATGTATCGTTGCTCCGACCACAATCCTATTGTCACATTCCTGAACTTAGGAGGAAAAGAAACAAGCATCATGAACAATCAAGTTTCTGCGCTATCTCCTATTGTGCTTGCAGGGAATCCGAAGTCTGGTAATCTTATGCTCACTTTCACCTCTCTTTCTCACCATATGTCTCGTGTTGAAGTAATAAGTATCAATGGAGAATTGAAAAGAGCACATAATCTATCCGGTAAGAGCAGTGTATTCAATCTTCCGTTGAGGGGATTATCACAAGGTATATATCTGATTCGTGTTTTCGATGAACAAAGAAACACATACATCTGTAAGTTTATCATTCCTTGATTGTCGTG
The DNA here is from genome assembly GCA_041855205.1 of Bacteroides sp. GTDB lineage: Bacteria > Bacteroidota > Bacteroidia > Bacteroidales > Bacteroidaceae > Bacteroides. Next base: position 40,948 of record JBHADT010000105.1, read on the forward strand.
AAGAGAAAATTGATATGGCATACAGGTCTTATATTTAATCGACTGATAAAGTCAGTTTGATATAAAGAATAAATAAGTTAAAATGAAAGGCTGTCTTAAGATGAAACTAAGACAGCCTTATCTTTTTGAGTTAAGTCGATACCAGATGGCTGTTTTATACTTGAGTTCGGCAAAAGAGTACATTCCGGAAATCACCCCTGCCCAGAGTGTTACCCCTCCGGCAATGTCCCGGTATACTCGCAGTATATTGAAAGAACGGAACGGGTATGGTATCCGAACCGCACGGGCATGGTATCCGAACCGTACGGGTACGGTACAGGGATAGGGTGCTTAAATCCTCTTCTTCTGAATTTAGCAAAGTTTTTCCGTACTCATTGTTGTACTCCTTTAGCTGAAAAGCCGCGACTTTCCCTCCTTAGTCAGTCGCTTCTTTAATATATTTATGCAAGTTGTTCTTGCTGTCTGTACGCTTATGGTCTGACGGTACACCCTTGGAGGGCACTACGTATCTGCCCCTTCACTTCATAGTAGTAATTTTTCCACTTCTACATCTTTATAAGCTATTTCAAAACAGATAATATTTTAAGCTATTGTTTCATATATAGATTTATTTCTGAAGTTTTTTTGTATGTTTGTCACATTATTCACTAAAAACATATCATTCTGAATGAAGAAGAAAGATCTACTCTTTGTGGCTATGCTTGTTGCACTCTTTGCTCCTTTCATGTTAAGCAATACGGTATATGAAGAATATAAGTCGTTCAACGCTTCGCACGGTATGATTATGAGTTTTGTGAAATTTGCCATACTCTCTACCTTGGGCGAAGTTCTCGGACTGCGTATAAGCGCAGGAGTGTATAACCGGAAAGGCTTTGGAATATTACCTCGTATGCTGGTTTGGGGACTATTGGGTATGGGCATCAACATGGCAATGATTGTTTTTGCCAAGGGAGTACCTCTTTTCTTGGAATATATGGGTATGACAAATGCTTCAATAGTCATCAATGAAGGATTCAGTTTTGATAAAATATTGATTGCATTTGCCATTTCCGTAACAATGAACACGATTTTTGCTCCTGTCTTTATGACTTTGCACAAAATAACGGACACTCACATTCTACAATGTGGAGGAAAAATGGAAAGTTTTATCACGCCTATTCCGATGGCCAAAATCATAAGTGAACTCAATTGGCAAGTACAGTGGTCATTTGTATTCAAAAAGACCATACCGCTTTTCTGGATTCCTGCACATACCATCACATTTATGCTCCCGTCCGATATGCGTGTTTTATTCGCCGCTGTCTTAGGAATTGTTCTGGGTGTGTTATTAGCTATAGCTGCCAGAAAAGGATAAATGCAACCTGCCTCAGGATATAAACATTATTTTCTATACAGGAAAAATATAAACTATCGGATAGAAAAGAAGAGCACAGTATGATGATTCATAAAAGAAAAATATACCGGATAATGGGTATTTTGCTTCTCTTCTGCCCGATAAAAGCGAACGCCCAACAAGAAATTTACTCAGACAGCATTCATAATAATAAGATAACCGGAATCAAAAATTACGATGGTTTTTTGTTGGATATGAGTAACATCATGCTTCCTCTGGAAAAAACGCCACGATATAGTTTGTCGATTCCCTATATCAGTAAATATAACATACCATTATTTAC
>JBHADT010000106.1:0-15709 GCA_041855205.1 Bacteroides sp.
AACTGCCGACTCTTCACTATCTGTTGGAGTTCCTTGATGCTTACGATTTCGCCAGTGAAGGTTCTGAGGAAATTCAGGAAACAGCAAAGACACTCATTAATGCGTCCGTACTTGGGCTGATTTTCGAGAAAATTAACGGTCACAAAGACGGTTCCATATTTACCCCGGGAGCTGTGACGATGTACATGAGCCGGGAAGCTATTCAGGCAACAGTTGTACAGAAATTTAATGAAGAGATGGGATGGAGTTGTTCCGATTATGAAGTCTTGAAAGATAAGGAGATAGACGATTATCGTCGAGCTAATGCCATCGTGGATTCCATTCGTATTTGCGATCCAGCTGTCGGTTCGGGTCATTTCCTTGTCTCTGTTCTCAATGAGATTATCCGTACCAAATACGATCTCGGAATTCTTTTGGACTACAACGGAAAACGTATCAAGAAGCAGGATTGGAGCATAGAAGTAGAGAATGACGAACTCATCGTTTCCGATTCTGACGGAGAACCGTTCGTTTATATTCCCGGCAATAACGAGAGTCAACGCATACAGGAGTCCCTTTTTAATGAGAAACGCAGAATTATTGAGAACTGCCTGTTCGGAGTTGACCTTAATCCAAATGCTGTTAATATATGTCGCCTTCGTCTGTGGATTGAACTGTTGAAGAATGCCTATTATACGAAAAATAGCGGATATACGGATTTGGAGACACTGCCAAATATTGATATAAATATAAAAGTAGGCAATTCGCTTATACATCGTTTCGATCTCAAACAGGACATATCGGAGATACTCAAAGAAACAAAGACTTCGATAAACCAATATAAAGAAGCTGTAAACCGCTACAAAAAAGCCCACAACAAAGAGGAAAAACGAGAGTTGGAAGATATGCTTTCAACGATTAAATCTACTTTGCGGACACAATTTAGCCTGCACGATCCGAAAATTATACGAAAGATACAAATGGAACGGGAGTTGAGTAACCTGCTTGCTCCCCAATTGTTCGAGATTTCGAAAAAGGAGCAAATGCAGCAGGCGAAGCTGGTAAAAGCTTTGAAAACCAAAATTGGCAAACTCAATGATGAAATAGAGGGGATTAAGAACAATAAAATGTTTATCGGTGCTTTTGAGTGGCGCATCGAGTTTCCTGAAATTTTGGATGATACAGGACGCTTTGTCGGATTCGATTGTATTATAGGTAACCCGCCTTACATTCAATTGCAGAAAATGGGTGTCGATGCAGATGCTTTTCAAAAGATGGGTTATAAAACCTATGAACGGACGGGAGATATTTATTGTCTGTTCTATGAAATGGGGATGGAACTGTTAAAGCCGAATGCAATATTGTCATTCATTACATCGAACAAATGGATGAGAGCAGCTTATGGACAATCTTTGCGTAGCCACATATCGTCAAATTATGACCCCATACAACTTATTGATTTCGCCAATAACAAAATATTTGATTCTGCAACAGTTCTCGTCAATATTCTCTCTATTGTAAAAAGGGAGAATCGAGGGAAAACTATAGCCTGCTCAGTTGACGATAACTTTGACATAACATAATCGCTCCTATTCTTCCAACAAAAAAGTATTGATGAAACGGCATAATGTGTTTCTATCCACTTTGCAGATTTTGGCTATTTTCCGACGGGAGATGCCCGCTTTCAGAAGTTCGGATATTAGATTCTTTTTGGAATATAGTTTATATTTGGACTCATCTGTTTTTCTGCCTATTGGTCGACCCAATACTATTCCTTCTGCTTTCTTCCTTGCCAATGCCTCTTTCGTTCTTTGGCTAATTAGGTTACGTTCAATTTCTGCCGATAATCCGAAAGCAAAAGCGAGAACTTTACTTTGTATATCTTCTCCGAGTCGATAGTTGTCTTTGATTGTCCATACTCGACATTCCTTTGTCATGCAGATATTCAGGATTTCCATAATCATAAAGAGATTTCTACCGAGCCGTGACAATTCACTGCAAATGATAATATCATCTTTACATACTTTTCCAAGCAAGCGTCCAAGTTGTCGTTTGCTATAGTTCTTTGTTCCACTGATGGTTTCTTCTATCCAATCGTTAATTTCTAATTTCTGTGTTTCACAGAAATTATTGATTTCAAAACGTTGGTTCTCAACAGTCTGTTTGTCACTACTGACACGAATATAACCGTAAATCATAGTCTTTACTTTTAATATTGTTATTAATCTCTATATCTATATAAATAAATACAGAAAATATCCCGATTGAGTTGTAACTCAATCGGGATAAAAGAAATGAATTTATAAAACTATTTTTAAAATATTGCTTCTTAGGTCCGCCTGTTGTAATCTTAACTATTTGTGAAGCATGAATTAGATATCTGATTCTATCTTTCCATATGCATCCGAAAGAGATTTATTCTCTCTTTTCATTTGTAATGCTTGCCGTCATCCGCTAGAATATTGCATTGGGTTGCCTTGACCAGAAAATGTGAAAATAAGATTATACAAGGCCATAAAATGCCGGCGCGATAAACAATGAATAATCGTTTATCGCGCCGGTATTTAATTCTCACTTAAATCGACTAATATTCTTCCTCGTTGAAAAAGAAATCTTCTTTACTTGGGTAGTCGGGCCAAATATCTTCTATGCTTTCGTAGATATCGCCTTCGTCTTCCATTTCCTGCAAATTCTCTATCACTTCGAGCGGTGCTCCCGAACGAATGGCATAGTCTATCAATTCATCCTTGGTTGCAGGCCAAGGTGCATCCTCCAGTTTAGAAGCCAATTCCAATGTCCAATACATAGTGTCTGAGTATTAAAATTGTAAGTATAATTAAGATTTATTAAGTCTGCTGTCGCTTTGTCTGTGCCGTCCTCTACCTTTGCGAGGCGGGATGGATTTTTCTTTATTTTGGCAAAAGTATAATAAAATATCTCATAATCAACCTTTGTTCCAGAATATTTCTTCCCTTTTCTGTTCTTTGTTTATTTTTCGTGACAAAACAAACAGATAATCAGATAAACGATTGATATACGCTAACAAACAGGTGTCTATCTCGAACATTTCGGTCAGTGCGAGTATTCGTCGTTCCGCTCTGCGACACACGGTGCGGCATACGTGTGCGAGCGACGCCCCTCTACTTCCGCCGGGTAAGATGAAATTCCGCAGAGGAGGGAGCAGCTCGTCCAGACGGTCTATCTCTTTCTCTAATGTTTCCACATCTGCAGGTGTGACGACGCTGGCTGTGTGCAGGTTAGTGGTTTCCCGGTCAGTGGCGAGGTAGGAGCCCACGGCAAAAAGGTTATGTTGCACCCGTTGCAGAAAAAGAGCGTCCGATTCATTTCCCAGTTCGCTGATAAGTACTCCCAGATGCGAGTTCAGCTCGTCCACCGTGCCGTATGCTTCCAAGCGGATGTGAGTTTTGGATACACGTGTTCCTCCTACAAGAGAAGTAGTTCCTCCGTCGCCGGTTTTGGTGTATATCAGGCTTTTTTTCATAATAAGTTGTTTTTTTAGGTTGAAACTTATCTTGTTTTTCAGAAGCTGCACGTGCTCCGGATTGTCGCCTTACCGGCAACAACAAAAATATCAAAAGTTCCGATTCGTTCCATACGTGTTTCTCCCTTTTTCGGTCCCTTATTAACAAATATCCGCGATTATGGTTTATCTCTCCTTTTCATAACGGGTATAATCGACGGTTGGAAGACAGACAATGCCTGTCTGCTTTGCGATACTTGAATCCGATATCGGCAGGAAAGTGAATTTTTGTGCAGAGCTCGCCCGATTGTGCTTTTTTCTTCAAAGTTAAATATCTTTTTTCCACTCGATAGTTTCTTCGCATGATAAATTTTCTATTTTTGTATTTGTGTAAAAAACAATATAATTTCAAGAAATCTTCGTATTCTGTATATAATAAACAAGACGTAACTAATTAAGACAAAAGGACTAAAAAAAGACAAACATGAAAAAGTTTCTAATCATGATGCTCTGTGTGCTATTTACCTTTCAAATAGCTTACGGACAGCGAAAGACGGTGATTGTAGAGTCTCCTCGAAGTGATGTCTCCGACTCCAAAGAGAGAGTAATCAAACGCAAGGTGGCGATAGGCAGGTTTTCCAATGAAACACAGTATGCCAAAGGTCTCTTTTATGACAAAGAAAATGATCCTATGGGAAAGCAGGCGTTAGATATACTTTCGGCAAAACTCGCTGCTTCAGGTAAATTCCTCCTGCTGGAAAGAAGCGACCTCTCTACCCTGCTTGAAGAAGCGCAAAAGGGCGATAACACGCTTGCCACACTCGGAGCAGATTATATGATTATAGGCTCCATCACGGAATTCGGAAGAAAGAACGTAGGGAAAAGCGGCGTATTCAGTACCACGAAGACACAGACTGTGGAAGCGGCAGTTGCCATCCGTTTGGTGGAAGTGTCTACCGGTCTGATTATTTATTCCGACGAGGGCAAAGGCACAGCCGACCTCACCACCAAAACCACGATGGGAGTGGGTGGAAGAGCCGGATACGATGCTACGCTTAGTGACAAGGCGATATCCGAAGCCATCGGACAATTGGTGGAGAACATTATCAACAAATGTACCGACAAACCGTGGAGAACATTCTTCCTTTCTTACGACCAGGACGCCGTGCTTATAGCTGGCGGTGCATCGCAGGGTGTGGAAGTGGGCGATACTTTCTGCATAAAGACCAAAGGAAAGCGTGTAAAGAATCCGCAGACGGGAATGATGATAGAACTGCCCGGTAAGGAGGTCGGCTCCGTGAGGGTGGTGCTTGTCGGAGGCGACACGCCCGAAACGGAATACTCTTTCGTGGAAGTGTCGACAGACACACCCATAGATACCGAAAAGCTGAACGACTACTACATAGAAGAAATCAAATAGACTGCAAGCCATGAAAAAAATCAAGTTGTTATTTATGTTTGGAATCGTGCTGCTGCTGTGTGGATGCAGGGCACACTATCCGGTGGCGCAAGAGAGCGGTAAGGAAGATGTCGCTTATCTTTTGTTTATCAGTCCCGCCAAGTACAAGGGCGAATACGTCACCGTGACGCTCGACGATAAAACCACGTTCCATGCCAAAGTGGTAAAAGCCAAGAAATCCAACCGCCGCGGTAGGGCATATGCCGTAGCGACGGGAAGAAGAAGCATCCGGGTGCAACAGGATGGAACCGTTCTTTATAAGAAAGAAATAATGCTCTCTACACAGGAAACTCAAATAATTACACTTCCATGATGAAGAAATTTTTTATCGTAAGCGTGTGTACGCTGTTGCTTGCCGCTTGCTCTACCACGCAGACACTTTACTCGTGGTACGACTACGAGGATATTACCTATCAGTATAGTAAAAAATCGACGGAAGAGCTTCAGGTGAAGGTATTGGAACAATACCAGAAGATGGTGCAGACGCCACGCGGAATGCGTGCCGTGGTTCCTCCGGGATTATATGCCGAATACGGCTTCCTGCTGTGTAAGACAGGGAAAATGAAAGAAGGGCTTTCTTTCCTCAAAGAGGAAGTGAAGTTGTATCCGGAGTCAGAAAAATATATTTCAAGAATCATTAAACAATTGGAGCAATGAAGCAGTGTACATTTATTCTCGCAACGTTTTTCTCTCTACTGCTTTCCTCATGCATGTCAACGAAAACCATAACGAAAGGAGAGAAGTATCCCAAGATGTACGAAGAGAAGCCGACTTCCGTCATCATCATGCCTCCCATAAACCAAACCAACTTTGTGGAGGCGAAAGATTTTTTCTATACCACCATGTACATGCCGCTTTGTGAGAAAGGATACTATGTGTTTTCTCCCTACCTCACGTTGGAGATGCTTCAGACGGAAGGTGGATATGACAGCGAACTCTTTCTAGATAAAGACCTGAGTACGTTTAAAAACTTTCTGGGAGCGGATGCCGCAATGTTTACCATCATCAAGTCCTGGAAACGGAATACCATAGGCGGCAAGCTGACCGTGGAGGTGGAATACATTATGCGTTCCACAACCACCGGTGAAACTCTTTATCAACGGGGAGGGATGGTTACGGTCGATACCAATGTAGGTTATGCGCAAGGAGGGCTGATGGGTGCTTTGGTGAATATGGCGGTAACGGCAATCAGTACGGCGGCAACGGATAAGGTGGTGGCAGGCAGGAAATGTACTGCTTTTGTATTGGGCGATATGCCTGTGGGCAGATACAGCCCGAATGCGGAACAGGACATGCAGGTGAGTGTGGCGAAAGATAGTTATGTGAAGGCTGTAGTGAAGTAACGTGCCGGGAAGAACGGCTCGGTTATGCAGTTTTTGCCTGCCATAAAAGTGCAGTCATAAAAAAAACAGAGGCACAATACCCGCAATCCGGTATTGTGCCTCTTGTGTATTTTGCCAGTTTGCCAATCTTTGCAGCGCAAGGAGTGTCTCTTCGTTTTACGTCCAGTTGCAGAAGTTCACGAGATAATGTTGTTTCTGTTTGGAGGTGTCGAAAAAGATGATTCCGATGTCGTACAGGTCGAATGTTACCCTCACCCGCTGACTCTGTTGCATCTCCCGCCAAAGCCTGCGCATGGCAGGAGTGTAGTGTATGCCGTGCACTACACACACTGACCTTTCCGTGGCACACGATACGCATGAGCGGAAAACGGTTTCGACGAATCCGGGGTTGAGGTAATCGTGTATGTAATAAAACGTATCCACCGGTCTGTGCTCGCTTATGAGAGTGCAGGGGGAAACAACCTGCTCATATTCCGTTCGTGAGCGGGCAGCTTTCAGGTAGAGGGCGGATGCGGAGGGTACACCGGCATCCACTATTCTGTGCGGCATGGCGTAATGGACCAAGCGGAACAGCAGCCGGTTCAGAGTTGCCGATTCGTGAATGAGGTGTTTGTTTACGGATGATTTCAGCAATTTTTCCTGTACGGCAAGTTCCTCATATTTATAATAAGGAGTAGATTCATAGATGACATTCGTTATCAGATTGAAAGCGAAAGGCGAATGTACTCCGTAACCGCAACGGTGACGAAACCGTTGCAGCCAGATAAGGGGGCGTAGCAGGAAAAGTAGGGTTTTGTTCATCGAACGTGCATTTAAAAGCACACAAACATACGAAAAACAAGGCAATTACGAATCCATAGCTCCGGGGAAACTCATGGAATGAACTGCATCCGCCCGGCAGTTGGCGCCTTAGGAGGCTGTTTTTACCTGAAATACCGTGAACTCGAAAGTCACGTCGTCCAGTGCAGTATCGTTCACAGAGTCAAGGGAGAGTGTAACTTTCAGGTTACCCTCTTTCAGTTCGGCGGATAACAGACGGAACATCGGACGTTCCAGATAAACATCCATATAATCGAAAGAGATGTCCTCGGGTTGTAGCGCGTCTACCGTGCCTCCTTGGGAATTTACGGAAGTCCAGTTCAGTTCGCTCGCCCTTTTGGCGTCTTTCAACTCTATTCTGGCTTTCTTTATCCAACTGCGTACCGTGGATGAGAGCAATTGAGTGACATCGCCGTCCTGCGCTTTCTGCAGACGGGTGTTTTTACGCATATACTCCATCAGCTCGTAGCTGCCTGCGATGCGCATGTCATCTTTGAGAGAAGATAAGGGTTTGAGACCGGTGAGTGTTTTGGAGAAAGTGCCCAATAATGTCTCGCTTCCTTGAAGCCTGAACTTTACTTCGAATGTAATGGAGGAGGTACTTTCCGAGTAGTTTTTGTTACTTTCGCTCAACACGGCGGCATAACGGGTGTTGTCGTATTTGATGGCATGACCGTAAAATACGTCCAATCTTTCATATACGCCACGCACGTATTTCCCTTTGGAGAACTCCGGCACGAGAGAAACCTTGAAGGAGTAGTACTCGTTCCGGTCGAAAGGCAAACGGGAGAAAGAGGAGCTTACATGTCCTTTGTAACTTGTCTTGAAAGCGATATATCCGTTGCCGTATCCATTGTCTTCGTATTTGATGTCTTGAATGCCGACAAATTGCAAATCTTCTTCCGTAAAGGTGTAGTTCACCACTTCGGAAAGGTTTCCCGTCCGGAAGTAGGAAGAAGAAAAATCCACAAAGCGAGCCAGATAGTCCGTGCTGAACTTGTCGGTGGAGTTGTTGAGATAAAGTGTTTCGAAGTCGAACTCTTTCAGATAGATCTCCTTGTCCACCTTCCAGCGGGGAGCATGGCTTCGTTGTCCTATGAGATAGGCTTCGGGTTTGGCGAAGCCGTCGAAAGCGAAAGTCTGTTGTTCGAAAGCGCGGGCATTCACCGTTCCCTCCACTTGGATGGTGAGCGAGCCCGAAAGGTCTTTTCTCTCAACGATGCGGATGCTCGTGAGTTGTATCTTGCGCCCTTCTATTTCTTGCTCCGCTTTTGCGTGACCGTTTACTTGCAAGCAAGCTTCCTCTACTCCTTTATCGTATGAAAATCCCAGATAGCGGGCTACCTCTTCTTTACTGATGCTGACCTTTCCCGAGGTTTCATCGGTGTTGTCTTTATTGTCGTTTCCCTTTCCGGTTTCTTCGGTGGATGAGGGGGTGGGAGGAGTGGGTTCGGAGAGCACGGGAGTGTCTTTCCCGCAAGATACCAATGCTATGCTTAATATAAATCCTGCTAATACCTTTTTCATTTTCAAAATAGTTTAAGTTGATAAGTCATTCAATTTGCTTCCGGTCTCTTCCGGAAGATTATCCTTTTTTCTTTTTACCGCGGTAAAGGTACGCATTCCGGCGCGAACGGCAAACCTTGCGGGGAGATGCGGATGTATAATCGTACGGAAATGACATAATAATGAACAGAATTGTAAGTTGGGGAAACGGGAAGGGTTGCGGATATAATAGATTTGGCGGGAAAAACTTTTGGAGAGAAAATAGTGTACAGTCGCTTTTTATATATATATTTGCAGCGTGTTAAGTTAATAAATTGATTAAGGTCGATTTTAGACTTCTATGAATCGGAAAGTATGGGGGTACTTTCCGATTCTTCTTTTTTTGTCCTTATGCCAGCTTTTATATGCCGTCCCGGAAATCTGTTTTTAGATACGTGAAGACTTGCAAGAACATTGAAAGTTCCGTTCCCGCCGTGCACATTTCGCCTCAAAGCGGTGGTACGCTTCTGTTTTCCGGCGGCATCGGCATCCGATTCAGAAATATTCGTGTATCTTCGTGCGTGATAATCAGGCATCTGTCGTAAAGTTCGTCCCTGCGTGCGGAGAGCAAATGGCTGACAGATGTTAGTTTTTTGTTTTAAGAATTGGAATTATGAAGTACGATACGTCTTATCTTGCCGCCGAAGCCATCGAACTGTTGAAATCTCTGGTAGCGATTCCCTCTATCAGCCGCGATGAAACGCGGGCGGCGGATTACCTGCAACAATACATCGAGATGCGTGGAATGGAAACGGGCAGAAAGGGGAATAACGTCTGGTGTCTGAGTCCGATGTTTCTGTTGGATAAGCCCACCATTTTGCTGAACTCCCATATAGACACCGTGAAGCCGGTGAGCGGCTGGAAAAGAGACCCTTTTACCCCGTCCGAAGAGGAGGGCAGGCTTTACGGATTGGGAAGCAACGATGCCGGTGCTTCCGTGGTGAGCCTGTTGCACGTGTTTTTTGAACTTTGCCGCACCACCCAACCCTATAATCTCATATACCTTGCCTCATGCGAAGAAGAAGTATCGGGTAGGGAAGGCGTGGAATCCGTGTTGCCCGAACTCCCGCCCGTCGCCTTGGCGTTGGTGGGCGAGCCTACCGGAATGCAACCCGCCATTGCCGAGAAAGGGTTGATGGTGGTGGACGTTACCGCTCACGGAAAAGCCGGGCACGCCGCTCGTGAGGAGGGAGACAATGCCATTTATAAAACCTTGAGGGATATCGAATGGTTCAGAGACTATCGCTTCGAGCGCGTGTCGCCTTTGCTGGGAGCTGTCAAGATGAGTGTCACTCAAATCAATGCCGGTACGCAACACAATGTGGTTCCCGACAGGTGTACCTTTGTGGTGGATATCCGCAGTAACGAGTGTTATACAAACCAAGAAATCTTTGCGGAGATACAACGGAACATTTCTTGCGAAGCGAAGGCGCGTTCTTACCGGCTCGGCTCCTCGCATATTGCACAAACGCATCCGCTGGTGAGACGCTCGTTGGCTTTAGGTCGTGTTCCCTACGGCTCTCCCACACTCTCCGATCAGGCGCTTATGCCTTTCCCCTCGCTGAAGATGGGACCGGGCGAAAGCAGCCGCTCCCACACGGCAGATGAGTTTATACAACTCAGCGAGGTGGAGGAAGCCATCGGCTTATATCTGGAACTGCTCGATGGGCTGGAGATAGACGCTTAGCGGATTCTATCGGGGTAGTTCTGTATGTGATTGATATACAGTATTGTATGCCGTATAGGTGCGGTACGTGAACCGCACCTGTACGGCATTCGAACCGCACGGGTGCGGTATTTCTGCCATACGGGTAATTTGTGTGCTCGATGCGGATTCCTTTGCATATGGAGTGCAAATCCTCTTAAATATGCAGTTCGCCGGCTGTTCGCAACCCTTAGGGAGAAGATGATCGGTGAAAGGAGTGTGCTACCTTGCCCTTATGCCGATTTGGCGCCTGCATTGGGCTTGTGGAGGGTTTGGGATAAAATAAAAAAGCCGGTTGATACCGGCTTTTATTGTGGCTCTTCCTCTTGGACTTGAACCAAGGACCCTCTGATTAACAGTCAGATGCTCTAACCGACTGAGCTAAGGAAGAAGATAACTGACTTTGCTCTTCCTCTTGGACTTGAACCAAGGACCCTCTGATTAACAGTCAGATGCTCTAACCGACTGAGCTAAGGAAGAGTGTTGTTTTTATTCAAATGCGGTGCAAAAGTAATAGGATATTTTGAAATATGCAATATCTTTGCAGAAAAATATACAAGAATGGATAAGATAATAGGGATAGGCAACGCTCTGGTTGACATACTTGCAACACTTGGAGACGACCGCATCCTTCAGGAAATGGAGCTGCCCAAAGGCAGCATGACATTGATTGACGAACAAAAACTACAAACCATCAATAGCTATTTCAGCCGGATGGATACGCATCTGGCAACCGGCGGATCCGCCGGAAACGCCATCCGGGGCATGGCTTGTCTGGGAGCCGCCACGGGTTTTATCGGCAAGGTGAGTAACGATGCCTACGGGGAGTTCTACCGGCGGAGTCTGCTGGAAAGAGGCACGGAGGCGTGCCTGCTCGTAACCGATGAATATCCTTCAGGAGTGGCGTCTACTTTCATCTCCGAGGATGGAGAACGCACTTTCGGAACTTATCTGGGAGCGGCGGCAATGTTGAGAGCCAGGGATCTCTCGCTCGAGATGTTCAAAGGTTATACCTATCTGTTTATCGAGGGGTATCTGGTGCAGGATCATGACATGATACTGCGGGCGATAGAGTTGGCCAAAGAGGCGGGGCTGCAAGTCTGTCTCGATATGGCGAGCTATAACATCGTGCAGGGCGATCTTGAATTCTTTTCCTTGCTTATAAATAAATATGTGGATATTGTCTTTGCCAATGAGGAGGAAGCGAAGGCATTCACCGGAAAGGACGCCGAAGAGGCGGCGGGTATTATAGCCAAGATGTGCAGTATTGCCATAGTGAAGTGCGGGGCGGAGGGTTCACTCATCCGGAAAGGAACCGAAGAGGTTCGCATCGCTGCCCTGCCCGTGGATAAGGTCGTGGATACGACCGGTGCGGGAGACTGCTTTGCTGCGGGTTTCCTCTATGGGTTGACCGCAGGTTTCTCACTCGAAAAGTGCGGTAAGATAGGAGCCATCCTCTCGGGCAACATTATCCGTGTAGTGGGTGCCGAGATGCCTGCCGATTGGTGGGTGCGCATCAAAAAAGAAATCGCGGAACTTTAGTCTGCCGGCGAAGAAATCGCGATGTCATCATTTAAAGTATCGGTATTTATGGGAAAAATATTCAAAACACGTCATGCAGCCTTTCTCCTTGTGTTATTGGGAGGAATGACGCTGGGAGCCGCCTTGTTGCAAGGTTTCCGTAGCGGAGACGAACGCACTTTCCGCATAGCTAAGAATCTGGATGTGTTCAACGCCATTGTCAAGGAGTTGAGTTTGTTCTACGTGGATACGATTAATCCGGACAAAATGGTTCGCGAGGGGATTGACGCCATGCTTTATTCGCTCGATCCCTATACCGAATATTTTCCCGAAGAGAACCGGGATGAACTCGAACAACTGCTCAGGGGTTCGTACGGCGGCATCGGTTCGGTTATCCGCTATGAACCGAAACTGAAGCGCACGATTATCGTGGAACCTTACGAACACATGCCGGCAGCAGAAGCCGGACTCAAGGCGGGAGACATCTTGCTGGAAATAGACGGGAAAGACCTTACGGGGAATCAGAACGTGAGCGAGTTGTTGCGCGGACAGCTGGGTACGGGCTTCCGTTTGAAGGTGGAACGTCCCGGAACACCCAAACCGCTTGAGTTCGACATCGTACGCCGTACCATCCAGTTACCCTATATACCTTATTATGGCCAGCCCGTGCCGGGGGTGGGCTACATCAACCTCAGTACCTTTTCAGGAACTCCTTCCAAAGAATTCAAGCAATACTTTCTCGAACTGAAAAAGCAAGGCATCACCTCGTTGGTTATCGACTTGAGGAACAACGGCGGCGGGTTGCTTGAAGAAGCGGTAGCCATTGCCAATTATTTCCTGCCCAGAGGAAAGACAATCGTTACCACCAAAGGCAAGATACCGCAAGCGGAGTCCGTGTACAAAACCATGCGCGAACCCATTGATGAGGAGATACCCATCGCCGTGCTTGTAAACAGTACTACGGCATCCGCCTCGGAGATTCTTGCCGGGGCGTTGCAAGACTTTGACCGCGCGGTGATTGTAGGCAACCGGACCTTCGGTAAAGGGCTGGTACAGGTGCCCCGCAGTTTGCCTTATGGGGGAACGATGAAAGTAACCACCTCCAAGTACTATATTCCCAGCGGACGTTGCGTGCAGGCGATAGACTATAAGCACCGGAATCCCGATGGCAGCGTAGGGCGTATCCCCGATAGTCTGACCACTGTTTTCCATACGGCGGCGGGACGGGAAGTGCGCGACGGCGGCGGAGTGACTCCGGATACCGTGGTCAATCAGGAGAAGCTGCCGAACATTCTGTTCTACCTGACCAATGAAAACCTTGTGTTCAACTACGCCACGCAATATTGCCTGAAGCATCCTCACATAGCTTCTCCCGAAGCGTTTGTCCTGACCGATGAAGACTATTTCGATTTCAAGACAATGGTGAGGAAAGCAAACTTTACTTACGATAGGCAGAGCGAGAAGCTTCTGAAAAACCTGAAGGAAATGGCAGAGTTCGAAGGCTACCTGACAGAGGCGTCCGAAGAGTTTGCAGCCCTCGAACGGAAACTGACGCACGATATCGAACGGGATCTCGATTATTTCTCCCGAGACATTCGTAAGGCTATCAGTATGGAGATTGTGAACCGCTACCATTACAGGCGCGGGAGCATCATCCGGCAACTTCAGGACGACAAAGACCTGAAAGTGGCAGTGGCGATTCTTACCGACTCCGTCGCATACCGGAAGATGCTGGCACCGCATACCGTTGCCGAAAAGAAATAAAAGTCTACTCCGGAGATTTAGGTCATGAATTCTACATCCGTCTCTCAACATCCTTTTGCCCAGTTCGGTTATTGTCCGCGTTGCGGTTCGTCTCGTTTTGAGGTGAACAACGAAAAGTCGAAACACTGTCAAGATTGCGGCTTTACGTACTACTTCAACCCATCGGCTGCCACGGTAGCCCTTATTGTGAATGAGAAGGAGGAACTGTTGGTGTGCCGGCGTGCCAAAGAGCCTGCCCGGGGTACGCTCGACCTGCCCGGGGGGTTCATCGACAGCCACGAAACGGGTGAGGAGGGTGTCACTCGTGAGGTGCGTGAGGAAACGGGTATGGAAGTGGTGCGTGCGGAATATCTTTTCTCTCTGCCTAACATTTACGTCTATTCCGGCTTTCCTGTGCATACACTCGACCTCTTTTATCGCTGCCGGGTGAAGAGTACGGACGGCTATCATGCCATGGACGATGCCTCGGAACTCTTTTTTCTGCCTTTCCACAACATCCGTATCGAGGAGTTCGGACTAAGCTCTATACGTTGCGGCTTGCAACGCTTTCTTCGCGAGTGGAAGTGACCAAAAACTCTGTACCACTCTTCACAGTCGGATTTTTACCTTATTTTCTTGTCTTTTACGCTAAAATATTTTACTTTCAGAGCCGGTTATCATGCTTTGAATGTGCGCTTGACGTCGTTTCTTTGTTTTCTGTGCGGGCATGGTCGACTCGCCTGCATCCCGCAGCAGTTTCCGTAAGCGCCGGAGCATCGATATTTCGGTATGAGAAACCTTATTCGGCGGGAAAACATAACCCTTAAATACACATGCTATGGACAACACGCTTTTCTGGTTGATTCCGGCGGCTTCGCTGCTGGCACTCTGTTTTGCGTTCTACTTTCACCGTCAGATGATGAAAGAGAGCGAAGGTACTCCCCAAATGATGAAAATCGCCGCTGCCGTGCGCAAGGGGGCGATGTCTTATCTGAAACAGCAATACAAAATTGTGGGATGGGTCTTTTTCGGACTGGTCATCCTCTTCTCCGTCATGGCATACGGTTTTGATGTGCAGAATCCCTGGGTACCGGTGGCTTTCCTTACGGGCGGTTTCTTCTCCGGGCTTTCCGGATTTCTGGGTATGAAGACCGCCACGTACGCCTCGGCACGTACGGCGAACGCCGCCCGTCAGTCGCTCAACGCCGGATTACGCATAGCTTTCCGCAGCGGTGCGGTGATGGGACTTGTAGTGGTGGGGTTGGGTTTGCTCGACATTTCCTTTTGGTACCTCCTGCTCGAGGCGGTTGTTCCCGCCGACGCGTTGACCCCCACTCATAAACTTTGTGTCATCACCACCACCATGCTTACTTTTGGTATGGGAGCGTCCACGCAAGCGCTCTTTGCCCGTGTCGGCGGCGGCATCTACACCAAAGCGGCCGATGTGGGAGCCGACCTTGTGGGTAAGGTGGAAGCCGGTATTCCCGAAGACGACCCGCGCAACCCGGCTACGATAGCCGATAATGTGGGCGACAATGTAGGCGACGTGGCTGGTATGGGCGCCGACCTTTATGAAAGCTATTGCGGTTCCATCCTCGCCACCGCCGCGCTGGGTGCCGCTGCCTTTATTCATACGGGCGATACGGAGATGCAGTTCAAGGCGGTCATAGCTCCTATGCTCATCGCTGCCGTGGGTATTCTTCTTTCCATCATCGGTATATTCGCCGTGCGCACTCGCGAGGATGCCCGGATGAAAGATCTTCTCAACTCGCTGGCGTTCGGAACCAACCTCAGTTCGGTGCTCATCGTGATAGCCACGTTCGGCATTCTGTGGCTGTTGCAACTGCAAAACTGGCAGTGGATTTCCTGTTCGGTGGTGGTGGGTCTGGTGGTGGGAATTCTCATCGGCCGTTCCACGGAATACTATACTTCGCAGTCGTACCTGCCCACGCAACGCCTGAGTAAGAGCGGAATGACGGGACCCGCCACGGTGATTATTTCCGGTATCGGATTGGGTATGCTTTCTACCGCCATTCCCGTGTTGGCAGTGGTAGTGGGCATCATAGCTTCTTACCTCTTTGCGTCAGGCTTCGACTTCTCTAATGTGGGTATGG
>JBHADT010000107.1:0-20258 GCA_041855205.1 Bacteroides sp.
GGTGTGCTGCCCGAACCGTGCGGGTATGGTTTCCTGAACCACACGGGTGTGGTACGAAGAATGTATTTACTTCCTTTTTATAACGTTGATTTTCTGTCTTTTATCTCCTTATGAGGAGCTCTCGTCAAGGGTCGCGAATAAACATATTCCGGGCTTAGGTGTTGTACTCTTTGGGAGAAGACTGTTTATCTCCTCCCGGCATTCTGTCCGGGGTGTCTCTTTGCCGGTGTCCGGAATATTCAGGATACGGGGATGAGAAGATAACGGAATGAAAAGAACGGTACACTCAAAAAAAGAGTGAATGATTAGGAGCTTGAAGGTATTTTTTATACTTTTGCTCCGCATTTCGGCTCGGTAGCTTAGTGAATAGAGCGTCAGATTCCGGTTCTGAAGGTCGTGGGTTTGACTCCCACCCGGGTCACAGCGTAAAAGGGAGAACCTCTGCGGTACTCCCTTTTGTTTTTATACATTGCCTATTTAGAATTTAGCCACCAACCGGATGTTGATTCTTCGGGAGGTGAGGTAGTTGGGGATGGCGAATTGGTTGTCTCCCGTGTCCGTGATCCAGTAGTAAGAGTTTACGTTTTTGATGGCAAGGAGGTTGAAGACATCTATACCTACCCACAGACTTCGGATTCCGAATCGACTGTTTGTTTTTCTTTTATAAGTGTTTTTTCCGAACTCCCCGTTGTACTTTCCCTCCACCTCTGTTGGTTCGGGCAAGAGGAAACTCCTTGCCAGCGAAGAACTTTCCTCTTGCCGGTTCTCGTCCGCTGTCAGGCAGTACGATATGCCGATGTCTACCCGCCGGTATGGGGGAGTGCGGAATATGGCACTTTCCAATCCGCCTCGTGGAGGACCAAAGGGAAGCCCGCCGGCAAGCGTTCCCTTGAGGTTGAGCTGCCATTTGCGACTTCCGGGAAAATAGTCGGTGAAGTATAGCGAGAGACGGTAACGCTGGTCTGTGGGACGTGGAATCCATTTGCCGTTAAGCTGCTCCTCAGTCTTCATCACCGAGAACGTAAGCCATGAATCCGTGCCTTGCACGAACTCACCGAAGAGTTTCAGATCTATACCTGCCGCATATCCTTTGGAGAGGTTTCGTCCGTAATAATCGATACGTACATTATTAATATTATAAGGAATAAGCCGGTCGAGCGCCTTGTAATATGTTTCCATTGAAAAACAGAACGGGCGGTTTAGTATGCGAAAATTGTAATCTCCACCCAATATCCAATGCACGGAACGTTGCGAGCGGATGTCCCGGTTAAGTGCGATGCCGTATGCGTGTTCTTCTTTCACGGTTTGGCGGAATTCTTTGTAGAAAGGGGTCTGATAATAGATGCCTGTGGCGAAGCGTAAGGTAAGACGTTCGTTGGCGGCGGGAATAAATCCCAGCGAGACGCGCGGACTGAGTAGAAATTCCTTGTTCAGATTCCAATACCCTCCCCGGATGCCTGCGGTGAGGGTGAAAAGTCCCGGACGGAAATGATGCCGATAGGTATCTTGCAGGTATAAACCGTATCGAGTGCTTTTTATCCTCTCATTCGAACGAAGCACGTAATATAACTCCGGACCGTCTCCTGTGTGTGGTAGGGAATATCCGGCGGAATCACGCAACTCCCATTCATTCATCCTATCCGTAATTCTCTCTTTTCTCATCTCCAAAGCCCAACGCAAGGAATGTTTGTCGGTGTGGTGGCTCCCCGACAAGGTGTAACTCCTCACTCCGGCGCTGAGTCTGTTGCGTGCATGGGTGCGGTAACGGCCTATGCCGATTGTTTCAGGGTTATCCGTCTGATTTGAGAGCCCTGTATGTGTGCCGTTTTCCGAAGATTCGTCCGACGAAGTTAAGTCATTGAGCCAGTATTCTCCTGTAATGTCATATGTTTCATGTTCTTGCGTGCGATAGGCGGAGGCTTGCAGCTTGAGGCTGTGCTGCTCGTTGGGGTGTAAAGAGACGTATGCCGTGCCGTAGAATGTACGGAAGAAGTCCTTCTCTTGTCCGTCGAAGTAGACTTTGAATTCGCGAATCTCATCGAGCGTACCGAAGCGTGTATAGCGGTCTTCGGGGCTGAATTGATACTTGTTCTCCGAGATGTCGCCGATGAAACCGCTTTCCCACCGGGGTGAAGGTTTCCAGTTGAGATATGTCTGATAGTCGATAAAACGGGGAGTATACTCGCCCTTGGTGTCCAAAGTCCCTAACAGATAGCGGTTGGTCTTGTAGCGGATGCCGTTTGTCCATGTAACTCCATGGGGCAGTTTCAGTCCCGTGTAGACGGAAGCCCCCAGCAAGCTGACGGTAAACGTGCCTTCCGTTTGGGTGGGTTGTTTATAGGTGATATCCAGTACCGATGACATCTTGTCGCCATATCGGGCTTCATATCCTCCGGTCGAGAACTTTACAGACTCCACCATGTCGGGGTTGATGAAGCTTAACCCTTCCTGTTCGCCCGCCCGTATTAGCAGCGGACGATATACCTCCATCCCGTTTACATATATCATGTTTTCATCGAAACTTCCTCCGCGCACGTTGTATTGTGTGCTGAGTTCGCTGTTGTTGCTTACGCCCGCTTGCGTGGCGATGATGGCCTCCACGCTTCCGCCGGAGGCATCCGGGGAGAGATATGGCTTGTCGACTTTGATGTCTTGTGTCGTACCCGTCCGGATGCGCTGTCCGCTTACGGTTACTTCGCCCAGTTCATAGTTTTCAGGAAGGAGGCTGACGTTAAGGCTGATATTCCCTTGAGGGCGTATGAGGATTCGCTTTCTTGTCTGATAACCAATCATGGAGAATATCACTGTGACGCTGTCCCGGCTCTCGAACTTTAGCGAATACTTTCCTCGCAGGTTACTGACCGTCCCGATGAGACTTCCCTCCAGACGTACAGAGGCAAACTCGATGGGATTGCCGTTTTCGTCCGTCACGGTTCCGCCTATCTTTACGTTTTGCTGCACGGGCTGGGCGAGGAGAACCGGAAAAAAAACCGATGCAAATATGAATATGAGCAGATGCTTCATGTGTAGAATAACGGGAAAGAACAGAAAAAAGTATATTGAGTTGCTCTTTCCGTCCTTTTCTTATGTATTGCCATACTTTGCCGGTGATAGCGAGTTGGTGGATGCCCGTTCGGAAGTGTGGATAAAAACCACGGAAGTGTGGAATAAAGCCACATTTTCTTGCTTATGCCGTTTCTCTTCTTTATTCTTTATAATACTGTGTATCAGCAGTGTTTGCTTATTCGCATAGTTTGGCATCCCGATTGCATTGAATAGAATAGATTAGTGTATGACGTCATTTAGCGATTGACGTATGAACATACTCAGGGTTAACGGTTTTTAGTTTGTATGGATATGTCATAAGCATTGTTTGTTGTGAAGAGCGATGCGATGAAAAAGAAAAAGAGATAAGTTAATCTTTTACGACTCGCGAAATGTTTATGTACTCAATGTCGTGTGGCTGGGATATGATAAACAATGCTTTGACATTATCGTTTAAAGACCTGATTCCGGAAGGCTTGTCGAGAGAGGGGGCATGTTCCTGATACATTAAGAAGAAACCAAATAGAAAAAGATTGTTTGATGTTTCCTCGAAAGAGGAAAGACAATTTAGATAGGTATATAAACAGTTTATTTAAAAATTATGAAGAAAATTTTTGTTTTTGTATTGTCAGGTGCATTTGCACTTTCAATGAACGCTCAGGATTTGATAAAAGGAAGCAAACTTACAGATAACTGGTCTGTCGGACTGAAAGCAGGTGGGGTTACTCCGTTTAAACATAGCTCTCTTTTTGAAAACGTACGTCCGGCTTTCGGGCTCGAATTGAATAAGCAGGTAACTCCTATATTGGGATTTACATTGGACGGAATGGCCTACATCAATACCAGCCACAGCCGTACGGCAATAGACGCTTCTAATGTGAGTTTGTTGAGCAGATTCAACCTGAATAATCTTTTCGGACGTTATACGGGTACTCCCAGAGCTTTTGAGGTAGAAGCCGTAGCCGGTTTGGGTTGGCTTCGCGGGTATATGAACGGCGCGGATGATATCGATGATCTGTCATCGAAACTCGGTTTGAACTTCAACTTTAATTTGGGTGAGTCTAAGGCATGGACATTGGCTTTGAAACCTGCTTTGGTGTATAATCTCGAAGGAAGTGCCGGTAAAGGAGTGCAATTCAATGCCAACAATGCTTTTCTCGAACTTACAGCCGGTTTGGCTTATCATTTCAAAGGCAGCAACGGTAAGCGTTACATCACTTTGGCTGAACCTTATAATCAAGCCGAAATCGATGGATTGAATGCAAGAATCAATGATTTGCGCGCTCAGGTGAATAATGCCCAGACGCTTGTAAATGATGCAGAACGCAAGAACCTCGAACTTCAACAAAAACTGGACGAATGCTTGAATCGCGAACCGGTGGTTCAACAGGTAGTAGAAAGCAAATCTTCTTTGGAATCAGTGGTTACTTTCCGTCAGGGAAAAACGACCATCGATGCGGCTCAGCTGCCTAATGTAGAGCGTATCGCCACTTATCTGAAGAATCATCCCGAAGCTAATGTAGTTGTCAAGGGTTATGCTTCTCCCGAAGGAAATGCGGAAGTAAACGAACGAATCGCCCAACAGCGTGCTGAAGCAGTGAAATCGTCTTTGATAAACAGATATAAGATCGATGCTTCCAGAATCTCTGCAGAAGGTCAAGGAGTGGGTAATCTTTTCGACGAACCCGATTGGAATCGTGTAAGTATCTGTACGATCAGCACCGGGAAATAAGAAAGTCTTTAAAATCGAAGGTCTCGTCTCATGCGGATGAGACCTTTTGGTGTTTACTTTGGTGGCAGATACGGAATATCCTGCTTTCGGATGTGAACATCTTCAAATAATCCCTATATTTGCGCAATGTATTAATTTTAAAAAAGAAAAGATGAAGAAGACAAAAATCGTAGCCCTCGTGTTGAGTGTGGCTTTAATATTCAGTGGTTGTGCCAGTATGAACAATACGGGTAAGGGAGCTCTCATTGGCGGTGGCTCAGGAGCAGCGGCAGGCGCTATTCTGGGTGGACTGCTCGGTAAGGGTAAAGGTGCTGTCATAGGTGCCGCCATAGGTACGGCAGTTGGTGCCGGAACAGGAGCGATTATCGGTCGTAAGATGGATAAGAAAGCTGCTGAAGCGGCAAAAATAGCGGGTGCTCAGGTAGAAAAAGTAACGGATAGCAACGGACTCGATGCGGTGAAAGTCTCTTTCGAATCGGGTATTTTGTTCGGTTTCAACTCTGCCGTGTTGAGTGAGAGTTCTAAAACTTCTTTGCGTGAGTTGGCACAGATATTGAAAGAAGACTCCACCACAGATATCGCTATCTATGGACACACAGACAAGGTGGGAACATACGATGCGAACATCAAGGTCTCTACAAACCGGGCGAATGCCGTTGAAAAATATTTGCGTTCATGCAACGTGCCGGCGGCGCAGTTCAAATTTGTGGAAGGTGTGGGTTATACTCAATACGATGAAAGTAAGTCTGCTGCCGAAAATCGTCGTGTAGAGGTGTATATGTATGCCAGCGAGCAGATGATTCAGAATGCGGCAAAAGCTCAGTAATCTCATAGACTCTTTGTAGTTTAAGCATAGCAGGTATCAGGCAGGTGTACGGATTCAGTCCGTACGCTTGCCTGATTTTTTTCTTCTTGACGTATCGTACCTGTTATGTTGTCTGAATCATGCAGGTGCGGTACTCGAATCGTATGGGTGTGGTACGAGTGATATACAGGTGTTGTTCCGGAAAGCTACGTGGGATGTGTTAGGATTGTGTAATTTCGTTCAGGACATACGCGAGTGATGTGGAATTGATATTCGTATATTTTATGAGTATAGCTGGGTGCGTTTCAGTAATGACAACCTTTATTCCGCTTTCCGGAAAAAGAACTGTTTTTTTTTGTGTGCGTAATAAGGATATATGAGTAATGAAAAAGAACGCTTGTTTTGGTGGTACAAGAAAATACTGCTATATTTGCACCCGATTTTATGAGTAAACATAATGTCTCACTTACTTAATTATTAACAACTTAATTTATTAATGGAAGATTTGAAGAAAGTGGCTCCTATTGAAGATTTCAACTGGGATGCTTATGAAAAGGGCGAAACGGTAACCGGTACCAGTCAGGAAGAACTGGAAAAGGCATACGATGGTACGCTTAACAAGGTGAACGACCGTGAGGTGGTTGACGGAACTGTAATCTCGATGAACAAACGCGAAGTGGTTGTAAACATCGGTTATAAATCGGATGGTATCATTCCTCTGAACGAATTCCGTTACAACCCCGATCTGAAAGTAGGCGACACTGTGGAAGTGTACATCGAAAATCAGGAAGACAAAAAAGGACAGTTGGTATTGTCTCACAGAAAAGCGCGCGCTACACGTTCTTGGGATCGCGTGAACGCTGCTTTGGAAAACGAAGAAATTATCAAGGGTTACATCAAGTGTCGTACCAAGGGCGGTATGATTGTAGATGTATTCGGTATTGAAGCTTTCTTGCCGGGTTCTCAAATTGATGTGAAACCCATTCGCGACTACGATGTTTTCGTTGGTAAAACAATGGAATTCAAGGTGGTTAAAATCAACCAGGAGTTCAAAAATGTTGTTGTTTCTCACAAGGCGCTTATCGAAGCCGAACTGGAACAACAGAAGAAAGAAATCATCAGCAAACTTGAAAAAGGTCAGGTACTCGAAGGTACCGTTAAAAATATTACCTCATACGGTGTATTCATCGACTTGGGCGGCGTAGACGGTTTGATTCACATTACGGACTTGTCTTGGGGCCGTGTAAGCGATCCGAAGGAAGTTGTGGAACTCGATCAGAAACTCAACGTGGTTATTCTTGACTTCGATGATGAGAAGAAACGCATCGCATTGGGTCTGAAACAACTTACCCCGCATCCGTGGGATGCCTTGAACACCGAACTTAAAGTAGGTGACAGAGTGAAGGGTAAAGTGGTGGTGATGGCGGATTACGGCGCATTCATCGAAATAGCTCCGGGTGTTGAAGGTTTGATTCACGTTTCCGAAATGTCTTGGTCACAACATCTCCGTTCGGCTCAAGACTTCATGAAAGTAGGTGATGAAGTGGAGGCTGTGGTGCTGACACTTGACCGTGACGAACGTAAGATGTCTCTCGGCATCAAACAACTGAAGCAAGATCCTTGGGAAAGCATTGAAACCAAATATCCTATCGGTTCCAAACATACGGCTAAGGTGCGTAACTTCACTAACTTTGGCGTGTTTGTGGAAATCGAAGAAGGTGTCGATGGTTTGATTCACATCTCAGATCTGTCTTGGACGAAGAAAGTTAAACATCCGTCTGAATTTACTCAGATTGGTGCCGATATCGAAGTACAGGTACTGGAAATCGACAAAGACAACCGCCGTTTGAGCCTTGGTCACAAACAACTCGAAGAAAATCCGTGGGATGTTTTCGAAACTGTGTTCACCGTAGGTTCGGTACACGAAGGTACAATCATCGAAATGCTGGATAAAGGTGCTGTGGTAGCCTTGCCTTATGGAGTGGAAGGTTTCGCAACTCCGAAGCATCTGGTTAAGGAAGACGGTTCTCAGGCTCAGTTGGATGAGAAACTGGAATTCAAAGTGATTGAGTTCAATAAGGATGCAAAACGCATCATTCTTTCTCACAGCCGTATTTTCGAAGACGTGGCTAAGGCAGAAGAAAGAGCGGAAAGAAAAGCTGCGAAGAAAACTGCCTCAACCAAGCGTGAAGAGGCTCCCGCCGTTCAGAACCAGGCTGCATCTACTACTTTGGGCGATATTGATGCTTTGGCTGCATTGAAAGAACAGCTGGAGGCAGGAAATAAATAAGTATAGCACATTACTTCCAATAGGAGGATACGTCACGTTTTCTGTGATTGTATCCTCTTGTTGTATATAAAGTACCGGTTGGAAATATGAAACCCCGAAAGTGTTTGTTTATAACTTTCGGGGTTTATGTTGTAAGCGGAGGAGGTTTGTTGGGTGTGTTGCTGTTTTTTTATTCCATGCCTTTCGCTTCGTTCCAGAGGATGTCCATCTCCTGCAGGCTCATCTTGTGCAAGTCTTTTCCGGCTTTGATAGTCTGTTCCTCAAGATAATTGAATCGTCGGATAAACTTTTGGTTGGTGCGTTCCAAGGCATTGTCCGGGTTGATTTTATAGAGTCGTGCCGCATTGATGAGACTGAACAGTACATCTCCGAACTCTGCCTCTGCCTTATCTTTCTCCATATGGGCAACCTCAGTCTGAAACTCCTGAATCTCTTCCTTGACCTTTTCCCACACTTGCTCGCGCTCTTCCCAGTCGAATCCTACATTACGTGCTTTATCCTGTATGCGATAAGCCTTAATAAGCGAAGGCAATGCGGCCGGTACACCGCTGAGTACACTTTTGTTACCGTCTTTCTCCTTGAGCTTGAGTTGTTCCCAGTTTGCCGAAACCTGTCCGGAAGTTTCCGCCTTTACATCGCCGAAAACATGCGGATGACGGAAAATTAATTTCTCGCACAATCGGTCGCATACGTCTTTAATATCGAAATCACCCGTCTCCGAACCTATACGCGCATAAAAAGCGATGTGGAGCAACACATCGCCGAGTTCCTTGCAGATTTCTTTCTTGTCGTCGCGCATCAGCGCATCGCATAACTCATAGACCTCTTCTATCGTGTTGGGACGCAGGCTTTCGTTTGTCTGTTTTCTGTCCCATGGACATTTCTCTCGAAGTTCATCAAGGATATCGAGAAAGCGTCCGAAGGCTTCCATCTGTTCTTTTCGGGTATGTAGCATAAAATTATATTAGTGAATTAACCTTTCAACATGGCATAAGCGCTGAAAGACAAAGCAAAGATATGCAATTCTTTCAGAGCTTTTGTCGGGGAAAGTTATTAATTTATTACTTTTGCATCCGATTATTTCGCGATAAACTCAATAATGACAGATAGAAATATGGAATTAGCAAGCAAGTACAATCCTGCCGAAGTAGAAGGAAAATGGTATCAATATTGGTTAGACCACCAACTGTTCAGTTCGAAACCGGATGCGCGTGAACCTTACACAGTGGTGATTCCTCCTCCCAATGTTACCGGTGTGCTTCACATGGGACACATGCTTAATAATACCATTCAGGATATTCTGGTGCGCCGCGCCCGGATGGAAGGAAAGAATGCCTGTTGGGTTCCGGGTACGGACCATGCTTCTATCGCCACCGAAGCTAAAGTGGTGAACCGTTTGGCGGCTCAAGGCATCAGGAAAGCGGATCTTACCCGGGAAGAGTTCTTGAAGCATGCCTGGGATTGGACCGAAGAACATGGAGGTATCATCCTCAAACAGTTGCGAAAACTGGGTGCCTCTTGTGATTGGGAACGTACGGCTTTCACAATGGATGAGAAACGTAGCGAAAGTGTGCTTAAAGTATTTGTTGACCTTTATAACAAAGGACTCATCTATCGTGGTGTGCGCATGGTGAATTGGGACCCGAAAGCCCTCACAGCCCTTTCGGATGAAGAGGTTGTCTATAAGGAAGAACATGGAAAACTGTATTATCTGCGCTATTATGTGAAAGACGATGCGGAAGGGCGCTATGCGGTGGTGGCAACCACTCGACCGGAAACGATAATGGGGGATACCGCCATGTGTATCAACCCAGATGATTCGCAAAACGAATGGCTGAAAGGGAAGCAGGTGGTTGTTCCTTTGGTGAACCGTGCAATTCCGGTGATAGAAGACGAATATGTAGATGTTGAGTTCGGTACAGGCTGTCTGAAAGTAACTCCCGCACACGACGTAAACGACTATATGCTGGGTGAAAAATACGGTTTACCCTCCATTGATATATTTAATGATAACGGAACATTGTCCGAAGCCGCAGAACTATATGTCGGGATGGATCGTTTCGATGTGCGTAAGCAAATTGAAAAAGATCTGGAAGATGCCGGATTGCTGGAGAAAGTAGAAGCATACACCAATAAAGTAGGTTATTCCGAACGTACCAATGTAGTCATTGAGCCGAAACTTTCCATGCAGTGGTTCTTACGGATGGAAAAACTTGCAAAGCCTTCGCTTGAGGCAGTAATGAACGATGATATAAAATTCTATCCACCCAAATACAAGAACACGTATAAATACTGGATGGAAAATATCAAAGATTGGTGCATCAGCCGTCAATTGTGGTGGGGGCATCGCATCCCTGCCTATTTTCTCCCCGAAGGCGGATATGTGGTTGCGACGACGCTTCAAGAGGCGTTGGAACTGGCAAAGGAAAAAACAGGTAATCAGACGTTGACATTGACAGACCTTCGGCAAGATGAAGACTGTCTGGATACATGGTTCTCTTCATGGCTATGGCCTATATCATTGTTTGACGGTATAAATAATCCGGGCAATGAGGAAATTAAATACTATTACCCGACAAACGATTTGGTAACGGGACCCGATATCATCTTCTTTTGGGTTGCGCGTATGATAATGGCTGGTTATGAATACGAGGGGACAAAGCCTTTCCGTAATGTGTACTTTACGGGAATTGTACGCGACAAAATCGGACGTAAGATGTCTAAATCACTGGGTAACTCGCCCGACCCTTTGGAACTGATAGATCGTTTCGGAGCTGATGGCGTGCGCATGGGTATGATGTTGGCAGCCCCTGCCGGTAATGATATTTTGTTCGATGAACAGCTTTGCGAACAAGGACGTAATTTCTGTAATAAGATTTGGAATGCTTTCCGTTTGGTGAAAGGATGGACAAAAGACGGAAATGATGTACCTGAGGATGCTCGTTTGGGAGTATACTGGTTTGATATGAAATTGAATGCCGCAGCTGCCGAAATAGTCGACCTGTTTGCAAAATATCGTTTGAGCGAAGCATTGATGGTAGTGTATAAGCTATTCTGGGATGAATTCTCTTCATGGTATCTGGAGATTGTAAAACCTGCTTATGGAAAGCCGGTCAGCGGATTTGTTTACGAGCATACCTTGAATTTCTTCAATCGCCTACTTGCTTTGCTGCATCCGTTTATGCCTTTCATCACCGAAGAACTTTGGCAGCAGCTCTATGAGCGCGTTCCGGGCGAAAGCCTGATGTTGGCATCGTTAGAGAAACCGAGAACAGTGGACGAAAACTTCTTGCAACGTTTTGAGGGCCTGAAAGAGGTCATCAGCAATGTCCGTTCCATCCGTCTGCAAAAGAATATTGCTCAGAAAGAGTCTCTGGAACTTCAGGTTATGGACATGAATCCTTTGGAAGAGTTCTCTTCTGTGATGATGAAGATGTGTAATCTTGCATCCGTACGGGTTACAGATACAAAAGTCGAGGGAGCGGCAACCTTTATGGTAGGCACCACTGAATATATTGTTCCGTTGGGCAATAAGATTGATATTGATGCGGAAATAGCTCGCATGGAAGCTGAACTCAAGCATAAGGAGGGCTTCCTGCAGGGAGTAATGAAAAAGCTGAGTAACGAGAAGTTTGTGAATAACGCTCCTGCCGCTGTACTTGAGTTGGAAAGGAAGAAGCAAGCCGATGCGGAAAGTATCATTGCTTCGTTGAAAGAAAGTATTTCTGCCTTGTGTAAGAGTAAAGGAGAATAATCGCCCCTATAAAAAGAGAAAAGCAACAGCCGACTGTTACTTCTTAGCAAGTACAGTCGGCTGTTGCTTTTTTGTATGTACGCCTATATGAATTCCGTATTCCTTCAGTGTTTTCTGTGAATGTGTTGTGCAAAGTATGCGGAAAAGAAGAATATAAAGCCGTCTTTTTGTTACATTCGGAGAAAAGAAGGTACGGGTAGAAGAATGTTTAATTAAGATATTGGAGCTTTTGAGAGAAGACTTCTTTGTCAGACCGTCAATAAATCTTTCAAAAAAGCGTCTAATTCCTCGTCCAGACCTTTTAATAAACCTTCATTGACAAGCAATGTGTCTTCGTCTATCAGAAGCAGTTCTGCAACGGTTTCTTTTTCTTCATCCACAAGTACGAAGGAAAAAGGCTTGAGTATGGGAAGTTTATCGAGACTGCCTTCGTCCTTATATGTATGCAGTATTTCAGAAAGAATTTGCTCGATTTCAGTATACGACGCCTCGGTGTCACCACTCATCCATTCTGCTATCACAGCATTTGCCAACGGTTTATCTTCATCGTCGAAAATAAACAGTTCGCCTGAACTCGCATTGACTTGCAGATGAATATCTGTCACAAAGGTTTGGTTGCAGCTGCAAGGAAATTTCTCAATAGCTTTCCGGAGCGTTGAATCGAGAAGTGATAATGATGTCTGACTTAGTTTCATAATAGGCTTTCTTTACAGGTAATGGTAATTATATGGCTTCAATATATACTAAATTTATCATACAGAAGAACTGCCTCCGTTATTATAATAAGAAACCTGGTTTATATACGGAATACATTACGCTTTTGATAAGTTGTTCAAAGGTAGGAAAAAAACGACAACCCGTCTATCCTTTCGTTAAAAATCATTATGTAAGCGTTCTGTCTGGTTTTTCAGTTGGGTTAAATTCTTTTTGCGCTTTTGCAATTCTTTCAGATAGAGTGTAACCGTATAGTATCCGGGCACCTCCTCAATGGATTGAGAACCTGCCTCTACTGTTTTACTCTTATTCAGTTCGGCGGCCGTTTGTTGCGCTTTCATTGCCCACTGTTCGGCAATGTCAAGTTCATCTTTCATTTCGTATCCCAAAGCAAGATTGAATGCCGCATATATTTTTTGTTTCCCTTTCTTCAGATTATACACCTGTTCCCAAAGCCGGATAGCCTCATCCCAGTTCTGTTCACGCACGAATATGGCGGCATCGCGCATAGCCACGTTTCTTCCACTGACGAAATAGCGGGTTGTTGTTTCCCAATGAGGGAGGATATGCTTTACAGGAATACTACCGCCATATTCCGAGGCTTCGTTCAGTATTGTTCGTACACTGTCGAAGCGATTGATAAGTGGTGTGGCTTGCGAGTTAAAGACTTCCCAGTAAATACTGTCATTGGGAGTAATGGTCACCATGGGAATACTGCGATTGGGCAGATATATCCTGACGGTGGGAGATATCTTGGCATCCGTGATACCTGCATAGATACCCCATTCAGGTATTGCTTCCACTTTATGTAACAGGTATATTTCCAGATTCTCCAATGCAATAATGAAATCCACATTAAGAAGATGTATTAACTCATTCACCTCATTTCTGCTTAGTGTGTTTTCCCTATGATAAATGTCTTGTGAGCGTAGCATCGAATCACAAATGATTACTTCTTCAAAATAGTTTTCATTGGCAATGGCTTTAGCCAAGGCTTCTGTTGCAATTCTTGAGTTTCCGTTGTAATACTTCAATTGTCGGCTCACTTCTGTATTGCTTTTCGGAGTGAACTTATTCATCGCGATGGAGCGGTTGTTCGGAGTCTCGCTCATGTTGTTGACGATACCTACTCGCCGCATAGAGGCTGGAAAACTGATCTCGGCCGGAGCCATGTAATCGATGGATATCCGTTCCATGCTGTAACATCCGCTTAAGAGTAAGGCTAAGACCGAAAGATAAACGAACGCTTTCATAGATGCTAAGAATAAAGAGTTGAAAAACTAAGACTTGAAGATAGGCAAAGAGAGGCAGGCATGTATGAGCCTGCCTCTCTTTACTCAATTTTTTTGAGAGTTTACTGCCCTTTTCCGTGACAGTTCTTGAATTTCTTACCGCTACCGCAAGGGCAGGGGTCATTTCTTCCTACTGTTTTCTCTGCCCGGATAGGTTCGCGTTTCGGTTGTTCCCTTGTATCATGCTGTGCGGCGGCTTGTTGGTGCGGATCATTGAGATCCTGTTTCTGCTCACGATATTTGCTCATGTCTTGCCTTGCTTCGGGAGCAGCCTGTCGTATATCTTGAGGCTCCTGCATGGGGATTTGTCCGCGCATTAAGATGGAGATGGTTTGATTGTTGATTTTCTCCACCATAGAGTCGAACAGATTCACGGATTCCAATTTGTATATAAGAAGCGGATCTTTCTGTTCGTAACTGGCATTCTGTACAGAATGTTTCAACTCATCCAGTTCGCGGAGATTCTCTTTCCATGCTTCGTCGATAACATGTAGCAAAATAGATTTTTCGAAAGCTTTCACCACTTCTTTGCATTCACTCTCGTAAGCGGCTTTCAGGTTGCATGAAATATTGTACATCCGTTTACCGTCCGTGATGGGGATGAGGATGTTCTCGTACATATGCCCCTGCGCCTCGAATACCTGTTTGATTACCGGATAAGCTATCTGGGCCAGACGATCGGTCTTTCGTTTAAATTGCTCCATTGCGGTTTCGAAGGATTTTTCCACGAGTTTCTCTTTCCGTTCGTTCCGGAAATCATCACTGCTAAAGGGAACTTCCATAGCAAGTGTTTGCAGCATATCCATTTTGCAATCTTCGTAGCTTGGCGTACCCACCGCTGCGGCGCAGCGATCCCAAATCATGTTGACAATGTCCATGCCGATGCGTTCGCCTATCAGTGCATGACGGCGTTTGGTGTAGACCACAGTACGCTGTTTGTTCATTACATCATCGTACTCCAACAAGCGTTTACGAATACCGAAGTTGTTTTCTTCCACTTTCTTCTGTGCCCGCTCGATGGATTTGGAGATCATGTTGGCTTCAATCATTTCGCCTTCCTTGAATCCCAGTTTGTCCATGACGCTGGCAATACGGTCGGACGCAAAGAGGCGCATCAGGTTGTCTTCCAGCGATACGAAGAATACCGAAGAACCGGGGTCTCCCTGACGTCCCGCACGACCACGCAACTGACGGTCTACACGTCTTGATTCGTGACGCTCCGTGCCTATGATTGCCAAGCCGCCTGCGGCTTTTACCTCCGGGCTCAGTTTGATGTCCGTACCTCGTCCCGCCATATTAGTGGCAATGGTAACGGAACTGCTTTGTCCGGCCTGAGCAACGATGTCGGCTTCTTTTTGGTGCAACTTGGCATTCAATACATTGTGCTGAATCTTGCGCATAGTGAGCATTTTACTCAGCATCTCGGAGATTTCCACAGAAGTAGTACCCACCAGTACCGGACGACCAGCCGCGACCATCAATTCTATTTCCTCGATAACGGCTTTATACTTCTCGCGCTTGGTTTTATACACCCTGTCGTTCATGTCATTGCGGGCAATGGGACGGTTGGTGGGGATAACCACCACATCGAGCTTGTATATGTCCCACAATTCGCCAGCTTCCGTTTCGGCAGTACCTGTCATACCGGACAGTTTATGATACATGCGGAAGTAGTTTTGCAGCGTGATGGTAGCAAAAGTCTGCGTGGCCGCTTCTACCTTTACTCCTTCTTTTGCCTCGATTGCCTGATGCAATCCATCGGAGTAGCGGCGTCCTTCCATAATACGTCCGGTCTGTTCGTCCACAATCTTGACCTGTCCGTCTATAACCACATATTCATCGTCTTTTTCGAACATGGTATAGGCTTTGAGCAACTGATTGATGGTGTGTACCCGTTCCGACTTGATGGCATAGTTGGTCATCAGTTCATCTTTCTTTTCCAGACGTTGCTCATCACTTAGTCCGGTTTCGCTTTCAAGTTCGGAGAGTTGCGCAGCGATGTCGGGAAGAACAAAGAAAGTAGGATCTGCCGAGTTTCCGCTTATGAGGTCCACACCCTTATCCGTGAGGTCTACGCTATTCAGTTTCTCGTCGATGACGAAATAGAGCGGTTCCGTTACTTCGGGCATACGCTTGTTGTTCTGTTCCATGTAGATTTCCTCGGTCTTGAGCATTCCCGCTTTCACTCCCTGCTCACTGAGGAATTTGATAAGTGCTTTGTTCTTGGGAAGTGCTTTATGACTGCGATACAGAGTAAGGAATCCCTCTTCTTGCTCTTTTTTGTCATCGGATGCGATGAGTCGTTTGGCATCCGCGAGATATTGTGTGGCGAGTTTCTTTTGTGCTTCCACCAACCGTTCTACTTGCGGGCGCAGTTGTTCGAAGAGTTGGTCGTCACCTTTGGGTACGGGACCCGAAATAATAAGTGGAGTACGCGCGTCGTCAATGAGTACGGAGTCTACCTCGTCTACAATGGCATAGTTGTGTTTGCGTTGCACAAGGTCTTTGGGGCTGATTGCCATATTGTCGCGCAGGTAGTCGAATCCGAATTCATTGTTCGTTCCGAATGTGATGTCTGCAAGGTAGGCTTTCCGGCGCGCATCTGAGTTGGGCTGATGCTTGTCGATGCAGTCTACGCTCAAACCGTGGAACATATAGAGAGGTCCCATCCACTCCGAGTCGCGTTTAGAGAGGTAGTCGTTCACGGTCACTACATGCACTCCGTTTCCTGTAAGGGCGTTGAGAAATACGGGTAAGGTTGCTACCAGCGTTTTTCCTTCGCCCGTTGCCATTTCCGCTATTTTACCTTTGTGCAGCACCACGCCACCGAACAGTTGCACGTCATAATGTACCATGTTCCAAGTGATTTCATTGCCTCCCGCCATCCAGTGGTTGCGATAGATAGCCTTTTCTCCTTCGATTCGTACGAAGTCCTTGCTTGTGGCCAACAGCCGGTCGAAATCGGTGGCAGTTACTGTTACCTCTTCATTTTCAGAGAATCGTCTGGCTGTTTCCTTTACTATGGAGAAGGCTACCGGAAGTACTTCATCGAGTGCTTTTTCGTAGATGTCCAGTATCTCTTTTTCTATTTTGTCTATTTGCGCAAAGACTTCTTCCCGATCTTCCAGTTCGATACTCTCGATACCGGCTTTCAGTTCGTCTACCTTTGCCTGTTGCTGTGCGGCCGAGTTGCGGATAAACGTTTTCAGTTCTTCCGTCTTGGCACGCAGGGCATCGTTGTCTAATTCGGCAACTTCCGGGTAGACTGCTTTGATTTTTTCTACCCACGGTTGTATCTCTTTCATGTCTCGTGTGGACTTGTTACCGAAAATCGAACTTAAAAATTCATTGAATCCCATTTTATTTATAGTTGTTTTATATTATACATAGAGTTTTTGGGAGTGACTTTTGTCTCCATAATGGGTACAAAGTTACATTAAAATGCTGATTAAACAGAAGTTCGGAGTTCGTTTTTTGATATAGGCATTGCAAACGGACTGCGAACGGAAGACGGATTGCCGAGGTGTCTGTGTTGCGAGAGCAACCTGTCAGTCACGGATGGCACCGGCGGAAGCTGCATTGGGAGCGCGAATGTGCATGGCTTCCGTAAGAGTAGGGGCGATACGCAAAATGTTCACCGGAATACGTATGGCAGCGGGTTTTATTTTTCCTCCCATGAAGATAAGCGGAGCGGGTATGGCTGCGTGGCGTATGACGCGCTGATTGTTTGCGTGTTCATCTATAATGGTCCATCCCGGCAAGACGTCTATCAACAAATCGCCGGAGCGTTTGCGATGAAAAGCGTTGCGTACTTTCTCTATCCGTGGAGACCATGTGTCCTGTAATAAGCGTTGGGCGGAGTACGCTTCGTGTACACCGCTGAATTGAACCAGAAAGTCTGCCGATTTATTCTGTATTTCAGTCAAGTCGAGCTGTCTGCTTTCGATGAATTTCCGGTTGAGGTAGATCTGTTGGTTGTAGTATGCTTCCACGTACTGTCCGTTTCCGTATGTAGCCATCAGAAACATATTGAGCAGTGTCGTGCAACGGTTAGGATGAAACTCGCCTCCCGGAATGTTGTAGAGTCCGAGGTCGGCCGCTTCGGGGTCGGCATATCCGGTGGAGGCGACGCAAAGCAGCACGTTGTGCAGTCCTACTTTCTTTTCCAAAAGTTCGAGCAAAGAGGCTATGCTACGATCTAACCGGACATACGTGTCCTGCATCTCCATGGCGCACTCTTGCGTGCTTTTGTGATTGTAGTTGCCGGCATAGTAGGTGAGTGCAAGCAAGTCGGTGGTTTCGTCTTGCCCGACCGTACTTTTCTCGAGCAACTCCTGTGCGAGCAAGTTTACCTCTTCGTTGATGAAGGGGCTGGCTGTGAGGCGACGGAAGCGGTTGCTTCTGTCGCTGTCGAACTTATATTTGAAAGGAGTACTCCTCCATTCGGGCAGAAAAGTGTACTGACTGACGGGATGGAGCGGTTCCCACACAATGTCCCGGATGCGGAAATCGGGAGACAGGCGGTCGTTGTACTGGTTCACCCACCAGGGAAACTCGCTGTAATAAGTGGTACCGCACCATTTTCCCGAGTTCTCATTGAGCCAAAACGCTCCGTTGGCAGCGTGTCCGGCTGAGAGTATGGCGGCATCGCGTGTGGGTGCGATGGCATATACCAATGCACCGTTTCGAGTGGCGATTTTCAGTTCGTCGGCTATGGTGGAAGTAAGGAGTTGCGATGGCGATGAGTTTTCGTCGGTATAATTACCCATGAATGAGGGATCGTCTACGCAACTGATGGGGCGTAAGCTTTCTATGTCCATGCGCCGGGTGGATATGATGCCGTTCAGCGAGGGAGTGGCTCCGCTGTAAATGGCAGCAATGACAGAAGCCCGATCCGGTGCTTCGAATGGAATATCCGTTTGGTAAAAGACCTTTCCCTCACGCATAAGGCGTTTAAAACCCTTTTCACCGTAGAGGGGTGAAAAGGCTTCCATGTAGTCCGTTCGCAATTGGTCTATGGTGAGCACTACCACCAATCGAGGCGCCGTGTGTACGGCTTGTGCCTGTATCCCACTGAACGTTAGAGCGAGGAGAGAAGTGAGGAGTCCTTTTTTCATGAGGTTTTATTTGTGTCGTTCCGATATTCGGTAGTTAGGTTTCCTTTTATGAATGAGTATCGCATGTCCTGCCGTGCGTACGATGAAAGCCAAGAGTATAGGTAATACGGCGGGATTGATGCCTTGTATGTGTAAAATCCAGATTCCGATGAGTGTAAGGGCAAGTGCGGCGTTAATGAACAGGTAGCGGCAGATTCTATTTTTTCGCATACGCCTTGCCATGAATGGGAGCATGAGAATATGAAGCGGATGAAACACAAGCAGCAGCAGGTTTTTGTCGACCATCGGGTGTTGCGAGAAACATGCAAGAAAGGCAAGAATCCCTCCTGCCACTCCCGCAGCTAAAAACAGTGTGCAATCCAATATCCATAGACTCTTTCTTTGTCTGATGCCGTATAGTGTGGCGAGCGTAACCAATGCGAGCAACAGTAATGCCGAATTCATGGGTGTGAACAATGCGGAAAACGAATTGGAGTTGATGCGTTCTTCGGAAGTCAGCAACGTGGATGTGGACGAGACGAGCGGGCGATGTCCGCCGTCTTCCGTGAGTATGACCGCTTGCGCAAACAATTGCTCTACATAAAATGGAACGAACGTCATTTCGCTTCGGCTGATTTCCCTGTCGCCGCCATATCCAATGCACATATCCATACCGAGCCTCGACCATGGATGTTTTCGGGTGTATTTATGCAGCATGTCCCGGAAACTTACGCCGGTGTTTCTGTCGGTAAAGTTCTCCGTAAAGAAAAGTTCCTGTGCATTGGCGCTTTGCGGAGAAGAGGCGATGGCATCGGCGATCAGTCTGAGCGGGCGCGTAGAACAATTGTCGCTGAAATAATTGTACCGATAAGTGCGGTTTTCCGGACGGAGATTCACTTCGAGTTTTTGTGCGATACGCTCTTTCTCCTCTCTGTTCAGATTCAAAGTCTGTTGTTTTATTCCCCGTCCGAGAAAGGCGTACTCGGCAATGAAGCGTTCAGTGTCGGTGGCTCCTAAACGGTAGTCGGTTTCGCCCAAGGCGAAGCGAAGAGCGAAGTGGGGAGTGTCGAAACTGAACAGTCCGTAGTTGAACACGATGTCCGTACCAGAGGTGAGGTTTTCGTACCTTATGGCCGTGTGCCCGAAAAGGGAATATATTTCGTCGCCGGCATCGCACGTCAGCAGGCTGATGCGAACAGAATCCGTATGGGCTTCGTTGTGGGGATGTGTCTGCAGCTCCGCCCCGGCACGGCTCATAGATAGCAGGATACATAGCGAAAAGATAAACGTGCGTAGTTTCATGTATGCAAAAATAAGGATAAAGAATGAGAGCTTGCCTCTTTTATCGCTTAAATTTTCTTATTTTCAGACTAATGGGATGGGATTCCACCCCTGATTGCGATATGATGTCAACCTTTGGCGAAAGAAGAAGAATGGAATCTTCTTTTGTGTCTTTCAAACGGTTGGTAAACAGTGTTTTGTGTGGACTCTGAAAACGCTGTTTTCACCATGCCCGTGTGGTTCCGGGAA
>JBHADT010000108.1:0-10718 GCA_041855205.1 Bacteroides sp.
ACTCATTCTTCACTAAAACAGCATACGTATCCAGCACAGCATTCATCTGCTCGCAATAAGTCTGCTTCGGCTCGATGGCATGTATCATCACGTGATATTCTGTCACTCCGCCATCTACAACAAATGCAGATACTTCGGCCCTACCGGAAGGATAAGTGTATGAGGTATATTTCATAATGCTGACAAGATGTTATTTGGTCGGACAAAGATAAAATTAATAATCAATATTCGTTTCATTCGCCTGCGATATAACACACTAAAGAGATAATAAGCCCAACATTTGCTAAAATTTACGCATTTCCGCGCCAAGCGGTTCCGGGCATGAAGAAAAGACACGAGCCGCCAGAGGCCGGGACGGACGGTTCCTTTTGCCACAGAGAAGGGGCGGCATCCTATCGGACTGACATTCCTTGAATGCGCCAGTTCTGGGCGATTGGGCGGAAGGGGAGGAAGCCTTTTACGCCGGCCGCCCTCCCCCCCCTGTTTGACAGCCGCAAGCCTTTGTGACGACAGACGCAAGTGTCTGGCAACGCAGGAGCAAACGTCTGATAGCCAGAAGATTTCGGCTTTAAAGCACAAGCCGCAGGGTGAGGCTATCGACCTGCTCCTTATCCCAGACACAGGTACGAGCCGATTATTCGACGCAAACCACAAGGCAAAGGCGGCAGCCTTGATTGCACCATCCCTCAAGAAACATGCAGTCCGAGCGTCGGGATACCGATTTGCGCCCTGCTTTTTATCTTCGCAACGCACAAACAAGCATCCCGGTGCCCGGACTGTGTAAAGGCTGAATCGGAACCGACTCAACCTCTCATCTCAAGAAAGTTATTGCCAGCCCTTGTTTTGCCCCAGATTGTTATTTTTCAGATATTCCGCCTGAGAGATGGGATAGAGGTTCATCTTCTCGTCCCAAGAACGAGTTTCGAGCAATTCCCTCTTATACACAGGCTTTCCGTTTTCCAACGTGATGCGCACACAGTAAATGTCTTTCGTGCTCTCACCGATTTTCCAACGTCTGATATCCCAAAAGCGATGGTCTTCAAAAGCCAGCTCTACCCGGCGTTCGCGACGGATGCTCTCCGTGAAAGCATCTCCAACGGCCGTCACCGGAGGCATCTTGGCCGCACTTCTCACTTGATTCAAGGCCTCCCGTGCCGACAAGCTGAAAGTGGCGTCCGTATAATCGGCTCCCCGCCACGCATTCATGGCTTCGGCATAGTTCAGCAGCACCTCGGCGTAGCGGAACAACACATAGTGATGCGGTTTCTTCCGTTCTTTGGAGGGAATCAGCGACACGGTTTCGTTCATGTACTTCTTCAGGTAGTAACCCGTCTTCGTGGTCCCCGCCGTTCCCGCTCCGTCTTTACCGCCTTCGTGCGCTTCGATGACGGCCTGCATCCATGTGTCTCCGTTGCAAAGAACAGTATGATAGAAGCGAGGGTCTCTGTTCCGGTACGGATTGCCTCCGGGGGCCAATGTTGCCCAATCGAAGTCTCTGCCGTCTGCCATCTGAAAAGCGTCAACCAGATTTTGAGTAGGCACATTGCCGGTCTTTCCTTTTTCATAGCTGATGGGGAGGTTGTTCGCTTCATAATCGAAAGTATCGCCCGAACGACGTTCGAAAATGAGCTGGGAGGACTTCAACACCTCATTTCCGCCGTCTTTATGATACAGCGGGTCTTTATCTATCTGCGGCAAAGAATAGTTCCCCTCTTTGATAAGGGCGTAGGCCGCCTTTGCCGCGGCTTCCCAGCGCGATGCTTCCTGCGCCGCATTGTGCAGCGGGCTGGCAGCATAGAGCAGCGCACGGGCTTTCAAAGCTTGAGCCGTTCCTTTCGTGACGCGACCGCTTTCAGCCCAGAAGTCTTTCTGCCGCACAGGCAAATGCCGTGCAGCCTCATCGCATTCCGTACAGATAAAGTTTACCACTTCATGGAACGCCGTTTTTTCCACATTGTTAATCTCGTCCGTGGTATAGGTACGGGTAAGCAAAGGAATATCTCCGTACCGCTTGGCCAGCTCAAAAAAGAAAAAGGCACGCAGTACCCGCAATTCCTGCCTATACATATTCGCCTTAGAGATGTCTTCATCGTAAGTATCGTTCCAACGGAAACGCTCCAAACGTTCGGGCGAATAGTTCTCCAAAAAAGAATTGCAAGAACGAATTGCCCCATAGCACCTGCCCCATACATCATCTACCGTATTGACAGGGTTCCATGCATTGTTATAGAACGTATGCACACTGTTGTCACTCCAAATATAAACGGAATTATCGGTCGCCGACTCGCGCAAGGCGCCTCCAAGGCCTCCCAATTCGTCGGGAAGCCTGCTATATACATGAGTAACCAATCCCCTGACATTATCAAAATAAGCATATGCCTCTTCCCGGGTCAAGCCAGTAGACTCGTCCAATTCGAGCAAACCGCAGCCGGACACAGAGCACATCAAACCTGCCATCACAATATATTTTTTCATCGTTCTTTGTCTTTAAAAGTTAACACTCAGTCCGAAGTAAACAGAAATCATATCCGGATAATTCACTCTCAAGCTTTCGCTGTTCAAATACTTCACGTGATCCAGCGAGAAAAGGTTGTTGGCACGGGCATAAACCTGCACTTTCTCCATCTTCAGTTTTCGCGTCCACGCCGAAGGAAGATTATAGTATACGTTCAAGTTGCGCAGCTTCAAATAATCTCCGTTTTCCAACCATTGCGTACTGTTCCTGAAGTTATTCGCATTGTTCTCCGTCGTCAGTCGGGGAACGTTGGCCACGTCTTTCGTCTCTTCCGTCCAGCGAATTCTGTCTTTCAGATACCAAGTGGAAATATTCGTGTTATTACGCAACGGCCAGTAGACACTCTCCGTATTAAGCATCACGCTGTATCCCCCTACTCCTTGGAAAAGCGCATCCACGCCGAAACCTTTGTATTCAAAACCGATATTGATGCCATAATACAAGTCGGGAATCATTCCCGATTTTCCAATGGCTTTTACATCGTTTTTGTCTATCACATTGTCATTGTTCAAGTCTCTGTATTTCACATCGCCCGGACGCACTTCCGAAAAGCGTTGCACGGGGCTGTTTTTTATATCATCCGCATCGCGGAAATAGCCGATGGCTTCCAAACCGAAAATCTGGCCCAACCGATGCCCTTTGGCGGAAAGGTAATCATAAGGTTGATGCCCCTCTCCGTTTTCAACAATCTTGGTACGGGCATACGCCACATTGACGCCCGCATAATACTTGAACTTCTTGTTTTCCCGCTTCCACATGGCCGAGAGTTCGGCTCCCTTTGTATCTACTCTGCCCGCATTCATATCCGGCACTTCCACTCCAATGGCGGAAGAAATCAACCCTTTCCCATTGATAAGAATCTTTGAGCGGCGGTCGTAAAAGAAGTCCGCGGAAAGAGATAAACTCTTCCACAACAGCACATCAATGCCCACATTGTATTTGTCGGCTATCTCCAAATCAAGTTTCTCCATGGCCAGCTTTCCTTCCGTCAGGCTGATGCCCGCAGAGGTGTTGGCATCCTTGAAATGATAAGAGCCTGCACCCACCCAATATTGCCGGTCTTGCGCATAGGCATACAAGTCATAGCCCGAACGTCCGTACGAAGCCCGCACCTTGAAATAATCCATTGCCGGAACCGCTTTCATGAAAGCCTCGTTCGACAACAGCCATGCGGCAGAAACAGCCGGGAAGAACCGGTATTTATCGTTCTTGGCAAGCACACTGCTGCCAAAACAGTTGGCCACCACATCCAAGAAATAACGATTGTCGTAATTATAACCGGCCGTCCCGAGTATATATTGGCGATAACGGCTGTTGTTCGCACCGCTCAATGTCATCGATTCATGGCGGAACATGGCGGTAGCCGTCAGCTCGTGCCTATGCCAGAAACGATGATAATTCAGTTTGCCCTCAAAGTTGGCGTGGATATATTGATTAGCAAACCCGGAATTGTTGATTTGCAGCTCGTTATTGGCATTGCCATAATGCGTATACACGAGATTTCCTTCCGTGTTTTTCTCCACTGTCTGATAGCGGAATCCTTTATGCCCGGCTTCACGGTAAGTGGCATTGTTGTCATAAGCCACCGCCAGTTCGGCACTCAAACCAGGAGTCAGCATGGAAAGGCTTTGCAACACACGCAGGTCTGCCTGCAACATGCGCTGATTCAGCTTATAATACCCTTCGTCCGCAAGACGTGCAATGGGATTCGTTTTCAGGATATTATTCCCTCCCCACTCGTCTTCTTGAGTTTTCAATGGGAAAGCGGCAGAAGGAGTATTGTAAAGCAAGCCAAACAAGGTCGTTTCATTAGCATGTGGGCGATTGGTTTCGCGCAACATACCCAGCATGCTTAATTTCAGGCGGGTCACATCCGATACATCCACATCCAGATTCATCCGAAGATTTAAGAAATATTTCTTCATCTGCGAATTATAACGTTCGGTATAATCAGTGTATTTCGTATTCAGCAACCCCATGTC
The DNA here is from genome assembly GCA_041855205.1 of Bacteroides sp. Lineage (GTDB taxonomy): Bacteria > Bacteroidota > Bacteroidia > Bacteroidales > Bacteroidaceae > Bacteroides. Next base: position 4,498 of record JBHADT010000108.1, read on the forward strand.
GTTCTTATAATTCAGTGCTGTAAAGTAGCGCAGGCGCTTGCCTCCTCCACGAAACAAGATGTCCAGTTGATGGTTGACGGTATGATTGCGTAAAGCTTCTTTCTGCCAGTTCACATTGGGATACAAGTCGTTGTTCCCGGCCGCATTGCGAAAGCCGTCGGCATCCATATCGGGCTGGAGGCCGTCATTCCTAAGTGCCTCATTACGGGCCAATGCATACGTATAGGCATCGGCAAACTCCGGTTGGTTGACCGGAAGCCCCCATCCGTACTTATAGTTCACCCGGATATCTTTCTTGTTGTACTCTCCCCGCTTAGTAGTCACCACAATCACTCCGTTGGCGCCTCTTCCTCCCCACAAAGCTGTAGCGGCTCCGTCTTTCAGGACAGAAATCGATTCAATTTCCGACAGATTGACAAACTCCATCGGACGTACAAACCCATCCACTACAATCAAGGGAGCATCACCATTCAATGAACCTCGTCCACGAACGTTCAAACGCGACTTTTCAGTGTCCCAAGCCGTATTCTGCATGACGCTCAAACCCGACAGCAATCCGTAAAGGGCATTGTAGGGACTTACTACGGCATTCTTCTCCAACTCATCCGAATAGACGGTGGAAACGGCTTGTGTCTTCCGCCCCTCCATAGAGGCGTACATCCCCATATCCACAGTTTTGTTTTCAGCACTGTTCTGCAATAGAAGAGGCTTGGCCTCTTTTTTATCCTTCTTTATATCCGTTTGTGCCGCTCCGGAAGCCGCGAACACAAATAAAAATGCAATCGTATATATTACTTTCTTCATACTTGGTTTCTGTTTAAAAGTCCGACTTATCACCAACCGGGGTTCTGAATCAATCCATATTTCTTATTAATCTCGGAAACCGGCAAAGGCAGCAAGAAATATTTTTCGTCCCACCTGTCCGGTCTAACGTGCTTACGCTGTTCGGCCATCGCATTGGATACCTTATAGGTATATTTTTTCCCCGCTTTCTTTATGATCAGGCGAGATAGGGGTTTGGTAAACAAATCCGAACGTTTCCAGCGTACAAGGTCAAAATATCGAACCTCCTCATAACCGAATTCCAAAGCTCTTTCGCGTAATATGGCTTCACGCAACGGCTCTCCTTGCCGAACTGCGGCAGCCGTCAGTGCAGGCATTCCGGCACGCGCCCTCACCAAGTTCACATAATCATAAGCCGTACGTCCGAACTCATCGGCAACACCGGCCTTGCCCAACTCGTTCATGGCCTCCGCCATATTCAGGTAAACTTCCGGCAAGCGCAGCAACGGGCAAATATAAGGTTCACCGTTTACCTCGTCATGGAAGTTACGAATGAATTTACGCATCGCGAAACCGTTATAGCTCATGCGTCCGTTATAAGGAAACTGCTTGGTTCCCTCATAAATTTCCACTTTCAGTTGACCTCTGAATTTATCTCCCGTCACGGCAACCGTCTCATACAAGCGGATGTCCCGACGTGGATTGCCCGCAGCATCAAAGAAAGGATTCTTTTGGTGGTCGGGCTTCTTCCAGTCAAACTCTGTACCGTCATTCATCTGAAACATATCCACGTAATTCAATGTGGGTGAAGCCACTCCATAGCGTATCTGCGCAAAAGGCGTCTTACCTGTCATATAAGTAGTGAAGCGCCTCGAAGAAATCAACGTCTCATGATTGTTGCGTTTAAAATATCCGGCCACAAAATCTTCGCGGGGATTTCCTGTATTCACCAGCCGATAAGTTTCACCATGTTTTTTATTTTCCCGCAGAAAAGCCAATCCGGAATCCAACGCTTTCTGCCACCTGTCTGCCGAATAGCCTCCATACCACACCAGATGTGCCGATGCCGCTTCTCCCTCCTTGTATGGTTTGTCGGCATTGAACAACGGACTGGCAACGAATTGCAATACTCTGGATTTCAATGCCAAGGCGGAGGCAGCCGTCATACGTCCGTCGTCGTTCGCATGGTTCTTCCACTCCCACGGCAGAAGAGCGGCAGCTTCATCCAACAAACCCACTATCCTGTCTACCGTTTCCTGTACCGTCATACGAGGCATCATCATCTCATCTCCCGCCGTATAGGCATGGTCTATCCATGGCATGCCTCCGTAATAGCGAAGCATCTGCGCATAATGATAGGCGATAATCATCTTGGCTTCGCCTTTGCCGAAAGCTTTTTCTTCGTCCGACATGTCCGGCACTCGATCTACATTCTCCAAATAGATGTATGCCCGCCGAAGTCCATATATGGGTCCCACCCCTATCGTATTTTTATCAGTATCGGGGCGATAAGGAAGATGTTCCAGAAAATCATTGGTAGCATCGACCGTACCGGAATAGAATCGCGGGGCACCTTTTTTGGTCCAATCTCCTATGTCCGTTAAAATTTCCAACACGCCATATCCCATTCGCCCTTGTGCAGGCAGAAAATCGGGTAAGGAATGATAGGCTTCTGCCAGAGCTTGCTCTGCAAAGATTTTTTTATTGAAAACCGAATCGATGGTATATTCATTGCTCAAAGGCTTCTCCAGAAAAGCTTCACCGAATTTAATATCTTCGCATCCGGTCAAGATGCCTCCCAAAAACAAAGGGAGAACAGCCATGTATTTTCGATTGTTTTTCATCGTAATCATAATTAGAAAGTTAAGTTGATTCCTACATTATATATTTTGATAATGGGATATGAGTCTGCATTATCGGGACTGGCTTCCGGGTCCATGATATCAAACTTGTCGAATGTCAGCAGGTTATATCCGGTGAGCTGAACGCCCAATTGCTGGATGCCCAGTTTCTTCAGCAGTTTCTTATCCGTGAAATTATACCCAATCGTCATGTTTTTCAGTTTCAGATACGAAGCGTCCCGCACCCAAAGCGACGAATTGCGCATGTTATACACAGCATTCGTTTCGGTGAACCGTGGTGTGGTGGCAGTCCCGGCTGTTTCGGGCGTCCAGCGTGTATCGGCATGAAACTGCATCAGTCCCCGTATCTTGCCGTTTCCGAAAGGTTCTCGGAATGCGCCATTGAGCAGCAACGAGCGTTGCGCCGTTCCGGTCCAGTTCATTGTAAAAAAGAAACCTTTATAATCCACTTGGCAATTCAAACCAAACGTATAGGCCGGACGTATAGGATGACCGATGATGCTTTGGTCATCCGACGTGATACTCTTGTCATCATTCAAATCCTTGTACTTGATATCACCCGGCTTCACCGCAACTTTCGGGTCGGGCATTCCTTCCAATAATTTCCCATTCGCATCGAAGTCTTCGGGGAGATAAAATCCGCATGCCTGATAGCCGAACAGCATCCCGACCGGATTACCCGTGCGCCACATATAAGGATAGTTGGGCTCCACTTCGTCTTGGAAAACGATTTTGTTTTTGGAATAAGACATGTTGGCATTGATTTGGTATCTCCAGTCACGCACCTTATCGCTCCATTTCACTTCTATCTCGTAGCCTTGGTTTTTCACCTTACCCATATTGATAGCCGGCAACACGCCCGACGTAAGTCCGGTAAGCAAAGGAATCGTTCTACGATTAATCAAGATGTCTCTGCGATCTTCCCGGAAATAATCGAACGACATCTTCAAGCGGCTCTTCAAGAAATGGACGTCCACACCATAGTTCTGTTTAAGAGCTTTCTCCCAAGTGACCATCGGATTTCCCAGTCGGTTTTCCAACGCACCTTTTATGTAACCTTTGCCATCGGCTCCGAAATTGAAACCGTATTTATTATTGTTCCAACCATCCACACCGGAAAGGTTCACGTTGTATGAATCGGGCAAATACAAGAAACGATTGTTGCCCAAGTGGTCGTTGCCCACCAGCCCGACAGATGCGCGAAGTTTCAGATAATCCACCCACTTTCTGTTTTTTAAGAACGGCTCTTCCGAAATAATATATCCTATCGAGCCTGCCGGGAAAGCGCCAAACCGTTTTCCGGGAGCAAAATTCTCGGAACCGTTATAACCGAAGTTGAATTCGGCCATGTAGCGCGACTTATAATCATAGGTCAGACGTCCCACAAAACCGATGTATGCCGATGGTATACTTTCCCACTGCCGGGGATAATACTTCTTGCTCTGGTTATATAAAAACAAACCGCCCACATTGTGCAAGCCAAACTTACGATTGTATCGCAAACTTCCCTCCATGTACCAATCTCTGCTGCGTCCAGTCCACTCGTTGTATTGCAGGCTTTTGTTCTCTCCTTTTATTTTGTAGACTACCTCTTTATTGAAACCGGCCGCATCGTAAGCCATGCCCGGATGTTCCAGTGACGAACGATAGAACGGAAGATGTTGCTCCACTTCTCCTTTCCGTTGCTTGGTGAAACCATAACCGGTGTTATAGGCACCCTTTATTTCGACAGAAAGGCCTTTGGTGATGAAATCCAGTTTCTGATTGACCAACAGGTCGAGGTTCATCGTGTTCTGGATAGCCGTAAAATAGCCCGTACCGTAAACCTTGGGGAGGACACTGTTTCCCAAATTGATTTTGTTCTGGAAACGCTCTTCCGGAGTAGCAATCAGTTGTCCATCGATAATGCCCGGGCTGCTGAAAGGAGTCGACTGATTGATTAACGTCCATATAGAGTTCACATTATCGTTAATCACCGGCTCATTCCGATTACCCACCCGGCCTCCTATGCCTACTTTGAGAGTGGTAGTCTTGGTAGCGTTGAAATCGAAGTTGGCTCGATAATTATATCTTTTATACTTATAATTATTGTCGTAATCCATCCCTTTGAATTGCTTGAGCAAACCATTCTGATAGAGGAATCCTAATGAGATGAAATAACGTACATCGGATGTACCGCCCGAAATGCTGACGTTATGCTGCGTCTGAACAGACGTTTTATTCAGCAGATAATTTCTCCAATCCACATTGGGATAAAGAATAGGTTCGTCGTTCTTCTTAAAACGCTCGACAGCATAGCTATCGAACACCATGTCTTCGGAGGTAGCGTTCGGCTTGTCATTCGTAATGATTTCATTGCGAAGCGTGGCATACGTATAGCTGTCGGCCATCTTCAATACACGCGTAGGCATCTGTATGCCCACCGAAGAATTAACGGCAATCTTGGCTTTTCCTTCTTTTCCTCTGCGGGTAGTGACCAAAATAACACCGTTGGCTCCCCTCACCCCAAAAACCGCCGTGGCAGAAGCATCTTTCAGCACCGTCACACTCTCTATTTCGTTTGGATTCATCTGGAAGAAAGAACGTTCCACACCGTCCACCAGTATAAGGGGAGATGAAGCGGTTTCCGACAAAGAGCCTACTCCGCGAATATATACCTTGGGGTCTTCCAAGCCGGGTTGCCCGCTTGTCTGCACGGAAGAAAGCCCGGTTATCTGTCCGGCCAACGTATTTGCCACACTGGCATTCGGAGAGCGTACCAACGCTTCGTTATTCAACGCCGAGATGGCTCCCGTAAGCGTTTCCTTCTTCTGCGTACCGTAGGCTACCACGGTTACTTCCTGAAGTTCGTTGGCAACCTCTTTCAAAATCACTTTTATATTCCGCTGCCCGTTAATTTCTACTTCTTTAGGTTCATAACCGATGAAAGAAACCTGCAACACGGACTTTTGCAAATCTTTTACTTGTAACCTGAATTTCCCGTCTACATTGGTAATAGTGCCATTAGATGTCCCCTTTTCCTTTACATTGGCTGCGATGACTTCCAAACCCGACTCATCAACAACCGTTCCGGTGACCAATGTTTGAGCTCGTGCCACAAAAGAACAGCATATCAAGACCAATAAGCCGACACACTTTTTTACGTTACTCAATCCCGTCTGTCTTTTCATACATTTTGATTTTTACAGTTAACAAAATCAATTAAAACAAATTTTATGCGAAAGTAGAGATAACAGCACAGAACAGGCTCTATAATCATACAGAATTTGTACAAAAACGTACATAACAATATCTCAACAGCCCTATTACAAGCATTTTGAGACCGATGCACCAAACAGACAAATCAAGAAAGAGGGTATCACTGCATGTGATACCCTCTTTCTTGATTTGACCATTAAACAGTCTTATGAAACGACCATTTTTCTGTTTACTTTTTCTTGAAGTTCCAGAACCAAGCAGTTCCCCAATCTCCGGCTCCCGGCTCGCCGGCACAAAGCCTGAGATGTTCGCCATCGGCTTTCAGTATCTGATAAACATACTGGGGAGCGTTTCCATGGTTTACCATAATCCCCATCA
>JBHADT010000109.1:0-4681 GCA_041855205.1 Bacteroides sp.
AAAGTCTACTCCGGTGATATAGTATGCATCTCCCCATGCAGAAATCACATTCTCAACCCCTGTCATTTTCCGGAAAGTGAAACCGCTTCTTCCATAATTGACAATATCTGGAATATATTGTTGATATTCATCCATGCGAAATCGACTGATAGATGAGAAGGGAAACACAATGGAAGCATACAGGCGACTGTCCCGATTTCTGAATTGATTCATCCAAGGCTTCTTTACGAGACTACCTATTATTGCATGCACCGCTGTACTGAACGGTATCTCGGTGCTGATTTGTTTCTGGACCTCTGTATCCATCGCTTTGTAGTCGCTGATACGTTGTTCCATTGAAGGAAGGTTGGGCCTCGTTTTCCCATCTATCATCCAATATGCATCCACTAATTCCTGAATCGGTACGATGGTTGCCCATGCTTGTTTATTCACCATGTTTGGACTCATAAAAGCTGTGACCCGTACCCATGAACCGTTTTCTTCGGTAGGCAAATACTCTTTGGCTATGATTGTTTCCGGGCTGTTATCAGCTCTCCAGATATTCTGATAATTGAAAAGTCCTTTGATAAACGATGTCTCGTTAATTCCCGATGCGTTAAAGTCAACCAATTGTTTGAAAAACTCTGCATCTTTTTGCATGTCGACCGATAATGCGGATACTTCGTGCAGCTTATAACGCCCCTTTTCAATAACATATCGGGCTGCCTTTTCGGCTTCTGCATAGTTCCCGAAATAATAAGCGGCACGCGCTTTTATTGCCGAGGTCATAGCTTTATTAAACCGACCTTTCTCATTTGTTTCAGGGAGTATGGAGAATGCCTCATTCAATTCTTTCAGGACCCATTCACGGATTTCTTTTGCCGATGTACGTGACAAACCTTCCGGATAGTCATTTTGAGGGGAGGTAATGAATGGTACATCACCGAAATATAATGTAAGACCCATATACAGCCATGCACGCATAACTCGCGCCTCATTTTTATATTTCTCGCGCATGACTGACTCTACTGACGGATATTGGTCTATCTCGTAAATAAGTTTATTACATGCACGAATTCCTGCATAGCATGTCTCGTAACCGAAATCCAGATCGGCAGAGAGGGTGTTGGATTGTACGGCAGATCCATTACTATCCCATGAATTACGAGAATAACCATTATCCGCATAACCATCTAAGAAAACGGCATCATAGCCACTCATGGGAACACCGACGTATTGATATACGGCATCTCTATAACTGGTTATTAATCGTTCATCTATTTTCGAAGGGTCTAATGAGCCCTGAGGCTTTTTATCAAAAAAACTGTCGCTACATCCTGTTCCCGTAAGAGCAAAAGCTACAAGTACGACTTGTATTATTTTTTTCATCTGATTGTTTTTTTAGATTGTATGTAATTGTTAAAAGATTACGGATATTCCTGCTGTGAAAGTTTTTGTCCCGATAGCATATCCACGTCCGCTTGCTATCTCCGGATCAAAGTCTTTCATACGTTTGTCGCCACGGAGGGTGAAAAGATTATCCCCCGACACGAACAAGCGTGCATTGTTTAGATATAATTTCTTCGCAGTGTTTACAGGAAGCGTATAACCCAACGTGATGTTTTTGATTCTAAAATAGGACGCATCAAAGAGCCAGAAAGAAGACATGTGATTATTATATTTATAATTTGTATTTGCCGGTACAAAGAGTTTAGGATAATGTGCTCCCTGATTTTCCGATGTCCAGTGATCCAACTGCCAGTTGCGTGGTACGGAATTGTCGAAGAAAGCCTGAGAAGCTTCATCGTTCATATATACTTTTACACCAGATACCCCTTGACCCAGTATGGAAAGTGTAAAATTCTTATAGCTCAAATCCCAATGCACTCCGTAGGTGAACCGGGGAACATCGTTACCCACAACAACCCGATCCTTATCATTAATAACACCATCTGCCTTATCAAAGACACCGTCTCCATCAGAATCGATTGTAAGCTGGTCGATATATTTGACCATTCCTGCGCCGGGTTTTTGCTGGCCATAAGGAATAATTCTTCCGTTTGCGATATCTTCCGACGAATATAGTCCGTCAGCTTGGAGCATATAGAAGTCTCCGATAGAGCCTCCTTTGCGTAGTATCCAATATTTGTTAGGGGGTAGTTTATCGACTTTTTCTCCTAAATCTACGATCCTATTTCTGTTAATAGTTGTATTGAATCCTATATTATAAAAGACATTCCCGATTTTGTTGGTATGAGTGAGCACTAACTCGATTCCATCGTTACGTACCTTTCCTACATTACGTGCGGGGATTTGGTCTTTAGATAACCCCGTTTCTGTCATAATATCATTCGCGCGGATAAGAATACCTTTGGTTAAGCGATTGTAGTAATCGGCAGAAAGACTTAATAAACCGTTAAAAACACTCAAGTCCAATCCAAGGTCAACAGTTGTCGTAGTTTCCCATGTTAAGGAAGTATTCCCAATACGCCCTTCGGTCAGTATGGGAACCGATATTCCTCCTAATGCGATTGTTTTACTCGCAGAATATGTGGAATATGTATCATACAGTCCGATGTTTTTGATATTTCCATTTTTACCCCACGAAGCTCTCCATTTAAGCCCATCGACCCACGTGAAGTTTTTCATAAAATTCTCTTGATCCATTCTCCATCCGGCAGAAAAGGAGGGGAAATATCCCCAGCGCCCACCTTTCGCAAAACGTGAAGAGGCATCGGCCCGAAAATTGGCTTCGAAGATGTATTTTTGATTATAGGTATACCCTATTCTTCCGAAATAGGAATTCATACTTTCCTCTTCGTAGAAGCTTTCGTCTTGTCTGTTTGTAACTAATTGATTTTTAGGATCGGTCGAACCTCCGGTAAAATCATTCATATCATTGCTCGCAAAGTCTTTACGTGCGACGGTCAGTCTTTTATAGAGGTAGGTGTCAGCATGTGCACCGGCAACAACACTTACGGCATGAAGGGTATTAAATGTATGATCATAGTTTAACCAACCGTCATAAACAAACTTTTCCGAATAATTCCAGTCTAAATCCATCTGATTCACGTCCGACGCTGTTCCCCCAATAACACCGGTAGACGGATTGAGGAAACTCGGAACACCTTTTTTTCTATTGTGGAATGTGAATTTTCTAAAATCGATATAATTATATCCGATCTGGTTTGTGATTTTCAGGTCTTTGAAAGGACGAATTTCGGCAGCGACGGAGCCTAAAAAACGTCTGGTGGTGGAGTTTGCCCTTCCGTTCTCATTCAGCGCTCTTAGCTGATTGGCATTAATCTCTTCGCCGGTAGCCTGACGACCGTTTCGTACCGTCCCCCACTCTCCGTTGGATTGTCTGGCTGTTTGTGTAGGAGGTACGCGAAGCAGTTCGATCATGCTTATTTCACCTTTTTCTCTGTTGTATTTATCATAAATAAAATGAACATTCGATGTAAGCGTAAACCAAGGTTTCAGGTTGGCAGATGTTTTGGTCGAAATGCTGTATCTGTCTGTGGCTTCGCCGGGGGTAAATGTCTCAGTTTTTAGGTATCCTGTGTTTAAAACGTATTTGAAATGGTCGCTTCCTCCCATAAATTGAAGATTATGTTTGGTAAATATGCTCTGCTTCCGTAGAGTCAGATCAAACCAATTTGAATCAGGATAACGATCCGGATCCGAACCGTCTTTGTATTTTCGGATAGCATCATCATTAAATGTAAGATTTTCTTCTTTTACTCCGGAATTGCGTTCTGCTGTTCTGTACATTTCGGCATATTGAGCGGAATTTACGATATTGGGCAAGTACGTTGGAGATTTAGTTCCATATAAGCCATCATAAATGATTTGCAATTGTCCCGCCTTGGCCGATTTTGTTGTAACAAGAACTACACCATAGGCTGCTTTGGCCCCGTATATAGCGGCAGAAGAAGCGTCTTTCAGAAAGGAGATGGTCTCTATGTTATTTGGATCGAGGGCGTTGAAGAAGCTGGAGTTTACTTCAATGCCATCTACGATATATAATGGTTCCGACTTTCCCAGATTTCCTCGTCCCCGAATATTTAATGACACTTCATTTGGACGTGAAATGATGGTAACACCCGGGATTGTGCCTTGTAAGGCGTTCATTACGTTGGAGGTTGGGCGGGTTGTGATTTCCTTCGCATCAATTGAAGCTACTGCTCCTGTTAAGTTTACTTTTTTCTGCACACCATAACCCACAACTACAACTTCATCCAATTGTTTTGTATCTTCTCTCATCACGATACTTAGCGTCGTTTTGTTGGTGGCGATTATTTCCTGATCAACATAACCGACATACGAAATTCGTAATGTTGATCCGGGAAGGACATCGATTGTAAAATTTCCGTCTACATCAGTGACCGTCCCATTTCCGGAGTTTCCTTTTTCTACAATAGCCGCGCCGATAACCGGCTCACCGTCGATATCGACAATACGTCCTTTAATTGGGGATGGATCGCTTTGTGGAACCATCGTTCCGGATCCTCTGCCGGATTCTTTTTCCATCAATGCAATGATGTTTTTTTCTTTTTTTTGATACTTGATACTCGTTTCGGATAATAATTGTTCCATCGCATTTTCAATACTGGAATTTGTAAGCCGAACGGTTACGTTTCTTTTTAATCCGGGCAGCGACTCATTGTAGAAGAATTTGTAATCGCTTACTTTCTCAATC
>JBHADT010000110.1:0-22111 GCA_041855205.1 Bacteroides sp.
ACAGTTCGAGCCTGACCTTGTTTACCTCCAGTATGCCGGTATCTCCCATCTCCAGCCGCCTGCGGTACATCGTGTCGAGGACATTGGCTTGCCGGAGCCGCTCCTCAAGCAAGGCTTGCTGCTGCTGAAGCATCAGCAAATCGAAGCATATCTCTTTTGCTTGCAACAGAAGTTGCTGGCGGAAGTTCTCCTTATCGGCATCGAGTTCGTTGTGTTTGAAGCGGTTCATGCGATGGCGGGTGGCGTAAACCGTAGGAAAATCGAAACTTTGCGAAATCACCAGTTCACTGATACTCTCTTTCTTTTCTCTGCCGTTCCATAGATGAGCATAGGAAAGGGAAGGGTCGGGGAGGTTGTTCTCCGAACTTATTTGCGCTTTCTGCGCATCTGCAAGGGCTGCGTTCTTCCGTAGTTCTTTGTTGTTGCTCTTAATAAGCAGCAACACCTCGTCTATGGTGGCAAACTGCGCGCGCATGCCCTCCGGAGACAGAAGCAGGCACGCAATGATAAATATGTTGTATAAAGGTTTCATAACTAATGTTTTTCAATGTTGAGTATGTACGTCATGTGAGCCGGATATGGATAAGCGTTCTTTACCTTTCTGCATCAGATAGACGATGGGAATTACAAAACCGTTCAATAACGTAGAGGTAAGCAATCCGCCGAGAATTACCTTTGCCATGGGACTTTGAATCTCGTTTCCGGGCAGGTCGCCTCCCAAAGCCAGCGGAATCAAGGCAAGTGCGGAGGAGAGGGCTGTCATCAGGATAGGATTCAGTCTGTCGAGCGAACCCTGAATCACACTCTCGTACACACTCATTCCTTCTTCCTGCTGCAAATACTTGTAATGGCTGATGAGTAGCATACCGTTGCGGGTGGCGATGCCGAATAGCGAGATGAAACCGATGATGGCGGGGATACTCATCTCTCCCGTGGTGATGAGCAGCGTGAACACTCCTCCGATAAGTGCCAACGGCAGATTGATGAGGATGATAGCGCTCTCTTTCGTACTGCGAAATTCGTGATAAAGCAGCAGGAAGATGACGGCGATACTCATCAGCGAGGTGAGCAGGAGCGTGCGGCTTGCCGCCTGTTCGCTCTCGAATTGCCCTCCGTATTCCACATGGTAACCTTCGGGAAACTCTATCTTCTCGTCGATGCGGCGACGAATGTCATCGACTACGCTGCGCAAATCTCTATCGGCAATATTGGCGGAAATCACAATTTTGCGTTTTACGTGTTCGCGGCTGATATTGTTGGGACCTGTCGTCGAACGTATGTCGGCTATGTAATTCAACGGTAGCTTCTCTCCGTTTCCGGCATCGATCATTAAGTCTCCTATCTGGCTGATTCCGTTATGCAAGTCATCGCGGACACGTACGGTAAGGTCGAAACTCTTTCCCCGCTCGTACACCTGCGACACTGTTTCCCCTGCAAGGCATGTGTTGACGAACCTCGAGAACTCCGGTAACGTTATCCCATGGCGGGCAAGCATCTCACGTTTTGGAGTGATGGTAAGTTGCGGGCGTTCGATCTGTTGTTCCACGTTCAGGTCGGCAATACCCGGAACGTCGGCTATCGTGCTTTTTATACGGTTGCCGAGCATAAAGAGGCGATTCAGATCGTCTCCGAACAGTTTGATGGCGATATTGGCTTTCGTGCCGCTCAGCATCGCATCTATGCGGTGGCTGATGGGTTGCCCTATCTCGATGTTTGCGCCGGCGATGCTTCCCAGCTTCTCACGCACTTCGGCAAGGAGTTCGCCGCGTGAACGGTCTTTCAACTCGAAAGGAGCCTCTATTTCCGATACATTTACACCGAGTGCGTGCTCGTCCAGTTCGGCGCGTCCGGTCTTTCGAGCCACGGTCTGTATTTCCGGTATCTCAAGCAAGAGTCTTTCGGCTTGCAGCCCTATGCGGTCACTCTCTTCCAGCGAAATCCCGGGCAGAGACGAAACATTGATAGTGAAAGACCCTTCGTTGAATGCGGGCAGGAATGAGCGTCCCAGTGTAAAGAAACCTCCCAAGGCGATGACAAACAATGCAAGCGTTACGCCGATGACACTTTTGCGATGACCTATCGCCAATTCCAGTGTCTTGCCATACCATGCTTTCAGTTTGCGCGACACGGGCGAGTCGCCATTGGAAGCTGCGCCTTTCTCCTTGCCGGTTTTCTCTTTCTGTGTATTTTTCAGCAGATAAGAGCAGAGCACGGGGGTAACAGTAAGTGCCACTACGGTGGAAGCACCCAGAGCCACGATGAAAGCGATGCCCAGAGGTACGAGCATCCGCCCTTCCATTCCGCTGAGAAAGAAGAGTGGGACAAAACTCGCCATGATGATGAGTGTGGAGTTGAGGATGGGCATGCGCACCTCTTTTGAAGCGCGAAAGACGACCTCTACGACAGGCAATCGTTCACCCGCAGGTTTCAGTCGGTTTTCGTGCAGGCGTTTGTACACGTTCTCTACGTCTACTATGGCGTCGTCTACCAGCGAACCGATGGCTATGGCAAGTCCGCCCAAACTCATGGTGTTGATGGTAAAGCCCATGTAGTTCAGGGTTACCAGTGAGGCTATCAGGGCCAATGGAAGTGTAACAAGCGATATTAGCGTAGTGCGTACATTGGCAAGGAAAAGAAAGAGGACGATGACAACGAATATTGCACCTTCGAAAAGCGATTGTCTTACATTACCGATTGAGTTTTCTATAAATCGGCTCTGACGGAAAATGTCCGTACTGATTTCGATGTCGGCCGGTAGGTTTTTCCGTAACTCTTGAAGAGCGCCTTCCAGTTTGTCTGTGAGTTCGAGCGTACTGGTTGCCGGTTGTTTGGTCACAGTCAATAATACGGCGGGTTTACCTTTTAGGGAAGCCGTACCCAGTTTGGGAAGTTTGGAACCGACTCGTATTTCGGCGATGTCCTCAAGAAAAACGGTCGCAGCATTTCCTTTCACCACTGTGCGGGCAAGCTCTTCGATGCGGTTGGTGGAAAGCAATCCACGTACGATGTATTCGTTGCCATACTCGTAGAGTACTCCACCGTTGGCGTTCAGATTCATTCCTGAGGTGGCTTCCAGCAATTCGTTGAGCGTTATGCCGTAGTGGCGCATCCGGGCGGGGTCGGGCAGTATTTGATACTCTTTAATGTCTCCGCCCAATACGGACACCTGCGCTACGCCACCCGTGGAGAGCAGACGCGGGCGTATGCTCCAGTCGGCTATTGTACGCAAGTCCGATAGAGAGGTGGAGTCAGATGTCAGTCCGATGATGAGCATTTCGCCGAGAATGGAGGATTGAGGTCCTAAAGTGGGCTTGCCCACACCGGCGGGCAAACTTTCGCTCACTACGGCAAGCTTCTCGCTTACAATCTGCCGGGCAAGATAAATGTCGGTATCCCAATCGAATTCAACCCATACCACGGAGAATCCGTTAGTGGAGGAAGAACGCACACGACGTACGTGCGTGGCACCGTTTACGGCAGTCTCCACCGGAAAAGTTACCAGTTGTTCCACTTCTTCGGCAGCCATTCCGCCGGCTTCGGTCATTACCACTACGGTGGGTGCATTTAAGTCGGGAAACACATCGACCTCCGTGTGCATGGCAGTGTACGTGCCTCCTATCAGCAACAGCATGGCGACAGCGAGTACCGGCATGCGATTCTGAAGCGAAAAATGTATGATTTTGTTCAGCATGGTTCCTCCTTTTAGTGTTCGTGACTGTGTGCAGGCAGCGCATTTGTCACCGCAGCCAATTTCACCTGATAGGCTCCTTCTGTTACCACGCGGTTACCCGGACTGACTCCTGAACGTATTTCCACTTCCTTGCCGTTGTCAGCCCCTATCTCCACAAGTTGCTTCCGATAACATTCATCGTCCACTTGAATATATACGAAGAAGCTTCCCTGCTCTTCTGTCAGGGCGGAACGGGGGAGTACCACTGTGTTTTTTGCGACATTGCCAAGCAGGAATACTTCGACAAATGAACCGGGTATGATATCTCCTTTGTTGTCGAATTCGAAGATTACAGGTATATAGTATCCGTTTGTTCCGTCGGCCGACTTTCCATAAGAGAGCAGCGAACCGTTGAGCTCTTTCAGCGTATATGTCTTATTGTTGTACGGAATACGGAAGTTTGCGGATGATATGTCGTGGAGTGCCGAATAATATTTCTCCGACACTTCGGCACGCAAAAATAATTTGCGGTTCTGGGTGATGCTGACCAACGGTTGTCCTACTTCGGCGTAATCACCCTCTTTTACAAAAATATCTTTTATATATCCACTGATGGATGCGCTGACGATTTGTCCGCCGGAAGATTGTTTACCGGAAACGGCTTCGTAATTGATACGTGCCTGTTCGTAGGTTTGTTGTGCTTGGGCGAAATCTTTTTCGGATACGATCTTGTCGTCTGCAAGTGCTTTCATGCGTTCATACTCTTTCCGGGCGGTTTCGTAAACGACACGTGCGTGTTGTGCAGGATCTCCTCCGGTTATGTGTCGGGAAGAGAGATTCAACAACGGAGTGCCTTTATTCACACTTGTTCCTTCGGTAAGTTTGCTGTTCAGCGAGACAATACCCGCCACAGTCGCTACCACAATGCTTTCGTTACCTTGTGCGGCGGAAATGCGTCCACTTGTTCTGATTACCCGATGAAATTCTCTTCTGTGAATGGTGTCTGACTTTACGCCGGCAGCCTGTGCGCGAGCCGGTGAAAGGATTATTTCATCTTCGTTTGCCGTAGGGGATTCAGTGGGTTCGTCATGGTTGTGTGCATGAACAGATTCCTCGTGAGAATGTTCGTCCGCACAGTGGGTATGCTGTTCGGTATTATGTGGGTGCTCCTTCGTCTCGTGCTGATGACCGGCATTGCCATGACAGGAAATCAGGAAGAAGATTCCCGTCACTCCTGTAAATATATAATGTTTCATGATGATTGCTTCTTATTTTGAATGTACAATGAAATTATGTGGTTCGACGGTAAAGCAGTCGACACACAAGCGAAAAACGATGCCTCAAGATTTCGTTCGCTAAATAGAATTGTACCTGATTAAGAAAAAGAAGCGAAAGCAGCCTCCATTGGAAACCGCCGCGAAGAAGTCTCGATGCATCTGTCAGGAGAGAATAACTGGAGGAGCACGGAGACCCTTGGCACGTGTAAGATATGTACTGTGGAGCCTTTCCCGGTAAATGAAATCATTATCCGCCTCTGCGGTTTCGGGAAAGTTTAGAAGAAACGTAATAAATTCGGGATATAAAGTGATTATCCGGGTGAACTCCGGATAAACTCCTCCGTTGTCCGGATTGGCAGGCGATTGCTGAACGAAATGCGTGGTGATGCATCCCGTATCGCAACAACAGTGACCGTGACTTGCTGTGTGTGCATGCGTCAATACCCGTATTTCGGAAGAAGAAGTTTCTTCTTCTTCTCCGGAAGTATGTTCGCAGCATTCTGCGGTCACATCATTCTTCAAGCATATCAACCCGTCGCTATGATGATGGTGGGGGATAACCGGTACGCCCAACATGATGATGCTGAGAAACATAAACAGATATGTCAAGGCTGTTTTTCTTTTCATTCCTGTCTGATTCATCGTTTTGCAAGAACATGTGCGAACGGGAGATATTCGAGTAAAATATCCATTCCGATTGCGGCAAAGATAAATCTTAGCGGTTTAACTTCCAAAAAACTCCCGGTTAAAAAGCTGTAGAGTAGCGCGATGGTTTCCCTGCTATCGTTCCAATTCGCGAAGAGACTCCATTTTCTTGGTTTCCAGAAATTCGTAGATTCCGCAGAGATGCTCACGCACCTTTTGGTTTCCGAATTCATAGACTTTTGTCACCAGCCCGTCCAGAAAGTCGCGGTCGTGACTGACTACAATCAATGTTCCATCGAAGTCTATCAAAGCCTGTTTCAGGATATCCTTCGTCTTCATGTCGAGGTGGTTGGTAGGTTCGTCAAGAATCAACAGATTCACCGGCTCGAGCAATAATTTTATCATGGCAAGACGGGTGCGTTCGCCACCGGAGAGTACTTTAACCTTCTTCATAGACTCCTCCGGACCTCCAAACATGAAAGCTCCCAGCAAGTCCCGTATCTTGTTGCGTATTTCACCTTTGGCTACATCGTCTATCGTTTGGAAAACAGTCAGATTCTCATCCAGCAAGGAGGCCTGATTCTGTGCAAAGTATCCAATCTGTACGTTGTGTCCGATGGTCAGTGTACCCGAGTGTTCGAGCTCTTGCATGATACACTTCACCAGAGTGGATTTTCCTTCACCGTTTTTACCGACGAATGCCACCTTATCGCCACGTTCGATGGTAAGGGAAGCATTACGGAATACCGTATGTTCGCCGTAGTTCTTCCCTACGTTTTCCATAATCACGGGATAGCTGCCCGAACGGGGCGAGGGCGGAAATTTCAATCGCAGGGCGGAAGTGTCTTCTTCGTCTACTTCCAGTATTTCCAACTTTTCCAGCATCTTTACCCGGCTCTGCACTTGCAGAGTTTTAGAGTACGTACCTTTGAAGCGTTCTATGAACTCTTTGGTTTCAGCTATGAATTTTTGTTGCTCTTCGTAGGCTTTCTGTTGTTGCTCGCGCCGCTCCTTTCGCAATTCCAGATATTTGGAATAGTTTACCTTATAGTCGTAGATGCGTCCCATCGTTACCTCTATGGTACGGGTGGTGATATTGTCTACAAACTTACGGTCGTGACTGATGACAATCACCGCCTTCCCGTTGTTTACAAGAAATTCCTCCAACCATTGAATACTTTCTATGTCCAGGTGGTTGGTAGGCTCGTCAAGCAGTAGTACATCGGGTTTTTTGAGCAGCAGTTTCGCCAGTTCGATGCGCATGCGCCATCCACCACTGAAATCGCTGGTAGGGCGATTGAAGTCTGCGCGTGTGAAGCCGAGTCCGAGCAACGCTTTTTCCACATCTTCCTCATAGTTGGTGGCATCGATGGCGTAGAATTTTTCGCTCAGCGACGACACTTGTTCTATGAGTTGCATATAGCTGTCGCTCTCATAGTCGGTTCGTGTCTCCAGTTCCTTGTTCAACGCTTCTATTTGAGCCTCCATTTCGTGGAGGTGAGCAAATGCCTGTGCCGTTTCTTCAAACACGGTTTTTCCGTCTTCCGTCATCAGATGTTGAGGCAGGTAGGCGATGACACTTTCTTTGGGGGCGGAAACTTTTCCGCGCGTGGGTTGGCGTACACCCGCCAGTATCTTCAGCAGGGTACTTTTACCCGCTCCGTTTTTGCCCATCAGGGCGATGCGATCTTTTTCGTTGATGACAAAGGATATATCACTGAAAAGCGTTGTTCCGCCAAATTCTACGGCTAATCCGTCTACTGAAACCATGTTGAATTTATATAATTAGATATTGCTGCGGGATGTCGGTGCGGGCTGAAGAACAGCCTAAACATTCCGCTACTCTGTGATGAGGGCGCAAAGATAGTATCTTTTACAATATCCCCGACAACGGATTGTTCTGTACTGTGTTGTTTTCGAACCGTCCGGTCATGTTTTTGCTTGCTTCGGGGTTCAGTTCGAGCGTTTTTTTCATATCGGCAACGGAACCCTCCTTGTCGCCTGCGAGCAGTTTGGCACGTCCCCGCTCACGATAAGCCTGCACGGAATCAGGGTTGAGTTCGATAGCCTCATCGAACAGTTCGATGGCTTCAGTATATTTTTCGCAGTTGATATATAATTCCCCTAAATAGAGAAACGCCTGTTCATTGAAAGGGTTCAATCCGGTCACATACCGGTAATCCGCTTCGGCTTCCCCGGTATGTCCGGTAGCTTCGTGCAGTTTGCCACGGAGAAGCAGAGCGGCTTCTTCCTCCGGATTCTGTGCCAAAAGTGCCTCTATGTCTTCCGTAGCTTCGGCATATTGTTGCATATGTAGCAGTGACTCGGCGCGCAGCAGGCGTGCTTCGGTGAAATCTTCCCGCAGGCTGATGGCTTTTGTAAGGTGGGCGATACCCATTATGGGGTCGCCGTTGCCCTGTACCGCTCTACCCAGCAGGTAGTATGCCATCGCATTTCCTTCCTCGACGGCAACGGCACGTTGTGCGGCGTCTTTCATTCCCTGATAATCTTCCTGTAAGGAACAGAGGTTGGCGAGTGCAAGCAGGGTGGGAATATGCGAGGGCTCCAGGGAAACCATGCGTTCCAACAGTTCCTTTGCCTTTTCATACTCTTGCAGTTGTGTGTATACTTGCGCGAGATAACCCATTGTTTCGAAATCCTCTTGCAGATTGAGCGCTTCGGTGAAGCACCTGATGGCATACTCGGGACGTCCCATACGTTGGGCGCGCATGCCATCGTATTTGAAGATCTCGAAGTTCTTTTGTTTTTCGCTTTCCGGATTCGCTTTTTTTCCGGTGAATAAGTTCCTAAAGATTCCCATGTCTTTTTCTATATTGTTTTTGTTTTACAACCGGTTTGTTTACGTTTTATCCTCCACCGCTTTATCTGTCCGGAGAGTCGCATAGGAGCGGTGGATAATTCCGTTCTCCGAAACAATCATTCCTTCCTCAAGTAAGTCGCGTATGTGACAAGCTGTGATGTCCGTGCCGGCGTTTACTTTCATGGCAATTTCTCCGGGTGAACAAGGATGTAAGGCGACAAGTTGCAAGATTTCCTCGCGTATCTCTTCCTCTTTGTGAGCGGAAGATTCCGGCAATGGGCGCCGATTGAGGCATACATCGCACTGTCCGCAGTTTTGCGCGTTTTTCTCGCCGAAGTAGTGCAGAAGCATCCGGCTTCTGCACGCTGTGTCTACACCGATATAGTCCAGCATGGCATGGATGCGTTGCCTGTAGCGTTTTTTTCGTTCTTCGTATACGTCTGCCGGGAAGTGTATAGCCTCCTGTTCCACGCGTGCGCGCGTATATATGATATAAGGTGTCTTTTTCCGGGGAATGTAGTCGATGATTCGTTGTTTGGAAAGACGTATCAGGAAATCGTATACCTGCTGCCTTGTCAGTCCGGTGCGGGTGGCAATGGCTGCTTCATCGATGAACGTATGTTCCGTAAAGACACCGGTGTAGGAGCGTAGTACCGTGAGAATCAGTTTGTCACTCTCTTCGTCTATGCGCTGGAGTTTGTATAACTCCTCCCTGCGGATGATAAAGCGCAATCGCGAAGCATTCTCCTGTTCATCCGTGTACGTGAGATATCCGGCAAGGGTGAGTAGCTTGAGAGCACTGTCGGCCTGTACGGGAAAATGCCGGAATTTGTAACAAAAATCTTCGAGACTGAATTCCCTCACACAGTTCTGTCCATCGCCCATTGCCATCTGATAGTAATATTGCAGGTGTTCGTACACCTGTCTGATGTATTCTTTCTCGGGAAACATATCCGCGATGCGCTTGTTGAGTTTGGTTTTGTCGGCAGGCTGGTAGAGAATAACGGCATAAGCTTTCTCACCGTCTCTTCCCGCTCGCCCGGCTTCCTGAAAATAAGCTTCTATGGAGTCCGGCACATCCATGTGAACCACCAGACGCACATCCGGTTTGTCTATTCCCATGCCAAAGGCGTTGGTCGCAACCATCACCCGGCTTTCACCCGTCTGCCATCTTTGCTGGCAGGCATCTTTGGCTGCTTCATCCATACCTGCATGATAGAAACCGGCGGTAATATCCTCGTGTACCAGCCATTCTCTGATTTCTTTTGTCCGTCTGCGGCTGCGCACATAAACGATGGCGCTTCCGGGTACGCGCCGCAAGATATGCAGCAGTTCTCTGTTTTTATCTTCGGTGTTTCGCACCACGTAAGCCAGATTGCTTCGTTCGAAACTCATGCGGAACACGTTCGGTTCCTTGAAGTGCAGCCGTTCCTGAATGTCGTCCACCACCTCCGGAGTAGCGGTGGCGGTAAGTGCCAGTACGGGTACGCCGGGCAAGAGTTCCCGTATCTCTGCTATTTTCAGGTAAGCAGGACGGAAGTCGTATCCCCATTGCGAGATGCAGTGGCTCTCGTCCACCGTAATCATGCTGATGTGCATCTTGCGCAGTTTCGCGCGGAAGATTTCCGTATCGAGCCGTTCCGGTGAGATGTAGAGAAACTTGTAGTTGCCGAAGATGCAGTTTTCAAGTGCGATGAGAATCTCTTGATGAGACATGCCCGAATAGATCGCGAGTGCCTTTATTCCTCTCCGCTTGAGGTTTTGTACTTGATCCTTCATCAGGGCTATCAAGGGTGTGATGACGATGCACATACCTTCCCGGGCGAGTGCGGGAACCTGGAACGTGATGGATTTGCCTCCTCCGGTAGGCATCAGTCCCAGTGTGTCCTTTCCTTCGCCGATGCTGGTAATGATTTCTTCCTGAATACCCCGGAAGCAATCGTATCCCCAGTATCGTTTCAGTATTTCCCGGTAGTTGTCGGTCGGCACCTCGTATAGCCTCTATGTCTGTTGTTGATTGGGTTTAATGTCTTCGATTTGCAGATGCACTTCGTTTCGTTTGTGCATATTCTCCTCGATGGTGTAGCAGATGTCGAAGGAACGTTTGCTTTTGATGAAACGTACGTGCGAACTTTGTCCGAAAGCGATTCCGTTCATGACGTTGTTCGATTTGTTGTCCACCAGTTCCAGTTTGATATGCTCCTGATCGCGCCCCACAACCTTGCTTGTTCCGTAGTCGTAGACTTGATGCGTGCAGAATACGGGTTTGGGGTTTTCAGGTCCGTAGGGATTGAACTTCTTCAAGTCCGAGAAGAACTTGGGTGTGATGTCCTTGAAGTCGATTTCCGCGTCGATGTCTATGACGGCGCTGGTCTGTTCGGGCAGGATGTGCGTGGCGACGTATTCCTCGAACCGCTCTTCGAAAGCCGGTACGTTTTCCACCTTCATGGACAGTCCTGCGGCATAAGTGTGTCCGCCGAAGTTTTCGAGCAGGTCGCGACAGTGCTCGATGGCTTTGTAGACGTCAAATCCCGAAACGGAGCGGGCCGAGCCGGTTGCCATGTTGTCCGTGCGTGTAAGTACCACGGCAGGACGGTAGTAAAGTTCGGTGAGCCTCGAAGCCACAATGCCGATGACCCCTTTGTGCCAGTCTTCGTTGTACAGTACCACGGAACGTCTGTCGGCCAG
This sequence comes from Bacteroides sp., assembly GCA_041855205.1. Classification (GTDB taxonomy): domain Bacteria; phylum Bacteroidota; class Bacteroidia; order Bacteroidales; family Bacteroidaceae; genus Bacteroides. Next base: position 11,102 of record JBHADT010000110.1, read on the forward strand.
CCCTTCGAGTTGAGCCACAATCCGGTTGGCTTCCTCGGTCATGCTTTTGTCCAGATCCTTGCGGGTTTCGTTGTAACGGTTTATCTGCCCCGCTTTTTCCAATGCTACGGAAAAGTCTTTCTCGGTGAGCAGGTCTACCGCTTCCTTCCCGTTCTGTATGCGCCCCGAAGCATTGATGCGCGGTCCTATCTTGAATACGATGTCTCCGGCGGTAATGTCCTTTTCGGTGAGTCCGCATACGTCGATAATGGCTTTCAACCCTACGCTGGGGTTGCTGTTGAGCTGCTTCAAGCCGTGAAAAGAGAGGATACGGTTTTCGCCCATAATGGGTACGATGTCCGAGGCGATGCTCACAGCCACGAGGTCGAGCAGCGGAATCAGGTTGTGAAATTCGATGCCGTTGCTGATGGCGAACGCCTGCATGAACTTGAAACCCACTCCGCATCCCGACAGGTGTTCGTAGGGATACGTGTTGTCCGGACGCTTGGCGTTGAGAATCGCAACGGCGGGTGGGAGCACGTCGTCGGGCACATGATGATCGCAGATAATGAAATCTATTCCTTTCTGCTTGGCATACGTTATCTCATCCACCGCCTTGATGCCGCAGTCGAGTACGATAATCAGTCCTACGCCGGTTTCAGCGGCATAGTCTATTCCTTGCGTAGAGACTCCATACCCTTCGTTGTAGCGGTCGGGGATGTAGTAGTCGATGTTTGAATAGAACTGTTGAATGAACTTGTAGACCAGTGCCACTGCGGTGGTCCCGTCCACGTCGTAGTCTCCGTAAATGAGAATACGCTCTTTCTTTCCCATTGCCTTATTGAGGCGTTCCACTGCGACATCCATGTCTTTCATCAAGAACGGATTGTGCAAATCGGGCAGTTGCGGGCGGAAAAACTTCTTCGCTTCGCGCACTTCGGTGATTCCCCGTTCTGCCAGTAAACGACCGAGTATGGGGCTTATGCCCAACTCTTTGGATAGTTTATGGCTTATCTCTGCCTGCTCGGGTGTAATGGGTCGATAATTCCATTTGTGGGTCATTATTATATATTGTTTTTCTTTTCTTCGTCGAAGTCCGCGTATGGCGCGTGCGGTTCATGGCGGCATACCGGCGGTTGGGTGAGGTCTTTCCGGGGGGGAAGAAACACACACTGCGCAACAAGCTGTAAAAGTACGAAAAAAGTATGGAAACGGATAGCGCATGTGCTGAAAAACTTTTTTCGCCTTGCCGGTGTTACCATCTTGGAGACATTGCCCTATCTTTGTCTTTTCCGGCATGTGGAGGTTCCTGAAACGGAATGAGATGCCGTACGGTGCAATGTGAATTACTTAAAAAAGAAACTGATGTACTTATGCTGATATTTATCTCTTGCAGCAAGACAATGGCTGCGCGGAGTGCCGTGCGGCCGCCCGAACTCAGCGTGCCCCGTTTCGAGAAGGAGGCGGTGGAGAATGCGTTGGATGCCGGACGCTTCGGCATGGCGGAACTGGAACGCCTGTTGCGCGTCAACAGCAAAATCGCAGCCGAAAACTGTTTGCGTTACCGCGAGTTCTGTTCGGAAGAGAACACGCCGATGCCCGCGATAGGCGCCTATACGGGAGCCGTGTTCAAACGCCTCTTCCCGAAAGACTTTTCGGCGGAAGATTTGCGGTATGCTCAGGACAGATTGCGTATATCCTCCTTTCTCTACGGTTTGCTCCGCCCGCTCGACGGCATCAAACCCTACCGTCTCGAGGGCGATGTACGGCTGCCCGTGCGGGGAGGTCAGACTATGTTCGATTACTGGAAACCGCTGCTCACCGAGCTTTTCATCGCCGACATAAAGAAGCAGGGCGGGGTGTTGGTCAACCTTGCCAGCGCCGAGATGAAGGAACTTTTCGACTGGAAACGTGTGGAAGAAGCCGTGCGTGTGGTGACCCCTGAGTTTCAGGTGTGGAAAAACGGCAAACTCACTACCGTGGTGATGTATGCCAAGATGTGTCGTGGCGAGATGACACGCTTCATCCTTAAACAGCGTATCGAACACCCCGGATTGTTAAGAAACTTCTCGTGGGAGGGCTTCACCTGGGACGAGTCGCGAAGCACGGATTCCCGCCCGCTGTTTACGCTTCTTTGAGAAAGCGGGGAATGATTATGGGTGCTTTTCAATGGCTTGTAAGTCAGCGTGTTGTACCGTACCCGTCCGGTTCGGATACCGTACCTGTGTGGCTCGAGTACCGTACCCGTCCGGTTCGGGTAACGAACGAAAAGACTCTCCGCACCGTATCGGCATGATTCGGTGTATGCATCTTTTGAGGAAATGAGAGTGTTCGCGTGTGAGGAGTCCACCGCTTACGGATGGCTTCGGGAATCTACGCAGAGAAGATACGGTTACTTCTGCTTGCGCACATCGCGCCCTTCGTACCGGCAGATGGCTTCCACCCATGAGTCCTCCATGGGTTTCGACTCGTGGCGGATGAGATCGAACGCCACCATGACCGAGGTACACACGCACTTCACCTCCTGCGTGCGTGTGTCAATCACCCTTTGCATGAGCTTAAAACTCTTCGTACCCACCTCCGTAACGGCGGTTTGCACGGCTACTTGGTCGGAAGCGTATATCTGCGCGAGAAAATCCACCTCGATGTGTACCACTACGATGCCGTCTTTGCTCCAGTCGATGTGCGGGCATACGGATGCGAAGTACTCGGTTTTTCCCAAATCATAAAAAGAGAAGTAGACGGTGTTGTTTACGTGACCGAACTTGTCGACATCGTTGAACCGGAGTTGTATGGGCAGGCTGTGGTTGAAGCGGATTTCTTCCATTGTTTTCTCTTAAACGTTTCTTTTGTGCTGCAAAAGTAGTATTTTTGCGTCAAATTCACAGTTTTTATACTGTAAGAAATGACAGACGACATTAAAGAAGCCTGCCGGGTGATGCAGGCGGGAGGCGTCATTCTCTACCCGACGGATACGATTTGGGGGATAGGTTGCGACGCCACCAACGAGGAAGCCGTCAGGCGGGTGTATGAAATAAAGCAACGTTCCGACAGCAAAGCGATGCTCGTGCTGGTGGATTCCGCCGTGAAGGTGGATTTCTATGTACGGGACGTGCCCGAAGTGGCGTGGGATCTGATTGACCTGGCAGAGAAACCGCTGACCATTATCTATTCGGGTGCGCGTAATCTGGCATCCAACCTGCTTGCCGAAGACGGCAGCGTGGGCATACGTGTCACGAAAGAACCTTTCTCGCAACAACTTTGCCGCCGTTTTCGCAAAGCCATCGTTTCTACCTCTGCCAATATCAGCGGACAACCCTCGCCGGCGAACTTCAGCGAGATATCCGAGGAAATCAAATCGATGGTAGACTATGTGGTGGGTTATCGCCAAGACGAGAAAGAACATCCCAAACCCTCAGGCATCATCAAGCTCGATAAGGGAGGTGTCGTAAAAATCATCCGCGAATAGCGCACTCTTCTTCCGCACGTAAGTACGAAACGGCGCATAATGAAAAATAATGAAGGAAAAAGAAAATAAAAATCTGTTTCAGCGTTTTCTGCTTTGGCGTGAGAAGCACATCAAAGAGAAGCAATTTATTCTGATACTGAGTTTTCTGGTGGGTATATTCACTGCTTTCGCCGCTCTGCTGCTGAAGGCAATGATACATTGGATACAGAACTTCCTGACAAACAACTTCGATACGACGGAGGCAAACTATCTCTATCTGGTCTATCCGGTGGTCGGCATCTTTATCACCGGGCTTTTCGTGCGCCGGGTGGTGAAAGACGACATCAGTCACGGGGTAACCCGTATACTCTATGCCATCTCGCGCAGACAGGGGCGCATCAAGCGGCACAACATCTGCTCGTCGCTCGTCGCCAGTTCGATAACCATCGGGTTCGGCGGTTCGGTGGGAGGCGAGGCGCCGATAGTACTCACTGGTTCGGCCATTGGTTCCAATCTGGGAAGCCTGTTCAAGATGGAACATCGCACACTGATGCTTCTGGTGGGGTGTGGCGCGGCCGGTGCCGTGGCGGGAATCTTCAAGGCCCCCATTGCCGGGCTTGTGTTTACGCTTGAGGTGTTGATGATAGACCTCACCATGTCTTCTCTGCTTCCTCTGCTCATATCGGCGGTGACGGCAGCCACTGTTTCCTATATAACTTCCGGTACCGAAGCAATCTTTAAATTTCACCTCGATCAGGCGTTCGAACTGGAGCGTATCCCCTTTGTCATCATACTCGGTATCTTTTGCGGACTTATAGCGCTCTACTTTACCCGTGCCATGAACTGGATGGAAGGCATATTCTCCCGCCTCAATGGTCCGTACCGCCGTTTGGCGCTCGGCGGAATCATGCTCAGCGTGCTCATATTCCTGTTTCCTCCGCTCTATGGCGAAGGCTACGACACCATCGAACTATTGCTCAACGGCACGTCCAACGCCGATTGGGACACGGTGATGAACAATTCGTTCTTCTACGGACACGGTAACCTGCTGCTCATTTACCTGTTGCTCATCATTCTGTTCAAAGTATATGCATCGAGCGCTACCAACGGGGGAGGAGGCTGCGGAGGTATCTTCGCACCTTCACTCTATCTGGGGTGTATCGCGGGTTTCGTGTTTTCCTATTTTTCCAACAGCCTCGAATTCATGCCCTACTATCTTCCCGAGAAGAATTTCGCGCTGATGGGGATGGCGGGTGTGATGAGCGGCGTGATGCACGCCCCGCTTACGGGAGTTTTCCTCATAGCGGAACTTACGGGAGGATACGACCTCTTTCTGCCGTTGATGATAATCTCGGTGAGTTCCTATCTCACCATTATTGTCTTCGAGCCTCACAGCATTTACTCCATGCGTCTTGCCAAAAAAGGACAGCTCATCACTCACCACAAAGATAAAGCCGTGCTCACCCTGATGAAAGTGGAGAATGTGGTGGAAAAAGACTTTGTGACGGTGCATCCCGAGATGGACTTGGGAGAGTTGGTGAAAGCTATTTCCGCTTCGCGTCGCAACATCTTTCCCGTTACGGATAAGGAGGGCGTGCTGATCGGAATCGTGACACTCGATGACATAAGGAACATCATGTTCAGGCAGGAACTTTACCATCGCTTCACGGTAGGGAAGCTGATGACCTCCGTTCCCGCCCGCCTCTACGACAACGACAGTATGGAGCGGGTGATGCGTACTTTCGACGAGACTCAGGCGTGGAATCTGCCGGTGGTAGATGCCGGGGGGCATTACTTAGGGTTTGTGTCCAAATCGAAGATATTCAGTTCGTATCGTCAGGTGTTGATGCATTTCTCGGAAGATTGATGCTACGTCGGGTTTGGATTGACGCCGGTATATGGGGGATATCCCATTTTTAAATAGCTATAACGAGATGAAGAAAGAAGACTTACGTATTGTATATATGGGTACGCCCGACTTTGCGGTAGCACCCTTGCGAGCGCTGGTAGAGTGCGGATATTGTGTGGCGGGTGTCATCACCATGCCCGATAAACCTGCCGGGAGGGGACACAAGATTCAGTATTCGCCCGTCAAGCAATATGCGTTGGACCACAACTTGCCCTTGTTGCAACCGGAGAAACTGAAAGATGGGGATTTCCTTCGTGAGTTGCGCGCATGGAATGCCGACTTGCAGATAGTAGTGGCTTTTCGTATGCTTCCCGAAGCGGTATGGAACATGCCCCGTCTGGGTACTTTCAACCTGCATGCCTCCCTGCTGCCGCAGTACCGCGGGGCGGCTCCCATCAACTGGGCGGTGATAAACGGCGATACGGAAACCGGAGTGACCACTTTCTTCCTGAGGCATGAGATAGACACGGGAGCCGTTATCCGACAAGAGCGTGTACCCATAGCCGACACGGACAATGTGGGCATAGTACACGACAAACTGATGCTGCTCGGTGCACGTCTGGTGGTGGAAACAGTAGATGCCATACTCGAAGGAAACGCGACAGCCGTTCCGCAGGAGGAGATGTCTGTTGCCGGCGAGTTGCTGCCTGCACCCAAAATATTCAAGGATACTTGCCGCATCTGTTGGGATGCTCCCGTAAAGCGGATTTATGATTTTGTCCGGGGGCTTTCTCCCTATCCCGCTGCCTGGACGGAGTTGGTGTATCCTTCGGGCGAAAGGGTTGTACTGAAGATTTTCGAGACGGAAAAGATTATCTCGCCTCACGCTGAACTTCCCGGTACATTGTACACCGATGGAAAAACTTTCCTGCGAGTTGCTGCCGCCGACGGTTGGGTGGAGCTGAAGAATCTGCAACTGCCGGGAAAGAGACGCCTGCCGGTGACGGAACTTTTACGCGGTTTCCGCCTTACGGAGGAGTTTCGTGTGGTATAATATTCTTCTTCGGACAGTCGGGCAGTCTGAAAAAAGAGGTTGTTCTGTTGTGTGGTTGTAAAATATTTATTTCCTTTGTGCCTAATTAACCCTTATCACTCTGTTTGCCTATCGAAACACATTACGCCGAAACATAAATTGAGTAAACGTAATGAAACCATCAAACACTACCGCCGACGAATTGTTGGTGGCAATGTATGCGCAAGGCAATAACGAGGCTTTCGACATCTTGTTGAACCGTTACAAGACCAAACTCTATACGTACATCTACTACACCGTACGCAATGAGGAACTGGCGGAAGACATCTTTCAGGAAACATTTACCAAAGCAATTATTACCATCCGTCAGGGACGCTATAACGAAAACGGAAAGTTTCCGGCATGGCTCACACGCATTGCGCACAATCTGATGATAGATCATTTCCGGCAGGAAAAGCAGGAGAGTTTCGTTTCATGCGATGAAGAGGAGCGGAATATCCTCAATAGCCTCTCTTTTTCCGAAGGTACAGTGGAGACTGAAATTGTGAACAGGCAGATTCTTGCGGATGTCTGCCGTTTGATGCACCATTTGCCCGAAGAACAGAAAGAGGTGCTTCACATGCGTTTTTATCAAGATCTTAGTTTTAAGGAGATAGCCGAACTCACGGGAGTGAGCATAAATACCTCGCTCGGGAGGATGCGCTACGCCATTCTTAATTTGCGGCGTATGGCGGAAAAGCATGGTGTGACACTGACCGTCGACTGAGAAAAGAATGAACAGACTCTTGCCCTGCTGACAGCAGGGCGGAGACAATAAAAAACAGACGCGCTTACACTATTTTGGTTTATTCTTCGTTTATAGGTATGAAGATTCGTACGATCGATGTCGTACTACGGTTTCACGTAAACAAAAACTGCCTATGAACAAAAAAACTACTTCCTCTTCTTTATTACGCGGTAACGGGCAGGACGGAATGTCTGAAAAGAATTCTACGTCCGTAATGCAGCAACTTACACCTTCTGAAAAGACATTGGCTTTTTTACGCACTTTTGCACGGAACTATCGGGTGATTCCGCAGTTGCCCCGTGAGTTGCAGGGGCTGTTGCTGTCATGATACGTTTTCTCTGAACTCTATCCTTGTTCGCTGAGGTGCGGGTAGGCAGATCCTGTTTTTCGATACGGGATATCTCTTCCGTAATCGGGAAGGTCTGTACGGATGGATACCATTCTATACGGCTAAAAAACAAACCTTGCGTGGAATGGAATGAAATCTTTTGTTTACATTTGTACGGCAATCAAGTGTATAATTCTCTATCGCGTCGTTGTATGAAAACCCCTCTTATAGCTCCTTCCATCTTGTCGGCGGACTTTTCTTGTCTGGCAAAGGATATTGAAATGCTGAATCGAAGCGCTGCCGATTGGGTACATATTGATATCATGGATGGTGTGTTCGTGCCGAATATTTCATTTGGCTTTCCTGTGTTGAAACATGTGGCGAAACTATCCCGGAAACCGCTTGATGTGCATCTGATGATTGTGCAACCCGAAAAATTTATCGATGAGGTAAAAGCATTGGGAGCTTACACGATGAATGTACATTACGAGGCTTGTCCGCACCTGCACCGGGTGGTGCAGCAAATCCGCGAAGCGGGTATGCAGCCTGCCGTCACCATCAATCCCGCCACTCCGGTAGCCCTTTTGAAAGATATTATCAGAGATGTACACATGGTATTGCTGATGAGTGTAAACCCCGGTTTCGGTGGACAACGTTTTATCGAACATTCCGTTGAGAAAGTAAAAGAACTGCGTGCATTGATAGATTTCACCGGTTCGAAAGCGCTGATTGAGGTCGATGGCGGTGTGAATCCAGAAACCGGTGCGAGATTAGTTGCCGCTGGAGCCGATGTACTCGTGGCGGGTAATGCCGTGTTTGCTGCCCCCGATCCCGAAGAAGCCATTCGGGTATTGAAAAATCTGTAATTCCTCTCGCTTTTGATTGCCGACTTTCTGCAACGAAATCCTTTCCTGCGACTGCTGATTCCGCTTGCGGCGGGTATTGTATGTGCTGATGCCGTCTTCTTTTCCCAATCTTTTCATGCGGAACGGATGTATGGCGCGTGGGTATATTGCGCCGCGCTTGCGGCACTCCTCTTTTTGATGATTGCAGTTCACTGGCTCTCTTTCTTTCGGAACATAAGGGGATGTTTCGGATTTGTTGTTTTCCTCTTTTGTTTTACCTTGGGCTTTGGAGTGGCGGATGCCTTTCTGAACTTAACTTTTCTTCCGCCCGATAAGGAGAAAAAAGTATATCAAGTACTTATTGACGAATATCCCGAGGCAAAGAATCGTTCGGTTCTTTGTCATGCGCGGCTTGAGGGAACTGTTACGGAAGAAGGGATGCAGGCGGACGGCGCTTCCCGTTCGTTGTTACTCTATTTTCCCCCGACGTCGGCAGACAGCTTGCGGCGTGGAGACAGGCTTTGGATATATGCCTCGCTTCAACTCCCTCCGAAGTACGGAAATCCCGATGAGTTCGACTATGCCCGTTACCTGCTTCGAACCGGTAGCAGTGCAACGGCTTATGTCTCTGCGGGACAGTGGATGCCGAGGGGACACGATGCTTCCCGGAGTTTATGGCAGATGGCGGAGGATTGCAGGGAGGAAGTAATGGCCATGTACGCTCGTTTAGGTATCCGGGGAGATAATCTCGCCGTTCTTTCTGCATTGACGGTAGGGGAAAAAAGGGAGTTGAGCGATGGTATCCGGGAAACTTATTCCGTGGCCGGTGCGGCTCATGTACTGGCTCTGTCGGGGTTGCACGTAGGAATTCTTTACGGTATATTGGCAGGTGTCTTTTCTTTCCTCGGAAGGTTGAGAACGATGATTTTCGATAGGAATAAAAGCTTTGCTGCAACTCTCGGCAGATCTTCTTCGTGTGAGTGGGGAAAGCTCTGCCTGTTGCCTTGTTTATGGGCGTTTGCTTTCATCGCAGGATTTTCCCCGTCTGTGGTACGGGCTGTGGTTATGTGCTCTCTGATGGTGGCGGGGAAGGTGTATTTGGCAAATGTTTACCGTGTGAGTGGGATAAATATTGTGGCGGCGACGGCTTTCTTTATGTTGCTTTATCGTCCGCTTTGGCTTTTCGACGTGGGATTTCAACTCTCCTTTACTACGGTTGCCGCTATTCTGCTTTTGCAGCCGAAGTTATACGGACTGTTGACAGTCCGTCGTTGGTGGATAAAGAAGTTGTGGGCTCTCGTCACCGTATCGCTTGCGGCACAAGCGGGTGCCGCTCCTCTGGTGGTATTGTATTTTTACCGCTTCTCCACTCATTTTTTATTGACTAATCTCTGTATCTCCATTCCGGTGATATTGATTGTGTGCGCTGCCCTTTTGTTGCTGTTGCTCTTTCCTTTTCCTTTGTTGCAACAGGTTGCGGGGAAAGCGGTGAACCTCCTGCTCGATGCGCAGCATGCGATATTAGGATTCATTGAGCGTCTCCCTTGTGCATCCGTAGACGGTTTGTGGATGGATGTGTGGGAAGTGTCGCTGTTTTATCTTTTGCTGTTTCTTTTGTTTAGAGTATGGAGGCTTCCCACGGCGCGTAATTTCTCTATTGCTCTTTGTTGTCTTCTGACACTTGTCTCTTATCACTTCCTGACAGGAATATTGAATGCTCCTCGTCCGCATATCGCTTTCTACCATGTGCGAAATGCTCCTGCGGTGCACTGTGTGGAACGTACCGGACGCTCGTGGCTGGTGACGCCGGATTCCTTGTGCGAACTATCCCGTTTGCGCCGTTCACTGGCTCCGCACTGGAACAAACAGAGACTTGAGCCTCCGAAGATACTCACTGCAGAGTGTGATAATCGGTACTTGTTTCTCAGGAACAATATCCTGTACTATCGCGGACAGTGCGTTTGCCTGCTCAATGATTCGCGTTGGCAACATAAACGCAGTCCCTCTCCGCTCCGGGTAGACTATTTGTTCATTACACGCGGATACAAAGGAAGTGTAAGTGATGTGAAGGGGGTATTTCGTTTGCGCACGGTGGTACTGGATGCTTCATTGTCGCTTTATCGCCGGCGCAAACTGGAGGCGGAATGCGCTCGTTTAGGTGTTCCCTGCTATTCTGTGGCGGAAAGAGGTGCATTGATAAAATGGGTGTAACCGCTTCTGTTGTGTTGCATTTATCCGTTCGGCAAAGAATTTTCTCATACATGCTCGGATTGTACGTTGAAGGGGGATTCTTACACTGTCCTGTCTCTTCCATATCCTTTCTCACCCTGTATCGATTGATAAAAAACTGAGTTCGAGGGAAGAAGCACCCCAAGAACCATCCCTCTCCGAAACGACTGCTCTCTGCTGCGGGAAATACCCGAATATGTTCGAAAAACGACACAGGTACGGTACTTAAACCATACAGGTGCGGTATTCGAACCGGACGGACACGGTGTTCGTACCGAACGGGTGCGGTGCGAGGAATATTGAAAACCGTCTTCCCTTATCCGTTGCAAACCGGTATTCTGTCTCGCCTGTTGTATAGCCACTAAAAAGAATGGAGGTGTGTCAAAATGCACAAAGCCCCGACTTTCACAAGCCGGGGCTTTGTTATTACCTAAAGATTTTGTATCTTTAAGCATAACATTTTATACTATGACAAAGATACATTTTCGTCCTTACAATCCCAACCAAACAGT
>JBHADT010000111.1:0-11988 GCA_041855205.1 Bacteroides sp.
CCTTTCGGGAGGAAATCGAGCAAGGGTACAATACCTTGCTCTACAAATATGGAGCAGTGAGTGCCGAGCTTCTGAAGAACTACTTGCAAGGCATCGGGAGGACTCCAACGACACTTCTTACCCTTAGTACGGAAGAACTCAAAGCCCAACGGGAAAGCAAGAGCGAGGGAACGTACAGCAACAATCGAAGTTCCGACAAGCAGCTCAATTCCTTTGTGCGAAGTCGTGGCGAGGAGGATATTCCCCTAACGGCTCTTACGACAGACTTCTTTGATGATTACCGTTTCCACCTGAAGAAGGAGGGCTATGCCTCTGCAACCATAAACAGGCATTTGTGTTGGTTGAGTCGGTTGATGTACCGAGCCGTCAGTCAGGGAACGATACGCTTCAATCCGTTTGAAGAGGTGAAGTATGAAGCCGTGGAGCGTAAACCTCGTTTCCTAAGCAAAGGCGATGTGTCAAAGCTCTTGGCATTCCCGTTGCAGGAGGAAGGGGCAGAACTAAGCCGAAGAATGTTTCTTTTCTCCGTCTTTACAGGTTTGGCATTTGCCGACTTGCAGAGCCTGCGAGCTTCGCAAATCGAAACGAACAACGAGGGGAAACGGTATATCCGCAAGGCAAGACAGAAAACGGAAGTGGAGAGTCTGATACCCCTGCATCCGATAGCGGAGCAGATACTTTCGCTTTACACGAAAGAGAAGAGCAAAGAGGATTACAAGATATTCCCCGATACGATAAGTAAGGGCAAACTACTGACCCATCTCAAAGCCGTGGGCTTGGCGTGTGGCATTCGTACTCCGCTGGGCTACCACGTCGGTCGCCACAGCTTCGGCACGCTGACATTAGAAGCAGGTATTCCGATAGAGAGCATCGCCAAGATGATGGGACATTCGTCCATTGCCAGCACGCAAATCTATGCCCAAATCACTGACCAAAAGATTGCAAAGGATATGGACAGGCTAATACAATAAAGTGGTATATAGGTATGTATAGAAACGAGTTTGCTACATTAGTGTGTAACAAACTCGTTTCATGTAAATATCAGCCGACCGTCGAGGACGGTACAGCAAAGCCAAGAAACCTATGGATATAATGACAATAAACATTAGGACCTTGAAGAACCTGTTATACGGGCTGTTCTCGAATCGTGGTTGCAAATCCTTGACAATTTCCTCTCCTGATTATTTGGTCAGACACTCTCACTCATCTGCCTCTCTTGCTATTTGGCATTCAAGCTCAAGAGAGTTCATCAGATGATTGTCGTTCATACGGATGGTTGCAAAGTACGAATTATAAAACAAATGATGGCTGTTGCTTTCCCAAGAGATAATATAACGTTTCTCTGTTTCTATTTCCTCTTCTATTTCATAGCGTCTGGGGTATCTTCTGAATATCTTATTCCCAAAAGTTTCCTTCATTGTCTCAGTCTTGATAGTGGCAAGCAGATCTACTCCATTTAGTTTCAAAGTTATTCCGCTGTTCCTTATTTCTGAAATGAATCTACTCCACAGATTAAAAAGAATAATACTGCAATCTTTCAGTGGCTTTTCCTCGCTCATGCTTCCATAAAATGTCACTATTGCAATGGGCTGGTCATTCTTTGCCAGGACACCGACACAGTACGGAACCTGCCCGTATCTATGGTATCCTCCGGGAATGGATATGTCCATTGCGCCGGAATATTTCACAAATTTATCCGAATCGGGAAAGTCATCATAGTCCATTGCGTAAGTCCGTTCTTTTTCCACATAAATGTCAAAGCCGTCGTTCATAAGTTCCTGAACCGTGGTATGTCCCAATCTCATCTCCGTATTGTTTATGGCAAGAACAGGTGCTTTTACGGGCAAGCCGATGGTGATATAAGCTATCTCGCAGAAAAATAAAAACAACAGAGAGCCAACAAGTACAAAAACATCCTTTCTCGTTCGCCTTCTCGCATTGAACAAAGCCATAATCGGCGCAAGAATGACCAACTTTATCAAAGCGGATGTAGCTGATGGGAAATTCGCCCCCCAATAAAGAATCTTTATCGTGGAGAAAATGGCTATTGCAAACATTAAGGCATATTTGAGAAGTTCACCTATTCCCATTTTATCCGTTCTTGTACTCGAGTTTACAACTTTATCAATCAGTCTTTTTCCATCAACGATGGTATTCTTATAATAGTTGTACAGAAAGTAGATAGTAAAAACAATTCCAATCCCCCCAGAATGCAAGCATGCCAATTAAAAAAAGTCTTTCCATATTCTCTATTTTTTAATATTATCTTTTTGTCTTCCTCCCCGCACTTGTCTCGGTCGCTTTCACCCGTGAGGAAGGGGCATCTTCCGAAGCAGACGGTTACCCATATCCCAGTGGAAGCGCATACGACTCTTTTCCACATTGTTTGAAAAGATACCCTGCTCCGTCACCCGTCCGAGTTGGTCTCGTTCGGTGGAGATTCTTGGATAAGTTTGTCATTATTCTAAATTCTCATAATTATTTAGATAGCTTCTTCTCTGCTCAAATCTTTGCAGTCAAGAACACTACTGTTTAAGGTTGTTCGACTATATTATTGGGCAATGGAAGTATATCTTGATTTGCAGGATAGTCTTCTATATTGCTGGACAGCCAACGTTCAAAAACTTGGTAATTATCAAAAAAACCATAGATGTACCCCCTTTTTAATAGGTCGATATAATCCTTTTGAGGGACTATCAAAGGATTCCCATTTCTCATTACCCTTGATTGTTCAATGAAAAGTTCTTTATTATATGGTAAAAAAATCGCTAAATCAGGCCATGTTATTTTCTCTTTCTCTAAATCAACTTGCCCTATTAGTTTCCAAATTTTCTTCCTTACAGCCGTTTCTTTGCACGCTTTGTAAGTCTTAAAACCAAGAGACAAAAGAGTTTCCAAATCTTTCATTGGCTCCTCTGAAATATAGTTAAATATACCAAAGCTAAACTCTCTTATCCAGCACACATAAATGAATTTGCCACTTAACAATGACATTTCATACACACTACCGTATTTTTTGTCTCCTTTCGCCATACTGATGTATTTTTTAATGATGTCCTTTCGTCAAATTGCTGTCAAGTACCCTCGTTTTATTATTTTCGGGATTAGCAAAAGCGGCTTCGTATCCATTGCATAGTCAAAGAAATAACCTCTGAGAAAGGCATAAATTTTCTTCGCCAACAAAATTTACACTTCTATAGTGAGAGGCGATACGCAGCATTATTCCAAATCTCATTGAGCTATTCCAACCTTTTCAAAAATAATCCCAGAAATCATTTTAGATTCGAACATCTCCTTAAACTCTTCTGTGCAGTAGTAGAAGTTGACGATTTTCAGATCTCTAAATATCTTAATCCCGTTGATTTCTTTTTTTACAAAACGAATGTCATTGCTTTTCATCATATCCATTGATTGGTTATAGTCTAAGCCCGAGAAGTCAATTGCACTAACTACATTTAATATATTTGCATATAAATAAGAAGGGGTTGTACCAACTATATTTATAGGTAATAACTCTACATTCAATCCTTTGAACAGGTCTGAAAAAATAGAATTTATTATAAAGATATTGCCATAACATCTTGAATCGAAGGAAATACATTTTCCTTCTTCTTCCTTTTTTTCTGAATTAACTGTTGTGACATTTTCAAGCAATTCGAAAATAGGGGTTTCCCAACTTGAAGCAAGACTTTGCCCCCTAAAGGAGTTAAACTGATTTATAACCAATTCATTTCTGCTTGATATCCCTTTAAATAGATAGTCATTTTTTATTCTGTATACATCCATATTGTTATCAAATTTCCTTGTTAAAAAGTAGATCCCCTGCAATATTGTCCAATTCATCCAGAACTCCCCTTTTCCTCCAATTAGATCCGCATTTTCTAATCTATTAGCAACATTTTCAAAATATCTTTTCGTGTGAATTACCGAGAATACAACTAAGCTACCAAAAATCAGAAATATATTTATTTAAATCTGTCAATAGAAATTCTCCATCAATATTTAACTTCTCTTTTTTTAGCCGTATTACTATTTGCTCAAAAGCTAACGATAAATTTTCAATCAAGAATTCAGATAAAATATGTTCGTCGGTGTAAACATTCTCACCAAATGAAATACTGTTTGCAACCAATCGCCTCTTCTTAAATAAACGCAAATTATTACAACCTTCAGAATCTCCAAATTTCAGAAAATCTCCATCTACTCTCATTTCGATATGAAATTGATCAATATCTGTGGAATATGAATATTCAGACATTTTGTCGAATATCTTTGTGATTTTCTGCCAATACTCGGTTACTATGGATACCGTATCTCCACCTCCTAATTTGAGAAAAATCGAAAAACTATTCATCTTTTTTTACTATAGCGTTAATAATCATGAGAAGATTTTTAGCCGAGCTTCTGCTTCTGGACTTAAAGATTGTCCTTGTTTGCTTCCAGCCCTCCAAGGTTCATGATTATCTATACCGGGCATTTTTTCTGCCAATTCTCTTTCTAGTTTTTTTATATCGATAATAGTCCGCCCTTCAGATAAATGTTTTAGCGCATTTATTATGTTATTCGCTTCCATTTCACCATGAATTTGTTCCATTAATAATTCGTACTAATTTGAAATTATCTCCTAAATTTCTGTAAGGATCCATACTCGCATGTCCCCAAGGTGTAACCTCTGTCAAATTCCATGCTTCATTGGCTTTAGAGGAACCTAACTTTTGAGGCAAACTTGTATGATGCAATTCAATAGGAACATCAACAATATTTTTATTTCCCAAAGCATCGGATACTTCAACTTTTATTTTCGGAGCATTTCCTCGTTTCATTAAAGCTAAATTATTAGGAGAGTATTTTCCTGTTGGATTTAGCATTTCATCGGCATATTTCATCTTCCAATAATTTTTCTTAGGTCAAAAGTTCCTATATCCACACCATTTCGACCAAATACTGCATACAACTTTTTTATAGTATTCTTCAATTCCATACTTAGGGCGGGAAAAAATTTCACTTGTCCAAATCCAAACTCCAATCAATCTCTTCGACAAACCAGCCTTCTTTTTGACCGAGTTCCACAACATAGTCAAAAAGCAATTCTATATCAAGATTGGGATTATTTTTTATGAATGCCTTGTTTTGCAATCCCGCCTCCAGCCATTCCAAGAAAGTCTTTCCTAACTCATACCTCTGCTCTATCTTATATTTTTCGAGATACTCTTCGAGAACAACACAGAAATCTATTGTAAGATAATTGTCCGCCTTTGTGTAGCGCACGAATGATTTTCTGTTGTAATTCTGAGGTAAGCATCTAACGGCTATTCCGACGCTTACATTGTATTCTTGAAATTTACTATTAATCCTATTTTTAAGGATATGGCGTAGTTCTGAAACCAATTCACCAACTCTTGCACCAGCGGTGTCTGATACTATTGAAAAATCCATATTGCGCTCGATTTATTTCTTTGTTTTCCTTCTTTCTATCTTCCTCGTACTTGCCTCGGTCTTTTTCGCCCTCTTGCGCTTTTCCCTTTCCTTCTGCACATACTTCCACACTTTCACGGCGAGCAGCTGCCCGTTGTCCGACCGCCCTACGTGTCGGTACTCGCCACATACAGGCTCGAAACTTATCGGTCGCGGCACTTGATACGGTGGGTTGTCTTCATCGATACCGGGGACCTGTTCAATGGACCAACAGTCGTCTAACCACTCCACTTGGTAGATGTCGTAGTGTTCCGTCTCCGCGTCCTTTACGAAATAGGCTGCTGCGCTGCTTTCGCTTCCGCCTTGATTCCCCTCCGTCCTGTATTTCCAATTGAGTATGAACTCGGGACTGAATTCTTTGAACTTGTCTTCCTCCATGCTCGTTCCCGGGAAAAAGGAGAGGGAGTTTACGGGGGGGACGTAGAGGGCTACGTGCTTCAGGTAGGTCTTGCTGTCCTCTTCATTTTCCAGACACACGCTCAGCTCGGTCTGCTCGAACAGCGGCGTGGTGTGTCCCAAGGGTTCACATCGTGTGGAGTCGCACATCATGGCGAATAGTATGGGTATGATTGCTTGTATCATTGTTTATAGGGTGTTGTACTTTTATTACATTTCAATCTGCACAAATCAGTAATGGGATAATCCATTTGTTTATCCATTGGCTTAGTGGAAATCTTGTTGATGAATTTGTGTAGCGACGGTGAGGCTTTTCCGGCAAAAACACAACTGTCGTTTCTTAGTATGATGATGTTTCCCGTTAATGAGGAATGAAGGACTTTCTGGATTATTTCATCATTTGCATAAAAAAGGATCTCGGTATCTGCATGAGACAACAAAACCCGTTCATGGGAGTAGTTTGCTTTTCTGCTTAATTTCCTTATAAGAAGAGTCATTTCCTCATAGGGTATTTTTCTTTGATATACCATTTCGATCTTTTCTTCTTCGGATGTTCCTACTACAGATAGTTCTTTTGTCTGAATCTCTATTCTTTTTACTACGACACTGTCAATATCATTTTTACAGACAGAGTATTTCTGAGCCATACATAAGAATGGCAGACAAATGATGTAGGATAAAAGGATAAAACGCTTCATAGCTCTATGAATTATAAATCAATGTCAGTCGTTCTGCTGTCTCTTGGCCAAAGACTTCCTTACATTTCCTCTCTGCCGTTTCTGGCGACGTAGGGTGGTCCAAGGGTTCATATCGAGTGGAGTCCACATCATGGCGAATAGTATGGGTATGATTGCTTGTATCATTGTTTATCAGGTGTTGTTATTTATTCCTTTACGGAGCATCTGATGCCGTGTCGTTTGAGTTCCTCCATCAAGCCTTTTGTGGTAAGGTAGATATCGCTTTCAGAACTGATAAGTACTGTCTTCCTATAATACCAGCTTGAGTCGAAGAGAAACATGCGACTTTTTATCAAGCCTCTCTTCTTTCTCAACCACATAATGCCTAAAAAACCTCTAAAACCTCTTCTTAGAGCTATTTTTGAAAATCTGATTTCTTATATCTCTTCTATCTTGTAGGTTAGAGAAAACAATCCGGTATGAACGGTCATGCAACCTTCAGAGATGCAGAACACATCATACTTCCTGTCGCCCCTGCTGCTAATCCTGTGAAGTCTGTAAGCTGCAAGAATGAAAAGCAGCAGTGCAATGATCATCATATTTGTCATCGAGTTCATATCGCGTTGGATTTGAATCAATAAAGCTCTACCAGTTCTTCGCCATCGGCAGGCATATAAAGAGCGATGAATTGACTGGAAACATAGCTTCGCTCGTCAGGATATGCTTTTTTTTCTTCCTCGGTTTTATAGTATTCCACTTGAAGCACCTCATCCAATTCCATCTTCCGGCGCAGATAAACCAACTTCCCGTTGCCGCAAATCACCATCTCGTAGTTCTCTATGGGCAGGGCAATCCAGTCTATCGGGTTGCAAAGGAAACGGAACAAATAGTCCTCATCTATATGAGCTTTTCGTAATCCCTCTTCACCCAGATAGCTCATCTCTGTGAGGGGCCACGTAGTCGGCAGCCGCATCTTCTCATATTCGTAATATTGTCCGTCGATCATCATTTGCCGCACCTTATTGTAATGTGCCAGCACTTTCTCTTCCAGACGAGGAATCTTTCGAAGGTCTTTGGCTTGGGTCAGGATGTATTTGAAATCGAATGGCAGGGAGGCCTCGAAACTCAGGGAGTCGCGGTAAAGCGGAGTTTTCAAAGTGCCGATGTCTTCCGGGGTATCTAATTCTTCGATCGTTTCGGGTATGCCCACTAATTTCTCTCGGTAATGCACCACCTTGATGTTCACCACCGCGTCTTTGGCTACTAAGGCTTCTCCTGTGCGCGGGTAAACCTCTATGCTGACCGTATGCCGGCCGCCAGAAAAAAGTCGGGTGTTGATCGGGTAGAGCATCGACTCTCCCTCGTCCTCCACGAAAGAATACCCCAGTGGAATGTCATTCACCCGGATCAGCAGGCGGCATCCCGTCTTATTGACCTGCAGGTAATAGGCCGGCTTTTCAGTATAGGTTTTTACTCTTGTGAGCTCTTCCTTGATCAATGCCTCCATCTTGGTCTTCTCCTGTTCCATTTCTTCCTGAGTTTTTGTCTTTACCTGCGCATGACCGCAACCGGTAATCAATGTGAATAAAATAATGAATGATATTGCGCTCATATTTGTGGGATGGTTTGTTTGCAAATATACAACACGGCTTATTTATTTTCTTATCAGCTTCGAGAACGTAATCATCTTATAACCTCTAATTCATTTGCCCCTGGAGGTAAATGAAAAAAAAGAGGATATGAATACACCTTCTTAGTATTTTCATTAAAACAAACTTCGGTTTTAAGGCAGGTTTCTAACTCTGTATTTTCATATCTCACTAATCTATTATTCCCATATAGACCGATACTACAAGTGTTCATTGGCAAGACTCTCTCTCGCTCTGTTTGAAAGCCATTCAGCTCATTTTGTTTTTCATACAACATAATATCGACTTCATATGTCTTCTTAATAATCTCTCTAAATTCTTTGTTGTTTTTACTTTCTATGATTTTTGTAATTTTCTTATAAGCATTATCCAATAGTTCGTTTAAGTTGTCAATCTTGCTCAAATCTTGGGATTTCGTCCATGCAGTGAATGAAAAAGGGACTTCTGCTTCGAATTTTGTTTCAAATTTCCAAAAAGGCAAATTTCTGGCGTTCATTTTGACAGCTTGAAAGATTATCTCTCTTTTTCCATCATATACCCACGCATCTGGTTTTTTGTTTATCTCGAATTCAAATACCCCATTTTCGGAAATATGTGTTTGACCTAAAAGAGGAAAAACTCGAACTGAGAACTCTTGTGTTCCCGAAGATAAAATAGCAATATTGATAGGAATTTCCATTTCTGTTGATACATTTTCCTTTTTATTATACTGCAATACTGGAAAATCGTTTATTCTTATGTCAAAACCAACAGATGCTGCCTTTATTTTCAATTGATAGAAAGGTCGCTTGGAAAAGGCGTTTATTTGATCATTTACTTGACTTTGTAGTTCCCCGCAACTTGTTTTATTGATCGTTTCTTTCTTTATTGTTCTCATGCATCCATATATCAAAAATACAAATGCAAAAATGACTGCTACTCTACTCATTTTCTAAAGCTTTGCCTGATCTTTATATTGATTTAGTAATTTAGACAAGTGTAATTTCCCAAAAATCACTCATGTGTGACTTGATCTTCAAGAGTTTCACTGCTTTCCAAAACACCCATTCTGAATATCTCTTTCGCAACAACACGCCCAGAGCCATTTGTACATACCCATACACCATCTTTGAGTCCTCTTTTATAGGAACCCGTCCAAAATCTTCCTTCGCTGTAGTTATCGCATTTCCATATTCCGGTTCTTAGCCCCTTATGGTAATACCCTTCTTCACCTCTACCCTCTTCTACTTCACACCAGTAGCCCTCTTTCTGATCATTATCATAATATCCAGATACACCCCCATACATAGTCGACGATGAAAACAGACCCTGCCTTTTCCCTTTTTCGAAAGTCTCGACCCAAAAGGATAAATCCTTATCAAAAGTAACCCATTGACCATGCTTTTTCCCGTTTTTGAAGCTGAGAATAGTTTTGCGTGTTCTGTCCTGCAAGACGTAAACTCCATCCAGACGACAAGTATAGGTGCTATCGTTAAGTTCTTCTGTCGTAATAGTCCTCTGGGCTTCAATTTTGGGGATACTTCCCAACAAAAGAATAATCAAGCATAAAAGTCTATTTTTTATTTCCATGATATGAAACTATTATTGTTCTATTTTTTCTCTTCTCGAGGATATGATTTCACAATTGCCAATTGTTCCTGTTTCTCTTAATGAAGTTTTTCCTTTTAACAACGAGAAATGCGAAGCCGAGCAGGAGACCGCAGAGCAGTCCTCCGATGTGGGCAGCATTGTCGATACCCGGCACGATACCTGCCAAGAGGTTGATGCCGATGAAGATGGTCGTCTCACGAAGCACGAACTTCGTATGGCTCTTCGGATAGATCCCGCCCAGCAACAGGGCGACGTAGGCTCCGTAAAGACCGAATATGGCACCCGATGCTCCCACGGCAACAATCGGTTCGGTGTGCCACAGCAGACTTGCGACACTTCCTGTGAGCGCAGAGAGCAGATAGACGCAGAGGTATCGGCTGCGACTCATCAGTTCTTCGAGGTGTGTACCCACATAGAAGAGGCAGACCATATTGGCAAACAGATGTGCCACTCCTCCGTGCAGGAATGTGGCAGAGAGCAATCTCCACCATTCCCCCTCCCTCACCCGTGGGGCGTAGCAGGCTCCCCAGACGATAAGGTCGTCGGCCTGAAAGGTGAGGAAGCCTTTTCCGGCAAAGACCATCAGGAAGAACAGGGCGATGTTGGCGTACATGATGATGGGCGTAACGAAGTAATCCTCGTGTGGTATTATCAAGTCAAGCCACTCCTGCCGTTCTGCCTGTGCCATAAGGTCAGGCTTGCCGGCCCTGATGCGCTCGAGTTCTTTGGCGTTGGTCTTGGGCATGACGGAGAGTAGCAGCCACACGGCAAGGACGATGGCAATGGCGGTGATGAAGCGTTCCTGTAGGTCGCCGGCTCTCGCCCCGTAAGGCACGTTCATACCTTGCAGTATAACGGGGTCGGAGGGGAAATGTACACCCTGACCGATGGCGTTCTCGAAGCCCTCATAATGCTTGGACGACCTGCCTATCCGCTCGAAGCAGAGGAAATGCGAGAAGTTGCCGGACTCGGTTCGGGCTTGACTCAGCCTGATGAATGTGTTGTATTCCCTCTCCAACATTTCGTGGCTGTTGCGACTGCTTATCTCGTCTTCATAGACGATGCCCAGCCAAGCGGTCGGCTCGTGGGAGAGTGTGTCGGCCTCGGCGTCGCGGATAGGTATAACGGCGTATAAATACATCTTGAACCTGTCGGCGTTCCTGCCCTCTATCCTGTAGGTGGCGTGATAGCGACTGGCAGCGGTGTCGATATGGTATGTCCCCAACTGGTAATACTTCGTAGACTCACGGCTTTCTATATCCTCGACAGACGACAGCATGGTCAGCTTGCCTGTGGTTGCGGTCATATACTTCTGTGCGAACACCATCGGTATCACCAGTCCGATACACGCCAAAAACGTATGATAAAAATCGATTTTCAGTTTAAGCACCTTCAGCTTGGGGGCAATGTAAAACCATGCCGTCGCCCCGGCGAGCAGTAGGGGCAGTACTATCTCCGTAAGCTCCTCTTTCGGGTGGAACACGCCGAACCTGACGACCAGCAGCCAGTTCAGCAGCGTGTAGCCGACCGTCAGCCCCAAGAGTGCCAGCACGAACGGTACGAAAACAAAACGCAGTTTGTCTTTCATTTGGGCGGATATTTACTGTTTATAACGTAAATGTACTTGATTTATTGCGAAAAGATACCGAATAATCAGCAAAAAGATACCGAGCGATGGCGAGATTGCTCGGTATCTTTTGGACGACCATTCGGCAGGTTCTTTCTGTGTGGTTGCCAAACGTCAGGAAAACGCTTCTTGCAAATGCTTTATCTCCGATAGTTCTCTTGCAATAGTCGGTTGATGTCGGATAGTCGATAGAGGATTTTCCCCGCAATTTGGGTGTAGGGGATAATGCCCTTGTCCCGATAGTCCTGCAAGGTACGAGGGCTGACGAAAAGCCGTTCGCAAACCTCCCGCCCCGTAAGGTAGATTTCTCCCCCGAAGAGCGGACGGTGCATTTGGGCAATCTCCCGAAGGCGTTTGTTCATTTCTCTGATGCCTGAGATGAGTTGTTTCATCTCGGGCGTTTCTTTGTTGATGGTTTCGTACTCCATAGTTGCGGTTATTAACGGTTGGACTTGGCAAGGAGTGCTTCCACATCCTCACGTTTGTAATAGCACTTATGCCCGATTTGGATAAAAGGCAACACGGAAGTGTCTCGATAGTGTTGGAGCGTTCGCTTGCTGATGTTCAGTATTCG
>JBHADT010000112.1:0-16276 GCA_041855205.1 Bacteroides sp.
AATACAACGGTAAACTGTACAATTTTATAATGCGCATCTCTTCCGGCAACCAATACATGTCAGAAGAAGTGGTACAATCCGCTTTCATCCGCATATGGGAAGTCCGGGAAAAGATAGAACATGATGAGCGGCATCCTTATCGAAGGTAATAAAAGCATTGTAAGCGGAGTAGCTTTCGCCCACTGCGGACAACGCCCGGGTGTGCCTGCAAAATGTCCGGAGAACGACACAGGTACGGTTCCCGAACCGAACAGACGCGGTACTCGAACCGAACGGGCACGGTTCCCTAAACCACACGGGTGTGGTACGAAGATGTTTTCTCCCGTATTGCAACATGCTGGTTGTCCGCCACTTACAACTACTCGAAGAAAGTTCCATATCTGTGCATAAAAGAATCTTATCCCGGACTCAAGCAATCATTGCACTTGAAATCGACCGAATAATATTCGGCATTCGGTATCCTATCGGAGCGGATGGACTATCTGACTTCTTCCATTTCATCCGGAACGTAATAAATAAAAGCAAACAGCCTGTCTTTCAGGTCAGAGAATCATCTCTAAAAAAAGCAAAAAACACGATACTTTTATTCTTTAAAGTGTTTAGTATAAGAAATCAACGTATATTTGCCCTGTATTTAACATTAACAATTGAGAATGAACGAAGCCAAGCAACTAATTCAACAAATCACCGAAGGTATTCAAGAAAAAAAAGGTAAAAACATCATCATAGCAGATCTTACACACATTGGCGACACCATTTGCAACTATTTTGTCATTTGTCAGGGCAGCTCGCCCAATCAAGTCGCAGCCATCGCAGACTCCGTAAAAGAGTATGCACACAAAGGTTCCAACACCAAACCGCTCTTTATAGACGGTATTCGCAATGCCGAATGGGTAGCCATGGACTACGCCGACGTGTTGGTACACGTATTTCTGCCCGAGACCAGAGCCTTTTACAATCTGGAACACTTGTGGGCAGATGCCAAATTAACCCGAATCCCCGATTTAGATTAAGCATTTTATGGACAACAAGAATAATATGAACGGAAAGCCCAATAAAGTAAATATGCCCAAGTTCAACCTGAACTGGCTTTACATGCTCATTGCGCTTATGCTTTTCGGGCTGTATCTCACCAACGAAAACTCCACAGGAATAAAGGACGTTTCGTATGATGAGTTTCAGCAATACGTAACAAAAGGTTATATAAGTAAGGTGATTGGTTATGACGACAACACCGTGGAGGCATATGTAAAGTCGCAACACGTAAAAGACGTGTTCAAGGAAAACGCTACGCGTACCGCAAAGAACCCGCTTATTACCACCGAGGCTCCCTCGCGCGAGAGTCTGGGGAATTTTCTTCAAAAAGAAAAAGATGAAACCCGCTTCGACGGTTCCATCAGTTATGAGAAGAAGCGTAATTATCTGGTAGCCATTCTTTGGCAGGTGCTTCCCATCGCACTAATTATCGGTTTCTGGATTTTCATGTCCCGCCGCATGACCGGCGGAGGCGGAGGCGGCGGAGGAATCTTCAACGTAGGCAAATCGCGTGCGCAACTGTTCGAAAAAGGAGGCACTACCGTAAAGGTAAACTTCAAAGACGTGGCGGGATTGTCCGAGGCAAAACAAGAGGTGGAAGAAATAGTGGAGTTTCTTAAAGCCCCGCAGAAGTATACGGAGTTAGGAGGAAAGATACCCAAAGGGGCATTGCTCGTGGGACCTCCGGGAACGGGTAAGACGCTTCTGGCAAAAGCCGTGGCGGGCGAAGCCAACGTTCCTTTCTTCTCACTGGCAGGTTCCGACTTTGTGGAAATGTTCGTGGGAGTGGGCGCCTCGCGTGTACGCGATTTATTCCGTCAGGCGAAAGAAAAAGCTCCCTGCATCGTATTCATCGATGAGATAGACGCCGTAGGGCGCGCACGCGGAAAGTCCGCCGCCATGGGTGGAAACGACGAACGCGAGAACACGCTGAACCAGCTTCTTACCGAAATGGACGGTTTCGGCTCGAATAGCGGAGTCATTATCCTCGCCGCCACCAACCGCGTGGATGTACTCGACAAAGCATTGCTTCGCGCAGGACGTTTCGACCGGCAAATTCATGTAGACCTGCCCGATCTCAACGAACGTAAAGAGGTATTCGGCGTACACCTGCGCCCCATCAAGATAGATGATACTGTGGACGTGGACTTGCTGGCACGACAGACCCCCGGATTTTCCGGTGCGGACATCGCCAACGTCTGCAACGAGGCTGCCCTGATTGCCGCACGTCATGGAAAGAAATTCGTAGGGAAACAAGACTTCCTCGATGCAGTGGATCGCATTGTAGGCGGACTGGAAAAGAAAACCAAGATAACAACAGAAAAAGAACGCCGCTCCATTGCCATTCACGAAGCCGGACATGCCTCCATCTCGTGGTTGCTGGAACATGCCAACCCGCTGATAAAAGTCACCATCGTTCCGCGCGGACGCGCTCTGGGCGCCGCATGGTACTTGCCCGAAGAACGCCAGATAACCACCAAAGAGCAGATGCTCGACGAGATGTGTGCCACTTTGGGAGGACGTGCGGCTGAAGATGTGTTCCTCGGACGCATATCCACCGGAGCGATGAACGACTTGGAGCGCGTCACCAAACAAGCTTACGGCATGGTAGCCTATTTAGGAATGAGCGAGCGTCTTCCCAACCTCTGTTATTACAATAACGAAGAGTACTCCTTCAATCGTCCGTACAGCGAGAAAACAGCCGAGATGATCGACGAGGAAGTAAAAACCATGGTGAACCGGCAGTATGAACGTGCCAAGCAAATACTCATCGAGCATGCCGAGGAACATAAGAAACTCTCCCAACTACTAATAGACAAGGAAGTTATCTTTGCAGAAGATGTGGAACATATTTTCGGTAAACGTCCGTGGGCTTCCCGTTCCGAAGAAATCATCAATACCGAAAAAGCGGAAAAGTCTTCTCAAAGAACCCCTGAAACGGAAAGCGACGCCTCGACAGACCCAACAAACAATGACGCTCAATGCGAAGCATCGCAGCATACAACCGGAGAAGACTCAAAAGCATGATTGGCAGACGGTGTCTTGTAAAAGATACCCGTAACAAGCCGAAACCATATACAACAGAATCTCGATTGTAGAACACATATAATAAATTTATCCCTTGAAAAGCAATTTCATACAACGTACACTCACAGGCGTACTCTTTGTGTGCGTGTTGGTAGGCTGTATCCTATACAGCCCCCTTTCTTTCGGAATACTCTTCACGCTTATCGCCGCACTGAGCGTTCATGAATTCAGTCGCTTGGTCAACGCACATGCGGGAGTAAACATCTCTCCGCTACTCACCGGGCTGGGAGGTGCATATCTCTTTCTCTCACTGATGGCTTTCTGCCAGTCGGCTACGGGAGCGCAGGTATTTCTCCCATACTTGGCTTTGCTGATATATATGTTTATCAGGGAGTTGTATCTCAAAAAAGAAAACCCGTTCGGAAACTGGGCATCCGCTGCATTGAGCCAAATCTATGTGGCTCTGCCTTTCGCGCTTCTCAACGCATTGGCTTTCCAATACAACCGGTTTGAGGGAACGGTAACATACAATCCCGTTTTACCTCTTTCAGTGTTCGTGTTCATTTGGTTAAGCGATTCGGGAGCCTATTGCGTAGGATCGCTCATCGGCAAACATCGCTTGTTCGAACGCATTTCTCCCAAAAAGTCATGGGAAGGTAGCATTGGAGGAGGGGTATTCTCCATTGCTTCGGCTTTTGCATTCGCCAACTTCTTTCCCTTCATGAATGTTTGGCAATGGGTGGGTCTTGCTCTTGTCACAGTGGTTTTCGGAACGTGGGGTGATCTGATAGAATCCCTGATGAAACGCCAGTTCGGTATCAAAGATTCCGGAAACATCTTGCCCGGACACGGAGGAATGCTCGATCGCTTCGACAGCGCCTTACTTGCAATTCCCGCCGCAGCGGTCTATCTGTATACACTTACTATTTTTGCCTGATCGACCGTTGTCACGAGTGTTTATAGATCTTGGATGTATCTGTATGCACCCACTATTTTTATTTGATCGACAGTGCGGTTTTAAGTAAAGCCACCATTTTTTCGGCAGCTCTCTGCGGAGCACCCGGTGCGCCCAAACGTTCCGCCATGAAGTCGTATCCGGCAAGCATATCCTGCCGATACTCCCGGTTATACAACAACTTATCCAACTCCATTCGCATTTGGTTTACCGTCATTGTATCAGCCACCAGTTCTTTTACCACTTCCCTGTCCGCTATGAGGTTGACCAGTGAGATGTATTTCACTTTCAGCAAATGCTTACGCAGAAAAGCGATTATCTTAGGGATGGGAGTATGATAACAAACGGCTTGCGGTACGCGAAACAGGGCGGTTTCCAGCGTAGCCGTACCCGAAGTGACTAATGCAGCTTTCGCATGCGACAGCAGCGCATAGGTTTCGCCGTAGATGACTTTGACATCCGTTCCTTTCAAAAAGGTTTCGTAATACTCAGGTTCAATACCCGGAGCACCTGCCACCACAGGTTGACAATCGGAGAATACAGCGACCGCACGTAACATATCCGGCAGATTATCCTTTATCTCCTGACGGCGACTACCCGCCATCAAAGCCAACAGCGTTTTATCTGTGGTGAGTTTGTGCCTGTTGCGGAAGTTTTGTTCGGATTCAGCATAAGCAACACGGTAGGCCGCCACCTCATCTACGGTAGGATTGCCCACATAGTGTATGGGGTAACCGTGCTTCTTCTCGAAGAAAGCTGTTTCAAACGGCAGTATCGAGAACAATTCGTCCACATCGCGTTTGATGTTTTTTATACGGTGCTCTTTCCACGCCCATATCTTGGGAGAGATGTAATAATAGACCGGAATATGCAGCTCCCGCCTCACATATCCGGCTATCCTCAGGTTAAATCCCGGATAGTCCACAAGAATCACCACATCCGGTTTCCAACTGCAAATATCCTCCTTGCACTCTCTCATGTTTGCGAATATGACGGGCAAGTGCAACAAAACAGGCACAAATCCCATATACGCCATCTCCCTGTAATGTTTTACGGGGGCGGTAAGCGCCGCAGCCGCCATCAGGTCTCCACCGAAGAAACGAAATTCGGCTTCCGCATCTTCCGCACGCAAGGCGGTAATAAGATGAGCCGCATGTAAGTCGCCGGACGCCTCGCCCGCAATAAGATAATACCTCATGTTACAGGAAAATTTTAAAAAGATGTCAGAACCAGGTTTTCAGTTCGTCCAGCAGTGCATATGCCGTTACATCGACGGTTACGGGCGTAATGGCAGCATATCCCTGTTTCAACGCCCAATGATCGGTCTCCTCACTCTGCGGGTCGGAGTCCATGAACTCTCCACTAAGCCAGAAGTAACGACTGTCTCCCCTGCGTGCAAAATCCTCCCACTCATTCACCCACTCTCCCCGTGACTGCCGGCATACACGGATACCTTTCAATTGCGGTGTATCGGGAAAATTAACGTTCAGGCAAGTAAGAGGTGGAAGTCCGCGTTCCAATACGTTGCGTGTGATTTCTTTTACATACACCCCACAAGGTTCGAAATCGGCATTGGGAGCATGGTTGCAAAGAGAGAAACCGATAGCCGGCACTCCCTTCAGAGCACCCTCAATCGCCACTCCCATGGTACCGGAATAATGAACATTGACAGCGGAGTTATCTCCATGATTGATACCGCTCACAACCAAATCGGGCTTGCGGTCGAGAATGGCATGAAAAGCCAGTTTCACGCAATCGGCAGGCGTACCCGAACATTTATATACGGTGACTCCGACTTCTTTACGAAGCAGTTTGTACGATATGGGTGCCGTGACCGTAAGCGCCGAGGCACTCCCCGAACGGGGCTCATCAGGAGCCACTACCACCAACTCGCCCAAGGGACGTAAAAACTTTATCAACTCGCTGACTCCTTTAGCAGCAATACCGTCGTCATTGGAAACTAATATCAAAGGTCTTCTGGATTCCATAATCAAAATACGTTTTCTGCATCGTCCAAGCTGCACTGAGGTGCATGGCGATGTATGTGGCAAAGGTAATGAAATTTTATACTCTTCCTAAAAAGAATCTCCACTCTACCGGACAAAAAACAGGGTTCGAGGAAAAGGAAATCGAAAGCAGATATAAAAAAAGAGGCGGAGACCCGCCGTTCCCAAAGCAAACGACAAGCTCCGCTCCCCAGTATCCGTACGCCGGATTAATGCTCGTGATGATGTTCGTGTTCGTGCTCGTCCGCATCGTGACCAAGCACAATGTTACGGGCGACGTAAGTACTGTTTCCTGCGGCGTCGGTGCAGTATACCATCAGGTGGTAATTCCCTTCGTGCGCATTCTCGGGGATTACAATGTCGTGGTGGTGGATATGCGCCGTCTTTTGTCCGGACACATCATACTCCTTTTTGAATGAGAACACCACTTTATCCGCCGACTTGGTGGTTGCGTGCGTATGGTTATCGAAATTATTATGAATATCTATCTTATAAGACTTCAGCATCACGTCGTCCGACAAATCCATCTCGAAATGTACGCCCGACTTTGCGCCTATCTTCAGTACCTGCCCCTCTTCGGGTTCGTGCAGCGTAATGACCGGCTTGACGGTATCACCCTTGTCGTCTTTGTCGCAAGCGATGAATAATTGAGAAGAAACTGTCAGCAGACAGATAAGAGAAACATAGAAACTTGTTTTTTTCATTTTAATGTTGTTTTAAAAGGTAATTTAATCAATAATTGAAAACTGCGTCCCGGTTCGGGAATCTCCACTTTCCTGTAAAAACTCAAATGATTGTAATAGCGCGTATCAAACAGATTACGCACCGTCAGTGTCAGTTCCATCGACCGACCGCCCAATGGGAGATTGAACGAACCGCCCAAATGCAGCAGGGTGGCGCCGGACGTACGGTCTTCGTTGCGATCCACCCGGTTTTGCCTACCGATGATTTGCCCTTCGGCATACATCAGCACATTTTTCCCCTGCCACTCCAGCGTGTGGCGCAACGAAAGCGGAGGGGAAAAACTGAGCGGAATATGTTCGTCGCAGTTGTAGGTGTGTACATAAGACCCGGCAAAACGATAGGAAATCGCCGGCAGCAAACGAACCTCAGCCGTCAATTCCGCTCCGGCAAAGAGGGCCTCCGCACCGGTGTAGCGATAAACCTGCCCGGAATGCGGAAGCGGCGACCACTCGCCGGTGGGGCGCAAAAAGATATAATTTTCGAAATAACTGGCAAACGGAGAGAACTGCAACGACATCCATCTGCCCTGCCATGCATACGACATATCCAACTGCCATCCCCGTTCCGAGTTTAACGCCGCATCTCCTTGTTCGTGCCTGAACGTTCCATGATGCACCCCATTGGCTGCCAACTCATTCACACCGGGCAAACGAAAACTCCGTCCGATGTTGACCTTCCACAAGCTCAACGGCGAGGGTGTCCACACCATCCCCAACGAAAAGGAATAGTCTGAGAAATGCCTTCGTACATCCCCGCTGTTCAGGCGGTAGCGTTCCACCTGCTCCTCTTCATATCCCTGTTCACGCAGATAAGCCGCCAGATAGGGATCATCGTGAGAGAATGCTCGCATGCGACCATAGTCGTAGCGAATTCCTCCGGTCACGGAGAAGGTATTGTCCGGACGATAGGTAGTAAGCCACGACACACCCGATGCCAGGCGCCTGTATGCAGGCAGCAGGAAAGAGTAGCCCGAAATGGCGTTGTGCTGATACTGCACATCTGCCCCCGCACGGTGTTCCCACGTTGAGGAGAGGGGTATTTCCGCCCGCAACGTCAGGCTGTACGTACGCAGGTCGAAGCCAAGCTCTTTGTCCGGTCTGCTCACAGGTAAAGGCTGTGTACCGTAGTGCGTATGAAACGCGCTGCATTCTTCGCGATGATTGTGCTGATAACCCAAGTCGCCCGAAAGGACGAACCCATCCCATGTATAGCGCTGGTTGACGGTCGCTTTCAGATGATTTACCCGGCTGTAAGGCAAATCGATGTTGCGATAATCGCCATCGTGCAACAAGCGACGACGGTCGGGTATGCCGTGAGCACCGGGGAAGAAGCCCGTCTTCTGGTAAACATTGGAGAGAACGTACGCAGCCCTGTAACGTCCTTTGTCGTATCGCACAAGCAGTTCCGCATCCCGTTCCCACCCCGCCGTATTCTTCAGGCGCCGTCTGTGTATGGGGACACGCTGTGTAAGGTAGAGTATCGTATCGGCCGGAATACGGTAATCTCCGAAACGCTGTTCCGAATAACGCGCTTTGACATACCATTCATCTTTCTTTACTCCCAACATCAGTGAGCCTGCCCACAGGTCGTTGACTGTTTTACCCAGCATCGCCGCTTCGCCGAACCATAGATTTTCACGGGGTACGGCAAGCGGGGCAATCTCAATGACACCTCCCATAGCGTCGCTGCCATAGAGCAACGAGGCAGGACCTTTCACGATGTTGACCTCCTCTACCTTGAAAGCGTCGAGTTCCAGACCGTGGTCGGCTCCCCACTGCTGTCCTTCTTGCTTCACGCCATTTTCCAGAACAGCAATCCGGTTGAAAGCCATCCCTCTGATCATCGGTTTGGAAAAACCCGAGCCTATATCCATGGAATGTACTCCCGGAACATGTTCCACCGTCTGCATGAAGTTTCCCGTGAAATGCCGGCGCAGAAATTCCTTATCGGCAATATCCAGCGTCAGCGCGGTTTTCTTCTGCTGTTGCCGGCGGTGAGACTCCGCCACCAACACTTCGGGAAGCTGTACATGGCTGAGCGAGTCGGCCAACTGAGCCCGCACACTCGCCGAAGCTAAAAACAGGACGTACAAACCGATATACCGGCAAGCACGTTTCAAAACAGATGTCATAGGCAATAACGTTTGTTTCCGGAATGAGAAATCGCATTCCAGAGGTTTCAGGAAAAAGAAACGGAATGAAGAATCGCACAAAAGCGGAATCCGTATCCGGTGAAGTCGATTACGTGAGTCCGTTCGCCGCATCCGGGACATTGCCAGCAAGAGATGCAATGCACGGACGAAGCAAACGGAAAGCTACGTCGAACAGGCGTCTACCGGCTGCACGAAGAGAAAAGCCGTAAACGAACCGAGTAAAAAAAGTGAGAATGTCGCGAGAATATCTGCTCCCGTCAACATGCGGGAGGGGCACGCAGGTGGTGCGAATAGGACAAGACACAACCCGCCACGCTCCGATAATCCGACGGTTCGAACGGTAGGAGTATCAGCAGACAAGTGAAATCGCAGGCGGGAGATTCGGTAAAAGGAGAAAAAGCGAACAGACAGATGGCACAATCGGAATGATTTTCTTCCGGTTCGTCCGAATGCGTACATGAAACGGGGCATTCCTCCTCATGATGGTGAAAAGCCTTCACCACAAAGAAGAACATGAAGGAAACAATCAGCCCCCATGCTACCACAACTCTTCCGTTTCTTTTCACATTCATATCAATTGCTTTTCTCACAAGAAAACCCTGCGAAGATACACATCTGCTGAGAAAAAAACAAAAAAAGCATATTTCTTAACAGCAAAGGGATAAAAGAAAAAAGGCTGCTCCGGATATCCCGAAACAGCCTTCTATTGCTTTTGTTGAGTACTTATTATTCTCCCGGATGAATTGCTTCTGAGGGGCAAACATCTGCACAAGTACCGCAGTCTGTACATGCTTCCGGATCAATAGAATAGATATCACCTTCAGAGATAGCGCCTACCGGACATTCATCGATACAAGTACCACAAGCAACACAAGTGTCATCAATTACGTAAGCCATTTTTTCTATATTTAAATTGTTAGTACTAATTACATGAGCAAAAATACAGCTTTTATTCATTCGTTGGCATTACCGCTACCGAAATGCATGTAATTTATTTTTAATCTAAATAATACAAACCGAACGGATTCGCGCTTACGGATGCGAAAAGACAATACGCAGGCAACTTACTTATACCGCACGGGCACGGTACTCGAACCGAACCCGTATCGTTTACAAACCGTTCCCGTATCGTTCCTCCAAAGAAGAGGCATCACGAAACAGCCCCACAAAAGATACTTATAAGAAACTATTTGTCAGCTTATTACAGATTAATCAGCCGGATATCCCCGCAAGTAAATTATCCGAACAAAAACAATCCGTAACATAGAAACGGAGATCCTGAAAGGGGGCGCCGGCAGAGAACGTATTTTTCATTGCATAATACTTTCCGTCCGCAATCCGACGGGGAAATGCAATAAAAACCCGCCGGATTCGTTTGTAGAGATGTGAAACGATTCGCATTTACAGTCATAGCTTTGCTTCTGGCATGGAACGCCTCGGCACAGAAGAGGAAAGTACAAAACCGCCCTTACATAGACCAGCGGAAGTGGCACTACGGCTTTCACGCGGGTATGCACGCGCAGGATTATAAACTGACGAACAGCGGTCATGTGACAGAAGACGGGGAAGTTTGGTATGCCGATGTGGCCGAATATTCGCCCGGATTTACGGTAGGCGTACTGGGTGAGTTGTATCTGAACCAGTTCCTTTCGCTACGCCTGCTCCCCACCCTGCATTTCGGCGACAAACGCGTCTCTTTCGCGGAGGAACACTCCTCGGCGAGGTATGCCTATACTGTCAAGTCGGCATATCTGTCGGTACCTGTGGAGGTTAAATACACCGCCGAACGTTTCAACAACTACCGCCCTTACCTGATGACCGGCATCAGCCCCACCTACGACTTCAGTGCAAAGAAGAATGCGGCATTGCGCGTGAAACCTTTCGACTGCTATCTGGAAATAGGCGTGGGATGCGACTTTTACCTGCCTTTCTTTAAACTGATTCCCGAACTGAAATTCTGCTTCGGTTTGACTAACCTGATTGAAAAAGACCGTTCAGACCTCAGAGACAAATCGCTACTGAAATACACACAGGCTGTGGACAGAATAAATTCCCGGATGATTGTATTGAGTTTCTTTTTTGAGTAGCAAAGGCACGGCAGCCCCGAATCTCTCAGAAAGAGAAGCCAAAAGCAAAACTCACCTCCTCCCATTCGCAACCGGCACACGACGAGGGTCTAATAAAGTTCCAAACCGAACTTTTCTTTCAGCTGCAATAATGCCGGATTTTTTTGAGACATGTGCAGAAACTTCTCTCCCCTGCTGTATGCGCGCACCTGCTCTTCAGGAGCGCTCACACGCACGGTCATGGTAGCTTTTCTGTTCTTCAGCCGTTTACGCAGATATTCCTGCAGAGTGGGTGTCAGTTCGGTAAACTCTTTTGCCGCGATGTCATTGTCCACCACCACCTCAAAAGTCACGGAATCGAGCATCTTCAAACGGATTACCTGCATGCGTTTAGCCAGTGCAATCTGCTCTTGCGGCAGCCTGCCTGCATACTCCTGCCAATAATAGTTCACGTCTTTTTCATTGAAGATGTAATCTTCCTCCACCCGCTCTTGCTGTTCGGCGGAATCACCGGTCGCGCGGGATGTCGATTCCTCGACCTGCGCTTGCTTAATGGAAAGCCCCAAACCGTTTCTTTTCAGCGTAGGAATTTTCTTTTCCTCTTTCATCTGCGATAAATAGTCCGGTATGGAATTTACGGGAGCGGCATTCGGACTCACCGATTGAGAGGTCACAAGCTGCTTCTCCGGTTGAGAGCTGCCGGTAACGGAAGCCGCGGGAGAGGGTGCGGATTGTTGCGCCATCGGCTGGATGGCAACGCCTGCCGGCTTGGACTGTGCGCTTTCAGCCGGTTTGGAAAAGACGGGGTTTAACGCTTGTTCAGGGCGACGCCCACCGGTAGCGTCGTCGTCATCGCCGGAAGTAAGTTGTGCCACTTGTATGAGCGCGAGTTCCACAAGCAGACGCTTGTTTTTACTGACGCGATAGTTCAGGTCGCAGTCGTTACACAGTTTCAAAGCCTTGTAAAGAAACTGTACGGGACACTTCCGGGACTGCATGCGGTAACGTTCGCGAATATCAGCCCCCACCTCAAGGAGAGGAAGAGTGGCTTCGTCTTTACTCACAAGCAAATCACGCAGATGCGAAGAGAATCCGGTGATGAAATGTCCGGCGTCGAACCCTTTACTCATGACCTCATTGAGCAGAAGCAACGATTCTCCCACATGATTGGAAAGCAAATGGTCGGTCAGGCGGAAATAATATTCATAATCCAGCACGTTGAGGTTCTCTATCGCATTCCGGTAGGTTATGTGCCCGCCCGTGAAACTGACTATCTGGTCGAATATGGAGAGTGCGTCGCGCATACCGCCATCGGCTTTCAGTGCGATGACATTAAGCGCTTCCGGCTCGGCAGTGACGCCCTCCTTCGAAGCTACGTATGCCAAGTGCGCTATGGTATCTTCCACACCCATCCGGTTGAAGTCGTATATCTGGCAACGTGAGAGGATTGTGGGCAGTATCTTATGTTTTTCGGTGGTAGCCAGAATAAAGATGGCATGCCGGGGAGGCTCTTCGAGTGTCTTCAGAAAAGCGTTGAAAGCCGAAGCGGACAGCATGTGTACCTCATCTATTATATATACTTTATACCTTCCTATCTGGGGTGGGATACGCACCTGCTCCACCAATTGCCTGATATCATCCACCGAATTGTTGGAAGCGGCGTCCAACTCATGAATGTTGTACGAACGTTGTTCGTTGAAAGCCACACAAGACTCGCAGTGGTCGCAGGCCTCCCCTTCCTCCGTAGGCGCAAGGCAGTTTATGGTTTTGGCAAAGATGCGCGCACAAGTGGTTTTTCCTACACCTCGCGGACCGCAAAACAGGTAGGCGTGCGCAAGTTTGTTCGTGGAGATGGCATTTTTGAGAGTGGTAGTCAGTGCCTGCTGCCCGACTACGGAATCGAAAGTGGAAGGGCGGTATTTACGTGCCGATACAATGTAATTTTCCATGTTATGGGTGGCTTGTCCGTTACAGTCAGCGCAAATGTAATTAAAAAAAGCAATATCTCGGTTATTCATATTATCTTTGTCTGCGGGATAAGACACAGACAACCTGACTTATACCCTCCGGAATTCAACAGGAAAGATTACAGAATATTCTTCACACCACACACTATACACATGGATAAACTGGCTACCATCTGGAAGTTCCTCCGCAGGCGGAAATACCTGATAACGACACTTACCTTTGTGTTGATTATCGGTTTTCTGGACGAAAACAGCCTGATACGCCACATGGGTTACCTCAACGAAATCAGACACCTGAAAGCTGAAATTGAAAAATACCGGAAAGAGTATGAGGAGAACACCGAACGTTTGAACGAATTGGCGGCTGACTCCAGCGCCATCGAGCGAATCGCCCGGGAAAAGTATCTGATGAAGAAACCCAATGAAGACATTTACGTGTTCGAAGAGTAACCGGACTATCTCTGCACCCGGTCCGCTCCGGTTTGCATTCAGACAGATACCGGATGGATGCAGTTCAGTCCAATATACCTCTATTTATATAGAAAGATTCGCATACCAAAGTATATGAAAAATATTACATCAGCCTTGTTCGTTGTGGGAGCCCTGATGCTTTTATTCGGCGCAGCCGTCTATATCACAGGCTGGATAGCCGCTCCCTACATATATATTATTGGCGCCAGTATGGTGGCGTTGGCACAGATAAACACCCCCGCTCCCCTGCAAAGTCCGACGCTGAAGAGGCTTCGCCGCCAACAGATTTTCGGTGCCTTATTCTTGGTACTGGCGGGAGTCTTCATGCTCACCACCCGCGGAAACGAGTGGATTGTGTGCATGACCATAGCTGCTTTCCTTCAACTCTATACCTCCATACGTATTCCGCAGGAAGAGACCAAGGAGAGCAGAAAGAATACGAACACATAAGGAAGAGGATACCCTTCATAATAAAGCCTCGCACCGCGGAACATACACGCTTTTTCTTCATCGCCCTGAATGCAAGAAGAAAATCTACGGTGAATGCCATCCGGTATTTTTTCGTTCCCCGCAACGTCTTCCCCGGCTCTTCCCGCAAGGGCGTTTAGAAATCTTAATCTTCTGCAAGCGAGGCAAAAAAGCCATCTCTTTTCAATATAATTGTATATATTTGCACACAGAGAAAGAGCGTTTCAAGCGTTGTGTTGCATCTTCAACAAGGGAAAGACACATCCCGTAGTTATTAACAAAAAGAGTGACTTATCAACACTTTTCGCAATCTTTCTCTTTTTTAGTAGGCGCTATTCTGAATTATAGCTTATTTCGCCGCCAATAAATTCTAAGAATTATGGGAAAAATCATAGCATTGGCAAACCAAAAGGGGGGTGTGGGCAAAACCACTACCACCATCAATCTGGCAGCCTCGCTCGCTACGCTGGAAAAGAAAGTGCTTGTGGTGGATGCCGACCCGCAGGCAAATGCTTCTTCCGGTCTGGGAGTAGACATCAAACAGGCAACGTGCACCATTTACGAGTGTATCATAGACCGGACAGATGTGCGGGAAGCTATACATGACACCGAGTTGGATACCCTGAAGGTAATATCCTCGCATATCAACCTTGTAGGTGCCGAGATAGAAATGCTCAATCTCAACAACCGGGAAAAGATTCTGAAAGAGGTATTGGCTCCTCTCAAAGAAGAATTCGACTATATTCTAATCGACTGTTCTCCTTCTCTCGGACTCATCACCGTCAATGCGCTCACTGCCGCCGACTCGGTCATCATCCCCGTACAGGCGGAATACTTTGCTCTCGAAGGCATCAGCAAACTGCTGAACACCATAAAGATCATAAAATCCAGACTCAATCCCTCTCTCGAAATAGAGGGATTCCTGCTTACCATGTACGACTCCCGCCTGCGCCAGGCTAATCAGATTTATGACGAGGTGAAACGGCACTTCCAGGAACTGGT
This sequence comes from Bacteroides sp., assembly GCA_041855205.1. Classification (GTDB taxonomy): domain Bacteria; phylum Bacteroidota; class Bacteroidia; order Bacteroidales; family Bacteroidaceae; genus Bacteroides. Next base: position 14,895 of record JBHADT010000112.1, read on the forward strand.
GTTCAACACAGTCATCCAGCGCAACGTAAAATTAAGCGAGGCTCCGAGTTACGGACTTCCCACTATCCTGTACGACGCCGACTCCACAGGTGCCAAAAACCATCTTGCACTTGCCAAAGAGTTAATCAGCCGTACCAACCGCTAATTTCCATCAAACCGTCATGGCACAGAAAAGAAACACATTAGGACGAGGACTGGACGCTCTTCTTTCCATGGATGAGGTGCAAACCGAGGGTTCTTCCTCCATCAACGAGATAGACTTGTCAAAGATTACGGTCAATCCCAACCAACCCCGCCGTGAATTTGACGAAACAGCTCTTCAGGAGTTGGCAGACTCTATTGCCGAAATAGGAATCATACAACCTGTCACCCTGCGTAAACTTTCCGAGAACGAATATCAAATCATTGCCGGAGAACGGCGTTTCAGAGCATCGCAACGCGCCGGTTTGAAAAGTATTCCAGCATATATCCGCACTGCCGATGACGAGAACGTCATGGAGATGGCTCTCATCGAAAACATACAGCGAGAGGACCTCAATGCGTTGGAAATTGCACTTGCCTATCAACACTTGCTTGAGCAATATGGACTCACCCAAGAACGCCTTAGCGAACGTGTGGGCAAGAAACGAACCACAATAGCCAATTATCTGCGCCTGCTCAAACTGCCCGCTCCCATACAAATGGCATTGCAGAACAAGGAAATCGATATGGGGCATGCCCGCGCGCTCATTACGCTCAATGATCCTAAGCTTCAAGTGAGAATATTCGAGGAAATCAACACACATGGCTATTCCGTACGTAAGGTAGAGGAGATAGTCAAAGCACTCAATGAAGGCGAATCCATCCAAAGCGGAGCGAAAAAGATAACTCCGCGACGTGCCAAACTTCCCGAAGAGTTCAATGTACTGAAACGACAACTTTCCGGTTTTTTCAACACCAAGGTACAGCTCACTTGTTCGGAAAAAGGAAAAGGAAAGATCAGTATCCCCTTCAACAACGAAGAAGAATTCGAACGTATCATCGGAATACTCGACACGCTTAGGAAGAATAAATGACGGAAACAAACATATATAAATGGTGGATTGCCCTGCTGCTTTGCCTTGTGCAAACGGCAGGGATTACCATGTATGGACAACAGCACACAGTAAATGCCACGCAACAACCTGTCGCCATCGACAGTATGGCATTGCATGAGGCTCCCCAAAAACTTTCGGACATGAGGGCAGAGACAGACAGTTTGACCATCGAAGATAGCATTGCGGCTGATAACAAGCGAAAACTGCTGGAACTGACTTCCGTAAATGCCGCTCCCGTAAACACCCTCCCCGCAGACAGTCTCAGCCTCGTACTGAACCGGAAGAAATGGATACCCAACCCAGTGA
>JBHADT010000113.1:0-47434 GCA_041855205.1 Bacteroides sp.
AACACAAAAAAAACATTATTCATGCCCGGAGGCATTGGTATGCTTCCTTCTTCGAATATGCAAACGGGGAGTTTTCTTCTGAAGAATGGTATGCGCATCACCACATACGGGGAATATAATAAGGATGGATGGAAAGTACCCAATCGTTCTGCTTTACCTTGGGAACGAAACAACTTTAAAGGTGCGTTTGAATTAAAATCGCCAAACGGTTCATTCGGAGTACGGATTGAAGTACAACAAAAAGGGAGAATATCCTACTGACAAAACAAGTTTCTTACCTTCATTAGATAAAAATCTGTCTTATCGCTCCGGGAAAGATGTATTGAGAGTAGATAAATCCCGACAATCAGGGATTATATCAAGGAATAGCTGTCTGCTTATCATATAAAGCAGTGACAGTAGAAGAAAGAGGCAGCAGCAAATTCTTAATCATCAAAAAAAGAGCTTTCTCCCCTCTCATTCTTATATGCACGCACCATTTTCAACAATATATCTCCATACTTTTCCACTCCTTTCTTTCCCATATAAGGAATACGTAAAAGCATACTCCTGTCTTCGGGAAGTAAGTTAGTAATACCCAATATAGCTTTCTGCTGGACTATAGTGTATACGGGTAAAGCTAACTTCGAAGCAGTCGCATTCCGCCAAGCGAGCAAACGTTCATATAGAACCGGATGCAATATATCTGAAGGAATACCCGGTGTAGAGGTCTCTGTTTGAGAAGAAGTCGCTTTTCCTCTCTTCTGATAACCTGGAATGGATTGGGTAGTGCCGGTGGTTGTCATCTTTTTTGCCATCGGGCTGTGGTGTACCTCTGAAGAGGTAATCGTGCTTAGTGCTTTTTCTCGCAGATACGTATGTATCTGAAAACCTTTCTCTGAAACATGCAACAGTAACTTCTCCTTTGTCTTCAGCATTTCATTCAGTTCTCCGAATGCGCCCAGAAGTTTTTTCTTTAATTCTTTATTGTCTGTTCCCGCCTTGTTGACGCTATTCAACCTTATTAATGGAGACAACTCTTTCATAAAATATTCGGTTGCCGAACAAATACGTTGTTGTATCATGACATCCGTTTCGTAATGTTTCGCTTCCCTAACCAGACGTGTATACTGTAACGTAAACTTCTGAGCTATCTCCGTTACAGCACCATGAAAGCGCTTTAGTTCTTCTTTATATTCTATAAGCAGCTTCGGATACATATTATATAGATGTTCATCAAGTAGTCTTATGTATCTTTTAAGAAGCTGTTCTATCGGAGAAAAATCGAACAAACCGGATAACAGCTCTAAATAATAAGTCTGTTGCAATATATTACAGCGGTTTTTATCGGGTATCGTTTGACGGGCCTGCTCCGTGAAAGCATTCACTGCACCATCGCTAATAATGGCTTCATTATTCAAGGGAGCATTAAGTACCAGACCTTCCAAAGTTTTGCATCTGCTTAACGCGACATAGGCTTGTCCATGGGCAAAAGAATTACTTACATCAATAATCGCATGCTCAAAAGTAAGTCCCTGACTTTTATGAACGGTAATGGCCCATGCCAATTTTAAAGGAAGTTGTGCAAAAGTCCCTTCGATATCCTCTATGATTTCCTTAGTCTCCTCATCCAAAACATAACGGGCATTTGTCCATTCCTCGTGTTGTATCAGAATACTCTGTCTGCTTTTTTCGGCACATACCTTTACCATCTTCTCCGATATATCGGTAATCCTGCCAATCATTCCGTTGTAATAGCGATGCTCACCGGATGAATCGTTCTTGACAAACATTACCTGTGCTCCCAGTTTGAGTTTCAATATCTCATCTGTAGGATAAGCATATTCAGGAAATTTCCCTTGAATACGTGCCTGAAAGGAAAACACTTCTCCCGGTAACTGCCGCAATTCTTTATCATTGATTTGTTGTGCCTGATAATTATGGGTAACTAACCGAATATATCCATCGTCCTCTTTCGGAGAGAATCCGGGAATATAACGTTGGTTAAGTTGTTCCAGCAATGAAGAATCGCAGCGATTCTCTCTGATATGATTCAGTATATTCAAAAAAGCGGCATTACGCTGACGGTAAACCTTCTTCAACTCTATCGTACAATATTCCGAATTCTTCAGAGCTTTAGACGAGAAAAAATATGGAGTATCATAATACGGACGTAACAATTGCCATTCTTCATCCCTCGCCACAGGGGCCAATTGCTGTAAATCGCCTATCATGAGCAACTGTACTCCGCCAAAAGATTTGGCATGATTACGGTAGCGCCGCAAGACATCATCAATGGCATCCAACAAATCGGCACGCACCATACTGATTTCATCAATGACCAACAAATCTATACTGCGCATAATATCCGTTTTTTCCTTACCGAATCGAAAACGATACTGTGCCTTACTTGTTTTGCTGAAAGATGCATCAGGAATATAAGGAGCAAAGGGTAGTTGAAAAAAAGAATGGATTGTCACTCCGCCTGCGTTAATGGCTGCAATACCCGTGGGGGCAAGTATGATCATTCGTTTAGAACTTTCAGTTTGTAAGCGACGCAGGAATGTTGTTTTTCCTGTTCCAGCCTTACCGGTCAGAAAAACATGAGTACCTGTGTTTTCAATCAATTGCCATGCCAGTTCTAATTCTGAATTTTGCTCCATTTTCACTTCTATCGTCAAATATTTCTGAGATAAAGATATATAATATACCTGAGTTTGAGATAAGATTATTCATTACACATGAGAAAAGCTTTCTTACATAGATATAAGATGGAAATAATCGGTCTATTCCGAAGTATCAAAAGAAAAACCGTGCCACAACTGTGTGCTTCGAGCAAGCTATCTGTGTCTCATCCTCCGAATATGATGAGACCGGGCTTCGTCTGCCTCGGACAGAAATCACTTCGGTTGAGGATGATTCTTAGAATATTCTCTTATCCCCAACTAATGTAGATACAAAGTACAGCAAAAAAAAAAAAGCCCATCTTCCCAGATGAGCAATCTTTATTAACCTTAAATCTAATACTATGAAAAACACACTACAAATATATTTCTTTTGCGGAAGAATGCAAATTCATCGTATTATCAAAGGATATTTTATAACGTGATTTAATATGTTCGCAAGAATATTAACAAATATATGATAAAACAAGACGAATAATACTTATACAAGATGCTCCCAATATTGTCATTTCCAAAGAATAAGATTGATAATTTGGGGCACTTTGTCTTCGTTTAATACACTTCTATTTTATCAGCAATACTTTTTGCTTTCTCTCTCAGCGTATTCATATCTGCACCCATGGGAGCATAACATAAAACTACTCCCATACGACGGTTGATACGGGCCACAGGTTTACCAAAGATACGTACGTATGTATCTTCCTCACCCGCCGCAACCTCTATGCCTCGGTAACGCGGACGTTCCGTACCGGATACGGATGAAAGTACAACCGCACTAACCCCTATTCTTTCTTGTTTTATACACGGAATAGGCATACCGAGTATGGCACGTAAATGCAGTTCGAACTCATTCAGGTTTTGAGTTCCTGCCAGTGTCACCATACCTGTGTCATGGGGACGCGGAGACAATTCGGAAAAATACACCCCGTGTTCATGACTTAGAAAGAACTCAACACCCCAGAGGCCGGCACCCGTCAAAGCCTTAGTCACTTTTTCAGCCATCTCCTGCGCTTCTTTCAAGTGTTCCGGGGTGATATAGGCAGGTTGAAAGCTTTCGCGATAGTCTCCTCCTTTTTGTATATGACCAATGGGAGGACAGAACAGTGTGGGTCCTTCTTTTTGCGTAACGGTAAGCAAAGTAATTTCACTATCGAACTTGATAAATTCTTCTATAATCAATTCCTTGACATCTCCCCTGCTTCCACTACAACCATATTCCCATGCTGATTCCAGCTCATCTGCACTCTTCACAAGCGATTGACCTTTTCCGGAAGAGGACATGAGAGGTTTTACAACGCAAGGAAATCCTATTTTCTCTGCAGCATCCTTTAGTTCCTTTAATGAAGAAGCATAGAAATAACGTGCGGTCTTCAGTCCCAATTCTTTAGCTGCAAGATCACGAATTGCCTTACGATTCATGGTAAAGTTTACCGCACGCGCACTGGGAACGACCTGAAACCCTTCTTTCTCGAGGTCATACAAGCGCTCTGTACGAATCGCTTCGATTTCCGGAACTATCAGATCCGGTCGATGCTTATGTACAACTCTCTCCAAGGCATCTCCGTCCAACATATTAAAAATCTCATATTCATCGGCAACCTGCATGGCGGGGGCTCCGGCATAAGAATCACATGCAATGATATGCTGTCCCTTACGTTGGGCGGCGATGACAAATTCTTTTCCCAGTTCGCCTGATCCTAAGAGTAAAATCTTTTTCATTATTTCTATTAACTTTCAGTTGAAAACATAACATTCTCTTCCCTCAGTATTTCTAAGGAAGAAAGTACTTGAAGTTCCCTTTCCGACATCACCATTACGGATTGAGGTTTGTATCAACCCTGATGTTCTTCTCTCAATAAATCGTTAACCGTTTTCACCGGGTTGAAGGTGCTCAACGGTACTTCCACAAAGACAGTATTCCAGTCGCTCATCGCTCCGTTCCACAATCCGGGCAATTCAAGAGCCTTGAGTTCCTTGCCGTTCTTGGATTTATAAGAGATAAAGCCGGTGGCTTTATCCACATACTCAAGTAAATTGAACTTGTTTCCTTTATAATCGCGCACAGAACAAACCAAGTCTACCGGATTAAAGTGGGTACCTTTCTCAAACATCTCTCTCTTCTCCGGATCACTCATATCTATCTGTGAACTCTCCAATATTTGCAAAGAGATTGTCCCGTCACTGTTATAAGCTAAAAACGGCCCTCCTCCCGGCTCACCCACATTCTTCACCATGCCGCATACGCGCATCGGACGGTTTAACTTTCTGCGGAGGTACATCACTAATTCGGCATCTTCCAATAAATTAACTTCAGGATTTCTACAGAACAAATTATCTCGAACAAAGCGGAGGATTTCAAGAATTTGTTCATGTGTGTATTTTCCACTATCCAGCAGATTTAAATAACTGAACGCCTTTTTCTGCAATGTCACTAAAACACCGGCTATAATTTTCTTGTAATTAACGGTGTCCTCCTTCAGTATGTCGGGCACCACATTATCTATATTCTTTATAAAAATAACATCTGCATCCAAATCGTTTAAATTCTCGATTAGCGCGCCATGGCCTCCCGGTCTGAATAGCAGTTCTCCGTTATCGCGGAACGGTTTGTTATCCATATCGGCGGCAATTGTATCGGTTGCCGGTTTTTGCTCCGAGAAACTTACATTGTATTGAACCCCATACTTACGGGCGTATGCTTCGGCTTTTTCAGCAACCAATGTCTCAAACAGTGGGCGATGTTCGGGCGATACAGTGAAATGTACATTGACAAATCCGTTTTTATTTGCCGTGTAGAGCGCACCTTCCACCAAGTGTTCTTCCAGCGGTGTACGGCTTCTATCCTCATAACGATGGAACTTCAGCAAACCTTTGGGCAATGCCCCATAGTTCAACCCTGCCGAGTCGAGCAACAAATGTACGATGGTTTTGTATTCATTCCCGGCAAGCAATGCGGAAATATCTCTGCCGGTTGCATTCCGGCAAGCAGAGTTAAGTTCGTCATGAAAAGCGAACTTCTCTATTTCATTAAAAAAGGTTTTCTCAAATTTTGTTTGAGGTATAGCATAATCAGCACCTAAGAACTCGAACAAGTCCTTAAACATGCGACTTGCCGCACCCGATGCAGGAACAAACTTCACTATCTTTCTGTCGGACTGCGTGTAAGCGTCCCATGCTTGAAGATATTCTTCCTGCCCATACTTATCCGGGATCAATATTCCTTTTTCAACAGATGCCGCCGCCTCCAGCCGCAGAAAGGGAAAGCCTTTTTCAAAACATGCCAATTGCTCTGCAATTTGTGCTTCCGTGATACCTTTCCGTGAAAGCAATTCTTTGTCTTGAGATGTAATCATAGTATTCAAGATTAGTAATTAATGCCCAAAATTACGAAAAAAAGCGCAACACCTTATTCGCGAGATATATAAAAAAACTACCTTTGAATAACAGAAATATTGAGCGTTTATGGAAAATGATGATTTTCTCAGCATAAAGGAGAAAAAACAGCTGTTTACCTTATACCGGAAGCTGTTGCAATTAACCGGTGAGATGTTGTTCAAAGATGATTCCCGCAAACTGAAAGCTCATCTTATTGATTCGATTCGCAGAAAACGAATGCAACGTGATATTTTCGGATTGAATCCGCTCATCAAAGATATGCAGACGGCGGTTATTGTTACTGAAGAAATCGGGATGAAGCGAGCTTCTGTACTTGGAATCATGCTGCATGAATGTGTAAGAAATGAGACTTGTAGCATCAGAGAAATTCAACATGAATACGGAGAAGATGTTGCAGGAATTATTCATGGCTTGATACGAGTAAACGAATTATACGCCAAAAGTCCCATTATTGAATCTGAGAATTTCCGTAATTTCCTGTTATCTTTTGCCGAAGACATGCGCGTAATACTCATTATGATTGCCGACAGGACCAACATAATGAGACAGATAAAAGAGAGCAAAAATGATGAAGCACGTAGACAAGTAGCTAACGAAGCGGCATATCTTTATGCTCCATTAGCTCATAAATTAGGGCTTTACAAACTCAAATCGGAGCTTGAAGACCTCTCTCTAAAATATACGGAACGCGATATATATTATCATATAAAAGATAAGCTGAACGAAACAAAAGCCTCACGAGAGAAATACATCGCCGCATTCATTACTCCACTGGAAAAGAAACTGAAAGAAACAGGAATCCGCTTTCATATCAAAGGGCGCACTAAGTCCATCCACTCCATTTGTCAGAAGATGAAAAAACAGAAATGTTCATTTGAAGGAGTGTATGATTTGTTTGCCATTCGCATTATTCTGGATTCCCCGTTATCTAAAGAGAAGCAAGAGTGCTGGCAAGCGTACTCTATTGTGACGGATATGTATCAACCAAATCCCAAAAGATTGAGAGACTGGCTGTCTGTACCTAAAAGTAATGGGTACGAATCCTTACACATTACAGTGATGGGTCCCGAAGGGAAGTGGGTAGAGGTGCAAATACGCACAGAACGCATGGACGAGATAGCAGAACGAGGGTTAGCTGCTCATTGGCGTTATAAAGGAATAAAGAGCGAGTCGGGGTTGGACGAATGGTTAGCCTCGGTACGAGAAGCATTGGAGAGCTCTGACAGCAGCGATTTGGAAACAATGGATCAATTCAAATTGGATTTATACGAAGATGAGGTTTTCGTATTCACTCCCAAAGGAGATCTGTTCAAATTAGGAAAAGGAGCCACTGTGCTTGATTTCGCTTTTCATATCCATACAAAATTAGGATGCAAATGCATAGGTGCTAAAGTAAACGGAAAAAATGCACAACTTCGCCAGATACTCCACAGTGGGGATCAGGTAGAAATTATGACATCCAATACCCAGACACCCAAGCAAGATTGGCTCAATATTGTCACCTCTTCGAAAGCACGTACCAAAATTCGTCAAGCTCTGAAGGAAATGGCGGCAGGGCAGCACGCTTTTGCCAAAGAAACCATAGAACGGAAGTTCAAGAACCGAAAGATAGAGTATGAAGAGCCGGTAATGATGCGTCTCATTAAAAGACTTGGTTATAAGACGGTTACAGACTTTTATCAAAGCATCGCTGATGGTATTCTGGATGTTAACGAAATAATCGACAAGTATCAGGAACAGCAACGTCGCGATAATGAGATGCACGAAGAAACCGTGTATCGCAGTGCCGAAAGCTATAACCTGCAACAGACGCAGAATGAAGAAATTACACGTACCAAGGAAGATGTGCTTGTCATCGACCAGAATCTTAAAGGACTCGACTTTAAGCTGGCGCGTTGCTGCAATCCCATATACGGCGATGATGTGTTTGGGTTTGTTACAGTAAACGGCGGGATCAAAATCCATCGGAACGATTGTCCGAATGCCGGTGAACTGCGCGAGCGGTTCGGCTACAGAATCGTCAAGGCACGCTGGGCGGGGAAATCACAAGGAACACAATATCCCATCACGTTACGCGTGGTGGGACATGATGACATTGGTATTGTGACGAATATCACCTCTATCATTTCAAAAGAAAACGATATCACATTGCGGGCCATAGGAATAGATTCGCACGATGGTCTGTTCTCCGGAACCCTGACCATTATGGTGGGAGACACCGGACGCTTGGAAACATTAATCAAGAAACTGCGTACGGTGAAGGGGGTCAAGCAGATTTCAAGAAGTTGATATTACGTAGTGGTATAAAGAGAGATGTCCGGTGTTCCGAAACGGAATGATTTCTCATCCGTTCCGGATAAAGCCCGGATACCTCTGGAATATACCCGTGGAACAACACAGGCATGGTATTCGAACCGTGTGGGTACGGTATTCGAGCCACACGGGTGTGGTATGGAGAATATTTGAGCATCCTTTAATGAACCGGAAGTATACTCCAAAATATTTTTTACAATGAGATATGACTATAAAAAACAATTGAAAAGTTTCGGCTATGCCTGGAAAGGTATACGCCGGTGTATTGGCAAAGAGCAGAATTTAAATTTTCATCTCCTATCCGCCATGGTTGTTTGCGGCGCGGGCATATATGTCGGGATTTCACGCATGGAATGGACGATAGTGATATTATGTATCGGGCTAGTCATTGCAGCGGAACTGTTCAATACGGCAATGGAAAAGCTTGTAGATTTGATTTCTCCCGAATATCATCCGCTGGCAGGACGGGTAAAAGATATTGCCGCCGGAGCTGTACTGATATGCGCTGTTACGGCGGCAATTGTAGGTCTATTGATTTTTATTCCTTATTTCGTATAGGTTTACAAAGCAATTTATTGACGAACCCGCTTCTTCTGGTAATAAGGATATGTCAGAAAGAGGAATATGAGAGTCGTACAAATAATTCCTCCAAGGACGCAATGAGAAATGTTCTCAACCGTAGAAAAATCCTCAATATAACCATATGCGACAGCCATGCCTGACAGAATCCCGGCATCCATAGCCAATTGGCAGGTGGTGTTTGCACTTCCGCGCTGACAATGTTGCGACAACTTTATAAAAAGCCTGGTGAATGGAATTATTGCAACGGCAAGCAGAAAGATCACGAAAAATATCCATTTATTCCCCTGCGAAACAAAAGGGAGGAGCATTCCCGGGAAAAGGGCGAACAGCAGTACATTCAAAGCCAAAAACCATCCTCGTTTCAAAAGGAAACGATCCGAACTGCACAACTTCATCCCTATCGGAGCGCGGAAAGGCAGATATATCCTCATAGAAAGCAATATACTCAACATCGTGGAAAATAAAGATAAGTATACCACAAACAAAGAGCCCTCCTCACGAAAAGCCCATACTCCTGCTCCCATTCCGGTCAACATACCCAAACGTCCGCACAGAGAGTATACTACATTCCCGTCATTACGCAATTTGGATGGGGTCATATCAATGGCAACCGTGATACCGGCTGTTGTGGCCACACCAAAACATACGCCTTGCATGAAAGCAAGCAACAGCACCTCTGCGAAAGAATCAACCCAAAGATAATTCGCGCCACTTGCCGCCAACAATACGGTGGAATATATCAATACGTTCTTTCGTTTATAGGTATCTCCCAAGTAGGCATGGAAAGGACCTACCGCAAACATGCCGAAAATAAAAGACAGAAACAAAAAGATTGTTTCTTGGGCAGAAATACCGCCAATCCGCTCATTCACAACATCGGGCAATAACGGCAGTAATAAATAAATGGAGGTAAAAAGCAGGAAGTTTCCCGTGCATATCCTCGTAAAGCCCCATGTACGGAGTGATTCTTCTTTCTTAGTACTGTTCTTTTTCATTTGGGAAATGAAGGTTCTTGACATCGGACACATAGCGACTTATGGCGTCCGTCATAATCGTGTGCAGATCTGCATAGCGCCTTAAGAAACGAGGACGAAACCCGTTGTTCATTCCCAACATGTCTTGAGCCACAAGTACCTGCCCGTCGACCTCACCTCCCGCTCCGATTCCTATCACCGGAATGGTAAGTTCTTTCGCCACCCGGGCAGCCAGTGTCGCAGGAATTTTTTCTAATACCAGTGCAAAACAACCTGCCTCCTCCAACAGATGAGCATCACGAACAAGCTTTTCAGCCTCAGCTTCATCTTTAGCGCGCACTGTATATGTCCCATACTTGTTAATAGATTGAGGCATCAAACCCAGATGTCCCATTAACGGGATACCCGCACTTAAGATACGCTGTACCGTTCCTATTATCTCTTCTCCCCCCTCCAATTTCAAGGCATCGGCATGGCTCTCTTTCATGATACGTATGGCAGAAGCCAATCCCTCCAGCTCATTGCCCTGATAAGAACCGAAAGGCATATCTACCACTACCATTGCACGTTTGACACCACGCACCACTGATTTGCCATGATAAATCATCTGATCAAGTGTAATGGGAAGCGTGGTTACGTTACCTGCCATCACGTTGCTGGCCGAATCACCTACCAGAATCACATCAATACCGGCACCATCCACAATCTGTGCCATCGTATAGTCATATGCAGTTAGCATTGAGATTTTCTCTCCTCTTTCTTTCATCTCCACAAGGCGATGTGTGGTCACCTTGCGATTATCATCTGAAATATATCCAGCCATTTTTATTTTTTATTGATTTCGCTTATCTAAATAATCTTTCACTTATTCTGTATTTTGATATCAGAGACATCGGGATAAAAGAGCATAGTCTTTTATTAATATTTCGTATGTCATTTCTTGAAAATCATCGATAATATAGTGGGTAAACGGTTTTAAATCTTCTTCTGAGTTGGTAGTGGTCAACCCAATGACTGTGCCACCCGATGCCATAGCAGCTTTGAGTCCGTTAAAAGAATCTTCAAATACATAAGTATGTTCTGCATCTGCATCTAAAGACTTTATACCCAGCAGAAAACAATCCGGATGAGGTTTTGAGCGTGTAAAATCCTCTGCAGTAAGAATAGAGTTGAATAATGTTTTCAACTCCGGGCGGGCAAGGTATACCGATTCCATCTTTTGTCGATTCGAACTAGTCACCACAGCTGTTTTCACACCATGTCTGCGCAAATCCGCAATAAAGGTTTGTGCTCCGGGAACATAATCATAACTCATCTTTTGTTCAAAGCAATTCAAAGCATTAGTAACTTCTTGTTGCTCCCGTTCCATACCGGAGAAGAAAGTGTCGTAAACATATCTTAATGTTTGCCCCTTTATCTTTATTTCCAAATCAGCAACATTCAAGTATTTTATTCCTATTCCATGCCAAAACTCTGTATATTGCTGTTCGGTATCTATTACCACGCCATCCAAATCAAACAAAGCGATAACTTGTTCAGTTTTATTCATATGTAAAATTCATTTAGACTGGTTCATACAACCTCTTTCTTATTTCTTAAGCACCTATCTTTTTGTTCTTACATCCTGTAAAAAAAATAAAACGCCGGCAAACATTTGTGTAATACAACCGGAAGGTCAAGTCGTGTTATCGCGATAACTCTCTATTCATGAGAGTGTCTATTCATATGCCTTTTTGCGCGACAAAGGTCTGAATAATCATTGAATCAAACAAATATTTCGTAATTTTGCTTACATTTATTAATCATTTGTCACATGAGTCAGACTCCACATACCTTAGGTTCCGAACCTATCGGGAAGCTATTGTTACGCTACTCTATTCCTGCAATTATAGGGATGACCGTCACTTCCTTATACAACATCATAGACAGCATATTCATCGGACATGGAGTTGGAGCCATGGCTATTGCCGGACTTGCCATTACATTTCCGATGATGAATCTTGTCATGGCTTTCTGCACTTTGGTTTCCGCAGGAGGAGCTACCATTTCTTCCATCCGGCTGGGGCAAAAGGATTTGGAGGGAGCCACCCTGATATTGGGAAATACACTAATGCTTTGTATCATAAACTCTGTGATTTTCGGAGGTTTTTCTCTTTTATTTCTCGATGAGATACTAACTTTTTTCGGGGCAAGTCGGGAGACTCTCCCATATGCACGTGATTTCATGCAGGTGATTCTTATGGGTACACCCATCTCTTACACTCTAATCGGATTGAACAATGTAATGAGAGCTACGGGATATCCCCGCAAAGCAATGCTTACTTCCATGCTGACAGTATTCGTAAATATTATCCTGGCTCCTATATTTATTTTTCAATTCAAATGGGGTATTCAGGGGGCAGCCACTGCCACTGTTATGGCACAGTTTATCGGAATGATATGGGTATTGAAACACTTCATGAATAAAGAAAGCTTTGTACGCTTACACCCGGAATTCTGGAAATTGAGGAAACAGATCATCGGAAACATCTTCTCCATTGGAATGTCTCCTTTTTTTATCAATGTTACGGCTTGCATCGTAGTTATCTTCATAAACAATAGCCTGCAAAACTACGGAGGAGACATGGCTATCGGTGCATTTGGCATTATAAACCGCATAATGATGCTCTATGTGATGATAGTATTGGGACTTACAATGGGTATGCAACCTATTGTAGGTTACAATTTCGGAGCACAACTCCACCAACGAGTCAATCGTGCGCTAAAGTTAAGTATCATAAGCGGAGGATGCATCACCACCAGTGGCTTCCTTATTTGCCAACTGTTTCCTTACGGCGTAGCGGCTCTATTCACAACAGATGAAATTTTGAGCGATATTGCCGCCCACGGAGTTCGTATCTGTATTTTCTGCTTTCCGTTAGTCGGAGCACAGATTGTTATAGGCAATTTCTTTCAGAGCATAGGCAAGGTAAAAGTCAGTATCTTTCTATCCCTTACCCGACAATTGCTATTCCTGTTACCCGGAATATTGTTCTTTCCTCGTTTTATGAATTTGGATGGCATATGGATTAGTATGCCCATATCAGATTTTCTATCATTCCTTACAGCCGCTATTTCACTTAGTATATACATGCACAAAAGGAAACAAAACATATCCAAATACTCCCTTCTCTAATAATCTCAGGAATAATGAATTATCCTCTTATTATTTAGGGGCTTTCTTGTAAAGATAAAAAGCAACAAAAGAATATAGCAGATTAGGAATCCACATGGCAACAAGTGGTGGCATATTGCCATTAATTGCAAAGGTGGCGGCAATGGTTTGAAAAAGAATATAAGAGAAACTAAGCCCCAAACCTATCCCTAGATATAAACCCATTCCTCCTTTGACTTTACGCGATGAGAGAGAAACCCCAATCAATGTAAGGATAAAAGAAGCAAAAGACATGGCTATCCGTTTATGATATTCTATCTCAAACTCTTTAATATTGGCAAATCCACGCTGTCTTTGTCTGTCGATATATTCACTGAGTTGAGGGCTTGTGAGCATTTCATGTTGATTTTTCATAATGAGAAAATCAGCGGGTTCCATATGTAGGATAGTATCCAATTGTTCTCCCTTTCTGATTGTTTCTTTCATCCCATCCATTTCCCGTATCATATAATCTTTTACAGTCCATTTATGTACGGATGTGGTGTCGTATGCAATACTTCGTGCCGTCAAATGGGATACCAATTGCTTCCCTTTGAATTTATCGAGCGAAAAACGATATCCCGTTTGGCTATAATTTTCATACCGTTCAATATAAGCAATAACCCCAGAGTCTACTTCCAACTGAATATTACGCGCCGTATTAACCTTACGTGCCTTGTAGTATTTGTCTTCAAAATTCAATCTCGTAACACTTCCTTGAGGGATAACATAGGCTCCTAAAGAGAAAGTTATAATAGCAATTACAGCAGCAGAAACCATATACGGAAGGAGCAAACGTTTAAAACTCATTCCGGTTGAGAACATGGCTATGATTTCTGAATTCTCAGCCAACTTTGACGTAAAAAAAATAACAGCAATAAATACGAATAAAGGACTGAAGAGATTGGCGAAGTATGGAATAAAATTTAGATAATAGTCGAAGATAATAGCACTCCATGGAGCATCATGAGACATGAACCTGTCCATTTTCTCATTAAAGTCAAATACGACCGCAATAGATATAATCAGTGCTATAGCAAAAAGATATGTACCGAGAAACTTCCTGATAATATACCAGTCCAAACGTTTAAGCCACGTGATACGCTGCAACATCCTCTTTGTGTGTCGATACAATCTTTTCATAATCTGGAGGATAAACGTTTCACCATCATGGGTTTCCATATGGAGAAATCACCTGCTATAATATGCTTGCGAGCTTCACCTACCAGCCAAAGATAGAAAGCCAGATTATGAATGGATGCAATCTGCATTGCCAGTAATTCCTGTGCATGAAACAAATGTCGCAAATATGCTTTGCTGTACATCGTATCTACATAGGAAGCCCCGTCCGGTTCGATGGGAGAAAAGTCTTTCTCCCATTTCTTGTTACGCATATTTATTATACCATCTTTAGTAAATAACATACCATTGCGTCCATTTCGGGTAGGCATCACGCAGTCAAACATATCTACTCCTCGCTCGATACCTTCGAGAATGTTAACAGGTGTACCCACTCCCATCAGATAACGCGGTTTATCCTTGGGAAGAATATTGTTGACGAGTTCAATCATCTCATACATTTTCTCCACCGGTTCTCCCACAGCCAAGCCTCCGATAGCATTACCATCCGCATTTTTAGAGGCGATGAATTCCGCAGACTCTTTGCGTAAATCAGGATATACGCACCCCTGTACAATGGGAAACAATGACTGAGTATAGCCATACATCGGCTCCGTTTCCTGAAATCGCTTAATACAGCGATCTAACCAGCGATGTGTCAGTCCCATTGATTTTTTCGCATAGGCATAATCCGAATCGCCAGGCGGACATTCATCAAAAGCCATCATGATATCCGCACCAATGATGCGCTCTATGTCCATCACTTTCTCCGGAGTGAATATGTGCTTGCTTCCATCTATATGTGAACGGAATTCGGCTCCCTCTTCTCGCAATTTACGGATGCCAGCCAATGAAAAGACTTGAAATCCCCCACTGTCTGTAAGAATCGGTCGGTCAAAGCCATTAAATTGATGTAAACCGCCGGCTTTTTCCAAGACATCCAATCCCGGCCGTAGATAAAGATGATAGGTATTACCTAATATTATCTGTGCCTTTATATCGTTCTTCAACTCCGATACATGCACTCCCTTAACAGTTCCTACCGTACCTACCGGCATGAAAATGGGAGTTTCTATCTTCCCATGATCTGTGGTAATTAGCCCTGCCCGCGCATTACTTTTCGCATCTGTATATTGCAGCTCAAATGTCATTCGTCTTTTCTTGTTTTTTTTACAGATAAATCAATGGCATTAGCAACCTTTTCATCTGTCAGTGCAAAAGCAAATACTTCTTTTATATCCTTTACATAATGAAATGTAAGACCTTTCAGATAAATATCCTGTATTTCTTCGATGTTCTTCCGATTGTCATCGCTCAATATAATATCTGTAATATCAGCTCGCTTTGCAGCCAGTATTTTTTCTTTTATCCCCCCCACAGGAAGCACCTTGCCACGAAGTGTTATTTCCCCCGTCATAGCAAGATTGGAACGTACTTTACGCTGGGTAAGAGCAGAGGCTAAAGAGGTAGCCATCGTAATACCAGCCGAAGGACCGTCTTTGGGAATAGCCCCCTCAGGAACATGGACATGGATATTCCAATTCTCAAAAATCTCTTCATCCAGATTCAGAAGAAAAGAGTGAGATTTTATGTATTCCAAAGCCAACATCGCGGATTCTTTCATTACATCACCCAGATTGCCTGTCAACGTGAGTCGTCCTCCCTTGCCTTTACTCAAGCTTGTTTCCACAAAGAGGATTTCGCCACCAACAGCTGTCCAGGCAAGTCCCGTTACCACACCGGCATACTCATTTCCCTGGTACTTATCACGTGTATACTCCGGTGCTCCTAAAAAATCCTTCAAGTCTGCCTGTTTGATTTCCTGTTTGGCAAAATAACCGTCTGTAGCATATTGTCGAGCAGATTTCCGAAGAATCTTACCGATTTTTTTCTCCAATTCCCGCACGCCACTCTCACGTGTGTACGATTCTATAATACTTTCAATTGTGTTCTTGGGTAACTTAATATCAGTCTTTTTCATTCCATTAGCTTCTAACTCTTTTGGAACTAAATGACGACGGGCTATTTCTACTTTCTCTTCAGTGATATAACCGCTGACCTCGATTAGTTCCATACGATCCAGCAGCGGAGCAGGAATAGAGTTCAAGTTATTGGCTGTAGCGATAAACATTACTTTCGACAAGTCATAATCCACATCCAAATAATTATCATGGAAAGTAGTATTCTGTTCGGGGTCAAGTACCTCCAATAATGCAGAAGAAGGATCTCCCTGCCTGTCCGAATTTATTTTGTCTATCTCATCCAATATGAAAACGGGGTTTGAAGAACCTGCCTTGATCAGACTCTTTATAATGCGCCCGGGCATTGCGCCAATATACGTTCTGCGATGCCCTCTGATTTCAGCCTCATCGTGCACACCACCCAAAGACATACGAATATATTTCCGCTTCAAAGCTGCGGCTATGGAACGCCCCAACGATGTCTTTCCCACTCCCGGAGGTCCATACAGACAGATGATAGGCGATTTCATATCTCCCTTAAGCTTCAGCACTGCCAAATGTTCCAGAATGCGTTCTTTCACCTTTTCCAAACCATAGTGATCCTTGTTCAAGGTCTTTTCTGCGTTTGTCAGATTCAAATTATCAGTGGTATATATTCCCCAAGGCAAACTGAGCATAGTTTGCAGATAATTCAGTTGCACACTATACTCGGGAGACTGAGGATGTGAACGTTCCAGTTTATCCACTTCTTTCAGGAAAGTAGCTTTTATCTCGGAACTCCATTTCATATTCTCCGCTTTACGCCGCATTTCTTCGATTTCCTGTTCCTGTCCACCGCCTCCCAGTTCATCCTGAATAGTCTTTATCTGTTGCTGAAGGAAGTACTCGCGTTGCTGTTGATCAATGTCTTCACGAGCGCGCATCTGTATCGACTCTTTTATTTCAGCAAGTTGTACCTCGCGATTCAGAATCTCCAACAAACGGTATGTGCGTGCTTTCAATGAACTGATTTCAAGCAACTCCACTTTTTCATCCTTTTTCAATGGAAGATTTGTACAAATGAAATTGACGAGAAACATATGGTTTGCTATGTTTTTCACAGCAAAAGCGGATTCATTCGGATACATGTCCGAAGTTTTTATATACCGAATCGTTAAGTCTTTACATGCCTCAACCAATGCTTGAAACTCCTTGTCGTTCTTCGCCGGGAGTTCTTCCTCCAAAAAAGAGATTCGCCCCCTCAGATAAGGTGCAGATTCAACAATCTCCATCAACTCCATGCGTCTTATTCCCTGTAGAATAACAGTTGTCGTCTGATCGGGCATTTCCAGAATACGCACAATTTTTCCGATGGTCCCCACCGGATGCAAGTCTTCAAAAGAGGGATTTTCAGTGTCCGCTATTTTTTGACATACGACTCCTATGTATTTGTTTTTCTTTTCAGCTTCCCGTATTAGCTTCAGTGAAGCTTTTCTTCCTACCGACACCGGCATAAAGACGCCGGGAAATAGAACCATATTACGTAAGGGTAGTATAGAGAGCACTTCATCATCCACCGTTATATTCATCAATTGATCTTCATTACCCTCAAAATCGGCAATCACGGAGAATGCATTTTCTTCCCGGTCATCCATATTATGCAAATAAAGTTTTTTCTTCATCTTTCTTCTCTTCTTTTTTCATGTCAGAATGACAGGCTCTTTTAAATAACGCCTGCAAAGTTAAGCTATTTCCTTATAATATAAAGTAGCGATACTTAAAAACACAAAAACAGTGCCATTTTTGCAATCTATATGTAAGCTTTGGTTATTTTTGTATCCATTATTCGAAACTTTCCCTTCCATAGGCAATGAAAAGAAGCTCCAGAGACCATCTAACGACAGACGTATAAGATACTAAAATACCGTTTTTTAGAAAACAAACATGATAAAGTTTACTGTACAGTATATATACTTGAAATACCGGCAATCCAGCAGTGAAACACAAATATAATATAGTATTCTTGCGTGCCAACACGCCTGTTATATCTACTCTGACTTTAATGAATACGCTTTATGTCCAATACCTATTTTACGTTTAAGCAATTTACTGTTCATCAAGACAAATGTGCCATGAAAGTAGGCACAGACGGAGTACTCTTGGGAGCATGGACCCCTGTGAAGAAAGCAAGCAGGATACTGGACGTAGGTACAGGCACAGGGGTTATTGCTTTGATGCTTGCCCAACGCAACAGGCAGGCGCATATTATTGCCATTGAAATAGAGGAGCAAGCTGCCATGCAAGCCCAAAACAATGTAGAGTGTAGTCCTTGGGCAGAAAGAATAAAAGTTGTTTGTTGTAATTTCCAGGAATTTCATCCCACAAATTCATTCGACCTGATTGTATCCAATCCTCCTTATTTTGTAAACGCACTACAGGGAGAAAACAAGCAACGCAATCTCGCAAGACACACCAACGAGCTGAGTTATGAGGCTCTTTTCAGAAATTCCGTACGTATGCTTGCAAGAGACGGCGTATTGAGCATTATCATTCCTGCCGAAATAGAAGAATATGTGATGGAAACAGCCTGTAAACATTATTTATATCCTGTTTCACAGACACAAGTGTACACCAAATTCAATAAACCTTGCCGAAGAGTTCTTCTGAACTTTAGTACGAAAATAGATACTTGTATTCGAAACGCCTTATATATTGAAAACGGTCATGGTGAATATACCCCGGAATACATTACGCTCACCCGAGACTTTTATTTGAAGATGTAACGCCTCTCTCATCTCATATAAAACATTCCTTTGTAACCGACCAATATCTTTAGACTGCGCATAAACGCCGGTTCGATATAAATCTATTTTTCCTAATCAGAAGTCGGATTGTATCGGGCAGTAAAATTGAGACGTGTTTGCCTAACAACAAATAGCGAGACAAATCCATCTAACCGTTGTCTACAACTTCCATCGCTATTATTTCTTTAAGTATGCCGAGCGCAGTTTCTACATTCGGAACATTTTTTATTAATATGCTTCGTTTGCCACTTTGTTCCCGCAGATCGCAACGACGCGTATTTCGCATCATATACTCTATTATTTTTCCGAATGCCCGACTCTGGAAGTAAGGACTGTCAGCATTGGAAATGAAGAACAGAGACATGCGTCCGCCCTTTAGAAAAACCTTCTCCGCCCCAAGCCGGGCAGCCAGCCTACGTAAAGGTACAATTAAAAGGAGTTCTTCTACCTCGGAAGGAAGTGGTCCAAAACGGTCGATCAGCCGTAATCTAAAAGCATCTACTTCACTATCTTGCAATAAATTGTCCAACTCCCGATAAAGCAGCATGCGTTCTCCGCTTCCTGTAACATATGTAGCAGGAAGTAAGAGTTCCAGGTCGCTTTCTACTTGGCATTCATTCACAAAGTGTTCTCCGTCCTCCAAGTCGTTTTCTTTCACTTCATCCGCATACAAATCGGCGAACTCATTGACTTTCAACTCGTGTACCGCTTCCGTTAATATCTTTTGATAGGTCTCATACCCTAAGTCTGCAATAAATCCGCTTTGTTCCGCCCCTAACATATTCCCTGCTCCTCGGATATCCAGGTCTTGCATGGCTATGTGAATACCGCTTCCCAAATCACTGAAATTTTCTATTGCCTGTAAACGTCTTTTTGCCTCCGGTGTAAGCAACGAAAGCGGAGGAGCCAATAGATAACAGAAAGCTTTCTTGTTGCTACGCCCTACTCTGCCACGCATCTGGTGCAGGTCGCTCAATCCAAAGTTCTGTGCCTGATTAATGATGATTGTATTTGCATTAGGGATATCAATACCACTTTCTATGATTGTTGTTGCCAACAATACATCGTAGTCGTAATTGACAAAATCGAAAATCACACGCTCCAGCTCTGCGGAATCCATCTGTCCGTGTCCGATAATAACACGACAATCGGGGATACGTCTTTCAATCATATCTTTCAAAGCAGATAAAGAGGTGATACGGTTATTCACGAAAAAGACCTGCCCATTACGACTCATCTCAAAGTTTATGGCATCGCAAATAACCTCTTCATTATAAGTATGCACTTCTGTCTGTATGGGGTATCGGTTAGGAGGAGGAGTCTGTATCACACTCAAATCGCGGGCTCCCATTAATGAGAACTGGAGCGTGCGAGGTATGGGCGTAGCACTCATTGTCAGCGTATCTACGTTCACTTTCAGTTGCCTTAACTTTTCTTTTACGGAAACACCGAACTTTTGTTCCTCGTCAATAATAAGCAATCCCAAATCATGAAAGTGTATGTCTTTACCTAAAATACGATGCGTACCAATCAGTATATTCACTTCACCCGTACTCACACCATCAATTACAGTACGTGCCTGCATTCCCGTACGTGCCCGGCTTAAATATTCCACC
This sequence comes from Bacteroides sp., assembly GCA_041855205.1. Taxonomy (GTDB): domain Bacteria; phylum Bacteroidota; class Bacteroidia; order Bacteroidales; family Bacteroidaceae; genus Bacteroides. The sequence goes on from JBHADT010000113.1 coordinate 20,601, forward strand.
TGGCACGGCAACTCTTTCAAACGTTCTTTAAATGTCTGGAAATGCTGATATGCCAATACTGTGGTAGGCACCAAAACGGCAACTTGTTTATTGTCTGTCACAGCTTTGAAAGCCGCACGTATCGCAACCTCCGTTTTGCCAAACCCGACATCTCCACAAACCAATCTGTCCATCGGGCGCGGACTCTCCATATCAGCTTTTACATCAGCGGTCGCTTTACTCTGATCGGGTGTATCTTCATATATAAAAGAGGCTTCCAGCTCTTGTTGCAAAAAGCTGTCCGGACTAAAACGGAATCCCTCTTCCTCACGACGTCGCGAGTACAGCTTAATCAGGTCACGAGCTATATCTTTTATTTTTGTCTTGGTTCTTTCCTTCAGTTTTTCCCAAGTTCCGGTACCTATTTTATTCAGACGCGGAGCCTCACCTTCCTTTCCTTTATACTTGGAGATTTTGTGAAGTGAATGAATGGAAACAAACACCACATCGTCATTCTGATAAACAAGTTTTATTACTTCTTGTGTCGTATTTCCATTGGGTATACGTACCAAACCGGCAAAACGCCCCACTCCATGGTCTGAATGAACGATATAGTCTCCCTGAGTGAATTGATTTAGCTCTTTAAGACTCAAAGCAACCTTACCGCTACGGGCCTTATCGCTCTTTAGACTGTATTTATGAAAACGATCGAAAAGTTGGTGATCGGAAAATATGCACATCTTAAGAGTGTGATCTGCAAAACCGCTATGCAGGGTACGTCCTATTGCCACAAAAGAAACATCATCCTCTCTATCTTCGAAAATAGCACGAATTCTGCTTATTTGTTTTTCACTGTCACTGCATATATATATTCCGTATCCCTTTCTTATATATTCCTTAAAGCACTCTGACACCCTGTCAAAGTTCTTATGAAAGATAGGTTGCGTCGATGTGTCGAATGTAAGCGTCGCATCGGATATATTTGATGGTTTATTTCCGAATTCCACCCGTTTAAAATTCACTATGCTTGCGGCTATTTCCTTTCCTTCAGCCAATCTGTCTTTTGAAACAGGACACACCTCTTCTGTTTCCTGAACGAGGATAGATTGTGGAGAAAAGGTTTCATCGTACACTTGCTGGGTACGCTCTCTCAACCACAACAGATCATGTATCAGCAATATCGCATCTTTGGGGAGAAAATCCAACAAAGGAATCAACTTCCCCTCCCCTTCTTTAGTGATACTCATATCCGGCACGATTGAGATACTCTCTTTCTTCTCTTTGGAGAGCTGCGTTTCCACCTCGAAAGTACGAATTGTGTCCACCTCATTTCCGAAGAAGTCGATGCGATAAGGGTATTCAGAGGAAAAAGAGAAGACATCCACTATACTTCCCCTAAGTGCATATTGTCCCGGTTCATATACATAATCCACATATTCAAAACCGTAACTTTTCAACACATCCGTAATGAAGGATGTATCCACACGCTCGCCCACTTTCAGTGTCAGGGTATATTTATCCAAATCCGCCTGCGACACAACCTTCTCCGCCAAGGCATCAGGATACGTGACAATACACAAACCACCCTCTTGCCTTTGCAACCGGGTTAACACTTCTGTGCGAAGTATTTCATTTGCAGCGTCTTTGCGCCCGTACTTTATGGCTCGACGATACGAAGAAGGGAAAAATAAGACTTTCTCATCTCCCGATATCTGAATTAGATCGTGATAAAAATAACCGGCTTCCTCCAAGTCATCCAATACAAAGACAAAAGGAGAAGTCTTTTTTTTTATTATGGTTGAAAAGAAAAGAGAGACAGAAGACGCAGATAAACCTGCACAATGAATCGTGCGAACGGCAGAATTTTGCAACAAACTCTCCATCGCCTTTACGTTAGGATGTGCCGCATACAACTGCTGCAACTCAGTTATAGTCATATCAGGAGTTAAAAATTCAGCGCAAAATTACTAAATAATCCTTAGTTTTATATGTATCTATCGGAAAACGCCTAACTTTGTTCATTATAAACTCCTTTGTATGAGTACACAGAAATCAGACAGTATCGTTATTATTCCAACCTACAACGAACGGGAAAATATAGAAAATATCATTCGCGCCGTATTTAATTTGGAGAAAGTGTTCCACATCTTAATAGTTGAAGATGGTTCGCCAGATGGTACTGCTCTTATCGTAAAGAAGTTGCAACAAGAATTTCCCGAGAGATTATTCATGCTCGAACGTAAAGGGAAATTCGGGTTGGGAACCGCCTATATCGCCGGATTCAAATGGGCGTTACAACATCCATATGAATACATCTTCGAGATGGATGCCGATTTCAGTCATAATCCCCAGGATTTACCCCGTCTATATAAAGCATGTGCCGAAGAGAAGGCGGACGTTGCAATAGGCTCGCGCTATGTCAGTGGCGTCAATGTAGTCAACTGGCCGATGGGGCGAGTGCTCATGTCTTATTTTGCATCCAAGTATGTACGGGCGATTACGGGCATGCCCATACACGATACCACAGCCGGATTCAAATGTTATAGACGCAAAGTATTGGAAACCATCGACCTTGATGCGGTTCGCTTCAAAGGATACGCCTTTCAAATAGAGATGAAGTTTACGGCTTATCAATATGGTTTCAACATAAAAGAGGTATCCGTGATATTCATAAACAGAGAGCAGGGAACCTCCAAAATGAATAGCAGTATATTCGGAGAGGCGGTATTTGGGGTCATCAGACTCAAACTGCATAGCTTATTCCACAAGATTAAATAAGGGATTCTGTCATTCCATCTTCAAGAGTCTTCATCGTTTTTTTTGAACCATAACACATGAAAAGAACGCTCATTCACAACGCCACCATTGTCAATGAAGGTGTTTCCACACGAGGTTCCGTTGTTATCAGCAATGGTGTCATTTCAGAAATACTTACGCATGGGAAACCTCTTTCCGAACCATGCGACGAGATTATCGACGCAACAGGTTGTCATTTGCTTCCCGGCGTTATAGATGACCACGTCCACTTTCGCGAACCCGGTCTGACTCATAAAGCCGATTTGCTCACAGAAAGCCGTGCAGCTGTAGCTGGTGGTGTTACTTCTGTCATGGATATGCCTAACACACAACCGCTCACCACTACGCTAAGCGCTTTGGAGCAGAAGCTTTCCTTGATGAATGAAAAATGCATCGTCAATCACTCCTGTTATTTTGGGGCTACCAATGACAATTATACAGATTTTCACAAATTAGATAGACGCCGGGTATGCGGCATCAAACTCTTCATGGGCTCCAGTACAGGTAATATGTTGGTGGATAAAACAAACAGTTTACTAAACATATTCAACGGCACGGATTTGCTTATTGCAGCTCATTGCGAAAGTCAGGATATAATCAAAAAGAATCTCACACACTACAAGGAGAAGTATAAGGAACAGGAAATACCGGTAAACAAACATCCGTATATCCGTTCATCCGAGGCTTGTTACGATTCATCCCGTTTTGCCGTTCAGTTAGCTTCGCAAACCGGTGCCCGTCTGCATATACTCCACATCTCTACCGCCAAAGAACTTTCTCTTTTTTCTTCGGCTCCTTTACACAAGAAAAAAATCACGGCAGAAGCATGTGTTTCGCATCTGCTTTTTTCTTCTTCGGATTATAAAAAAGCCGGTAGTCGCATCAAGTGCAATCCCGCCATCAAACGCATCAAAGACAGAGAGGCTTTGCGCAATGCAGTCAATACGGGAGTTATTGACGTCATAGCCACCGATCATGCGCCTCATCTACTTTCCGACAAAGAAGGGGGTGCCATAAAAGCTGCCTCCGGAATGCCCAGCATACAGTTCTCACTGATTAGTATGTTGCAACTGGTACATGAGGATGTCTTTTCTATTGAAACCGTTGTACAGAAGATGTGTCATGCACCCGCCGAACTTTACCGAATAGCCAATCGAGGATATATCCGAGAAGGATATCAAGCCGACTTGACTTTGGTGCGTTGCGGTGAGCCTTGGTCGGTAACTTCGGAACAGGTATTGAGTAAATGCGGATGGAGCCCGTTTGAAGGATATTCTTTTGTCTGGCGAGTAGAAAAAACATTTGTCAACGGACATATAGTATACGACGACGGACAGGTAGACGACAGCTACCGGGGAGACGAACTGCTCTTTAATACCTGAATCAATCAACATATACAGTGAATGTCCAGATATGACTATTAAACAAACTGCATAATGAAAAAGAGCCAGATAATTACCTATCCTATTCATGAGGTAGCACCATACATCAATTGGATATACTTTTTTCACGCATGGGGTTTCCAGCCAAGATTTGCGGCTATAGCCAATATTCATGGGTGCGACGCTTGCCGGGCTTCGTGGCTTGCGAATTTTCCGGAAACGGAACGAGGAAAAGCGACTGAAGCCATGCAACTGTTCAAAGAAGCTAACCGCATACTCGACCGGTTGGACAATGAATTTCAAGTACATACAATCTTCCGGCTTTGCGATGCTTTTTCCGAGGGAGATAATCTTTGGATTGAAGACACCTTCTTTCCTCTTCTCCGGCAGCAAACTCCTCAGCCCGATGGCGGTCCTTTCCTTTGTTTAAGCGATTTTATCCGTCCGCGTTCACAAGGGATAGCGGATACCATAGGAGTTTTCGCTTCGACCTGCGACAATGAAATAGAACAACTCTATGCCAATGACCCCTATAAACATCTATTGGTGCAAACTCTTGCCGATCGTCTTGCCGAAGCTGCGACAGAAAAGATGCACGAATACGTTCGTAAGGTGGCATGGGGATATGCGCCCGATGAGCAGTTGTCCATAGCCGAACTGCTGTTAGAGAAATATCAGGGCATCCGCCCTGCCGTAGGCTATCCGTCATTGCCGGATCAGTCTGTGAACTTCTTACTGAACGAATTGCTGCATATGGAACAAATAGGCATTTCACTCACTGAAAACGGAGCCATGTATCCTCATGCCACCGTATGCGGTCTGATGTTTTCACATCCGGCTTCCAGATATTTTGTAATCGGCAAAATAGGCAACGACCAATTGGAAGACTATGCCCGCCGCCGGGAAATGACGTTACAGGAAGCACGTAAATTCCTCGCTGCCAACTTGGCATTAGAATAACAGCAACCCCCAACAAGCATTGATAACACCATGTTGAGAATCATTATTTTCCTTTTTTTCTTTGTTCTGATACCCGATTTATATATCTACTTTACCTACATAACACAAAGGACAAAAAAGAAAGTTTGGAGATTCCTCTATTGGCTTCCCGGCAGCTTGCTGCTCTCGGGATATGTTTATTTCTTTCTCTGTGCGGGAGAAAACACTCTTTCCGAACACACGCAGGAAATAGGATATCTGGCGGTGTTTACCATACTTTTGCTTATCCCCAAACTCTTGTTCATGACATGCTCGTTAACGGGAACCATACTGCACCTGATTGTAAAACGCATCCCTGTCAGACCGTTTACCATAGCAGGTACGACCATGGCATTTCTCTCTTTTTGCGGAGTATGCTACGGAACATTCACCGGTGTTAACCGTTTCGAAGTGAAAGAGGTGGAATATCGCTCTGATGACATCCCCGAGGGATTCAACGGGTATCGTATCCTGCAACTCTCAGACATACATATAGGCAGCTGGAAAGGGAAAGAAGAAAGCATCAAACGGCTTGTGGAGATAGCGAATGCACAACAGGCAAATTTGATTGTATTTACGGGTGACCTTGTGAATCAACGCAGCAATGAGCTGGAAGGATTTACAAATATCTTATCGGAACTTCACGCTCAAGACGGAGTATATTCCATTCTCGGCAATCACGATTATGGCAATTATTACCGCTGGAAAAATAAGCGGGATGAAGAAGAGAATATGAATCTTTTACTGCGTACCCAGCAAGAGATGGGATGGAAACTTCTGAATAACGAACATGCGATTATCCGTCACAAGGAAGACAGCATCGCCCTTATCGGGGTTGAGAATGACGGTGAACCTCCGTTCTCTCAATTGGCCGATCTGAAAAAAGCCACAAAAGGTACGGAACACATGTTCCGGATTTTACTCAGCCATAATCCCACCCATTGGAGAAGAGAGGTTTTGCCCCAATCGACCATCCCCCTGATGCTTGCCGGACATACGCATGCCATGCAGGGAATCTTGTTCGGCCACTCGCTTGCGGAGTTTATTTATCCTGAATGGAGAGGCATGTATTACGAGGGCGACAGGGCATTATATGTCAATATTGGAATAGGTTACATAGGGCTTCCGTTCCGTTTCGGGGCATGGCCGGAAATCACCGTGATAACCCTGCGCAAATAGCAAGCCATAGAATCAGACTCGCGTAAGACCAAGACTCTAAATCATACGAAATACCATGAAAATTCTTTATCGCCTTTATCAGATATGTTTCGCACTTCCTTTGTTGCTTGTTCTCACAATTCTTACGGCATTGGTTACCATCATCGGTTCATTGTTGGGAGGGGCACATTTTTGGGGATATTATCCGGGGAAAATATGGTCTCAAGCGGTTTGTCTTATACTATTGCTCCCCATTCGTGTGGTTGGCAGGGAGAAGTTGCATGAGCGCACATCCTATGTATTTGTGGCCAACCATCAGGGAGCTTTCGACATCTTCTTAATATATGGCTTTCTGGGGCGAAACTTCAAATGGATGATGAAGAAAAGCCTGCGAAAGCTGCCATTCGTAGGAAAAGCCTGCGAAAGCGCCGGGCATATTTTTGTAGACCGGTCCGGTCCCAAGAAGGTACTTGAAACCATTAAACAAGCAAAGAGTTCGTTAAAAGACGGGGTATCGCTCGTTGTTTTTCCCGAAGGTGCCCGTACATTCACCGGGCATATGGGTTACTTTAAGAAAGGCGCCTTTCAATTGGCAGACGAACTTCAATTGGAGGTGGTCCCCATAACAATCGAGGGTTCGTATGAAGTACTTCCCCGCACGGGAAAATGGATAAGCCGGCATCGGATGACACTAACCATTCACACGCCTATCGCTCCCGAAAGCACAGGTGCCGAAAACATCCGTTCCACACTTTCCAAAGCTTACATTGCGGTAGAAAGCGCATTGCCCGACAAATACAAAGGAATGGTTAAGAATGAAGATCAGGATAAGCCATAGAATACCGGGAACGCTTTCAGTCCGGCTTCACGCCGGCATTCCGTTCCATGCGTTGATGCTCCTCTATCAGTTTCATATTTTCCCTCGCTTTACTCAGAAACTCTTTCACTTGCGGATCCGACTTAAAGGAAGCGGGAGCTTCTTTTAGGATTTCTTCGATGCGTGCAGTCAACATAGGATAAGGTAGCGTGTTGCAAATCATAATGAATACGTTTGGACCGAGCACGTTCTCATAGTTGGTAACGATGAATTGCTTCACGCAATCATCCATTTCTTTCACGAGGGAAGCTTTTTCCTTCTCCAGTTGGGCCTGCACTTCGTCCAACGCAATACCGTCCAGCACCATGCGTGCTTCCTTTCTTTCCAGTTCAGCCAAACTGATTTCAATGGAATTGCGTTTTTCTATAAATTCATACAGGGCATCGTTCAACGGAGTTCCTTTAGCCGAAAGTTGAGTGTTGGAGATAGACACCTTTATCGCTCCGTTTTCAAGTACCAAAGGCATCAGTCCTTCGCCATCCATATACAACGTCACCATTCTTGTCGTGTCGGATTCTCCTTTCATGGAAAATAGTCCATGCACCACCTCCACCGAGTCCAGAGTAATCCATTCGCCTGCCCGGAAATATTTCAGGAAAAGCATCTTCCCGTCCAGACTGGTAACGGAAGATACACCTTCTATCTTATAGACAGACGTGCAGGAAACCAACAATGGTATCAGGGTTATGAGAAGAACCAAACGGGAAGCTGTACTCTTGATCATGAGCGAATGTACTTTATACATAAATGACGAAGCAAAAGTACAACGTATTCAGGTAGTGAGGAAACTTTTTATCAATATTTAAGAGCCTGCTTGATAAGTGCATTCTCAAAGGACAGGATTCCTGCATCGCACCGCCTCCCAAAGGTGGATAAACGAACGGAAACTCAAAGCAAGAAACATGCCGACAGACTGCATCCGTACAGCGTCAGAAAACCACACAGGTACGATACTTTTACAACACGGGTATGTTGGTCGAACCATGCCCATACGCTTCCCGAACCATACCCGTGTCGTACTATCCACACTCGCATATTCTTACTAACAAATTAATTATAAGGTATTTATGGGCAACCATTTCCAGGTTCACATTAACCGGACAGTTTTGTCCAAAGCAGGAGAGACAACCGTATACGGATGTTTATTTCCTTGCTTCCACCCCACAGATAGATACCCTCATATTCGAAATATCCGCGGACAAATACATCGCTTATGATTCCCGAATCTTATATATATGCCGATGAGAAAAGCAAAGTGCCGGATGATGAAACAGTATATTTAATCGGTTTATTTACATTATCTATCCGTCAAATTATTTAAATTTGCAGAAACAACAAATATTTTGCATGCGATGCAGAATATTTGTTACAATCATATTGCCCCATGTCAACCTATGCCCCTTTTGCCAAGCCTCTGTATGTAATGCTTAAGCCGATAGGAGCCGTGTGCAACTTATCGTGTGACTATTGTTACTATCTGGAGAAGTCAAAACTATATACGGATACGTCCAAACACGTTATGAGTGAGGGTTTGCTCGAAAAGTTCATCAAAGAGTATATCCAGTCTCAAACCATGCCTCAGGTACTTTTCACATGGCATGGCGGCGAAACTCTGATGCGTCCGATAGGTTTTTACAGAAAAGCAATGGAGTTACAAAAAAAATATGCCAACGGGCGAACGATAGACAACTGCATACAGACCAACGGTACGTTACTGACGGATGAGTGGTGCAGTTTCTTCAAAGAAAACAACTGGTTGGTGGGGGTTTCGATTGATGGTCCTCAGGAATTCCATGATGAATACCGGCGCAATAAACAGAGACAGCCGTCATTTATCAAGGTGATGCAGGGAATCCGGCTACTGAACAAGCACCAGGTGGAGTGGAACGCCATGGCAGTAATAAACGACTACAACGCCGATTATCCATTGGAGTTTTACCATTTCTTTAAAGAAATCGGATGCCATTACATCCAGTTCACCCCCATTGTGGAGCGTATCGCGTCTCATACCGACGGGCGGCATCTGGCATCACTCGCAGACGGGGAAGAAAACGCAAGACTTGCCGACTTTTCCGTATCGCCGCAACAATGGGGCAACTTTCTGTGCACGCTATTTGACGAATGGGTAAAGAACGACGTCGGCACTTATTATATTCAGTTGTTCGACTCCACCCTTGCCAACTGGATTGGTGAGCAACCCGGCGTATGCACCATGGCAAAGACCTGCGGGCATGCCGGCGTGATGGAGTTCAATGGAGACGTGTACGCATGCGACCATTTCGTTTTCCCTGAATACAAACTGGGAAACATCCATAACCGGACGCTTGTGGAGATGATGTATGGCGAGCGGCAACAACAGTTCGGACAAATGAAACAAACATCCCTGCCGGCACAGTGCCGTACCTGCGAGTGGCTGTTTGCCTGCAACGGAGAATGTCCCAAAAACAGATTCATGCGTACTGCCGATGGTGAGCCCGGACTCAACTATCTGTGTGCCGGATACAAGCAGTTCTTCCGCCACGTAGCGCCGTATATGGACTTCATGAAAAACGAACTTATGAACCAGAGACCTCCCGCAAACGTTATGCTACAAACATTCAAACATAATAAATTACAAGAAAAATGAAAATCAAGACTTATTTGCTGGCAATGGCAGCTCTGTCTGCCGGTACAGTCATGCATGCCGATGAAGGAATGTGGTTGCTGCAACTCATGAAACAGCAGAATTCCATAGAACTGATGAAAAAACAAGGTCTTCAACTGGAAGCCGACGATTTGTATAACCCCAATGGAGTCTCTCTGAAAGATGCCGTAGGTATCTTCGGCGGCGGATGCACGGGTGAAATCATTTCGCCTGAAGGTCTCATACTTACCAATCACCACTGCGGCTACGCTTCCATACAGCAACACAGCAGCGTGGAACATGATTACCTGACAGATGGTTTCTGGGCAAAGAACCGAAACGAGGAATTGCCTACTCCCGGATTGAAGTTCCAGTTTATCCACCGTATCGAAGATATCACGGAGTTGGTCAACGCCAAAGTAACTGCGGGCGAAGTAAGCGAAACGGAAGCACTCACCCGCCCTTTCCTGAGTAAACTGGCAAAGGAACTGCTGGAAAAGAGCGATCTGAAAGAGAAAAAAGGCATTGAAGTGCAAGCACTTCCCTTTTATGCAGGCAACAAGTTTTATCTCTTCTATAAAAAGGTTTATACAGACATACGTATGGTTGCAGCACCTCCTTCGTCAATCGGCAAGTTCGGAGGTGAAACGGACAATTGGATGTGGCCCCGCCACACAGGCGATTTTTCTCTCTTCCGCGTCTATGCGGATGCCAATGGAGACCCTGCCGAATACTCGGCAGACAACCGCCCCCTCCGAACACCGAAGTTTCTTACCATCTCTCTCAAGGGATTGCAGGAGGGCGATTATGCCATGATTATGGGTTTCCCCGGAAGCACCAGCCGTTACCTCACTCAATCTGAAATAAAAGAGCGAATGAACTCCATAAACGAGCCGCGCATCACCATTCGCGAAACACGTCTTGCCGTACTGCGTGAAGCGATGGCTGCCAGTGACAAAATCAGGATACAATATGCCAACAAATATGCCGGAAGCAGCAATTACTGGAAGAACTCCATCGGAATGAACAAGGCAATCGTAGACAACGATGTTCTGAAAACCAAAGCCGAACAGGAAAAGAGGTTTATGGAATTCGCCCGGGAGCATACGGAATATCAAGGCGTTATCGAAAAGATTGACGAAGTGGTGGCGCAAACCGCACCTGTGGTTCGTCAGCTATACTATCTCAACGAAGCTTTCAGGAGCGCGATTGAATTTGGAAGTCCTTATCTGATAATGGACGAACTGAAAAAGAATCTGGAGAAAAAAGACGAGGCGCTCATCAAGCAGACCGTCGAAGAACTGAAAGAGGCGTTCGAGTCTATCCACAACAAAGATTACGATCACGAGGTAGACCGCAAAGTGGCGAAAGCCATCTTTCCTGTGTACGCCCGAATGATTCCGGCGGAACAACAGCCCGAATTCTATCGTGTCATTCAAGAGAAATACAAAGGCGACTACAATGCTTACATAGACCATATATACGATAATTCCATTTTCTCCAATCGCACTAATTTCGATAAATTCATAAAGAAACCCGCCATCAAAGACATTGAGAGGGATCCCGCCACTTTATATTCTCGCATGAAAATCGAGCATATAACGAAGTTGAACAGTGAGTTGAGCGAACTCAACCGGGCATTGCCGCTATTGCACAAAACATACATCCGCGGATTGGGCGAAATGAAACTTCCCGTTCCTTCTTATCCTGATGCCAACTTCACGATTCGTCTTACATACGGAAACGTGAAATCATATAATCCCAGAGATGGCGTACACTATAAGTACTTCACCACCACCGAAGGTATATTGGAAAAAGAAGATCCCGAAAACCGCGAATTCAACGTTCCTGCCAAGTTAAAGGAACTCATCCTGAACAAAGACTTCGGTCGATATGCGTTACCCAACGGGGAGATGCCTGTGTGTTTTCTCAGCACAAACGACATTACGGGAGGTAACTCGGGAAGTCCGGTGCTCAACTCCGAAGGTGAATTGATAGGATGTGCGTTCGACGGCAACTGGGAGTCATTGAGCGGTGACATCGACTTCGACGACAATCTGCAACGTTGTATCAATCTGGATATCCGCTACGTACTTTTCATCCTTGAAAAGCTGGGCGGCTGCAAGCATCTGATTGATGAAATGAGAATCAATGAATAAAAGAGAAAATGTATGAATAATAGATTTTTGACAGGATTACTCCTTGCGGCATGCACGCTTCCGGCAATAGCCGATGAGGGAATGTGGATGCTGACCGACTTGCGCAGGCAGAACGAGATAGCCATGCAGGAATTGGGATTGTTGATACCCGGCGAACAAATATACAATCCCGATGGCATTTCGCTAAAAGACGCCGTAGTGCATTTTGGTGGAGGATGTACGGGCGAAGTCATCTCTGCCGAAGGATTGGTACTAACCAATCATCACTGCGGTTATGGAGCAATACAACAACTCAGCAGCGTGGAGAACGATTACCTCACGGACGGTTTCTGGGCTATGAACCGCAGCGAAGAACTACCCTGCAAAGGACTTACCGTTACTTTTATCGATGAAATATTGGATGTAACGGAGTATGTGAGCGAACAGTTGAAGATAGATTCCGATCCGGAGGGTACAAACTATCTCTCGCCCCGCTATCTGAATGAGGTCAGCGAACGTTTCATCTCGGAACAGGGTATAGCACTCACACAAGGAAGAAAAGCGGAACTGAAAGCGTTTTATGGAGGAAACCGTTACTACCTCTTTATCAAAAGCGTATATAGCGACATACGCATGGTGGGTGCCCCTCCGTCTTCCATCGGTAAGTTCGGTGCGGATACAGACAACTGGATGTGGCCCCGTCATACGGGTGATTTCTCTTTGTTCCGTATATATGCCGACAAAGAAGGACGACCGGCGGAATATGCCCGGGAAAACCAACCTCTCAAAGTCAAGAAACATCTCACAATCAGTCTTTCCGGATATAAAGAAGGAGATTTCACTTTCGTAATGGGATTTCCCGGGCGTAACTGGAGATACATGATTGCTGATGAGGTAAAGGAACGAATGGAAACCGTGAATTTCATGCGCTGGCATGTGCGAGGTGCGCGTCAGGAGGTATTAATGGAAGAAATGCAAAAAAATCCGGCCGTGCGCATTCATTATGCCAGCAAGTACGCCTCTTCTGCTAATTATTGGAAGAATGCCATCGGGATGAACGAGGGACTGCTCAGACTGAAGGTCTTGGATACCAAACGTGCACAACAGGAGCAACTACTCGAACGTGGCCGGCGGTTGAATGATGACACCTACCGGGAAGCGTTTGAGCGGATATGCAGCATCGTAACCGAGCGTCGGCCAGCATTATATCATCAACAAGCTATTCAAGAAGCGTTGGTTACTGGTCTGGATTTCATGCGCATTCCTAACACGACATCTCTCAGGGATGCATTAAAATTAAAGAAGAAAGACAAGCTTGCTCTTAAAAAAGCAACAGACAGCCTACAAAACAGTGCGGTAAAGTATTTCGCATCCGTTCCTTTCCCGGAAGTGGAGCGTAAGGTGGCAAAAAGAATGCTGCATATATACCGGCAATATATCCCTGCCAATCAACGTATAGATATCTTCAGGCTCATTGACGAGCGTTTCAAGGGAGATGTCGATACTTTTGTAGATGCCTGTTTCGAACAGTCTATCTTCGGCAACCGGGCAAATTTCGAACGGTTTATACGCAATCCTCAACTAAAGACACTTTCTTCAGACAGGATGGTGATGCTCAAAGAATCTATAACGGAAGGATTGCAGCGGACAACTGCTTCGATGGCAGAAATAAACAAGGATTATAACATCGCCCATAAAGTATGGGTAAAGGGAATGATGGATTTGAAGCAAGAAACCGGAATCCCCGTCTATCCGGACGCCAATTCCACACTACGTCTCACATATGGCAGCGTACGTTCATACGAACCGGCAGACGGTGTAATATACAACTACTACACAACGCTCAGCGGTGTTATGGAGAAAGAGAATCCGGATAATTGGGAGTTTGTCGTTCCCGCCAAGCTGAAACAGCTATATGAAAATAAAGACTTCGGGCAGTATGCTATGTCTAATGGTGAGATGCCTGTTTGCTTTATCATAAATACAGACAATACGGGAGGGAACTCAGGCAGTCCGGTATTCAATGCCAAAGGACAACTCATCGGTACCGGTTTCGACCGCAACTACGAGGGGTTAACCGGAGACATCGCTTTCAGACCATCCTCACAACGGGCAGCTTGCGTGGATATCCGATATACTTTGTTTATTATCGATAAATTTGCAGGGGCCTCACATATTATCAATGAATTGACAATCGAAAAATGATGAAGCAATAATTTTCCGCGCAATACGGTCAAACGCCTTTCTGCTCATCCATCCAACGAAAGTGCCTCTGCAAGCGGTATATAAACTGCACCTCAAAAGTACTGTGTGAACTGACTTCCAAAAGTCAAGCATCGTTCTTTTGAGGTGCAGTTCTTATATCTCCCCTCAAGTTTGAACTGCATCATAGAAGTTTAAGGTCTGACTTTTTTTTGGGGGGGAGTACTTCAACTATACCTTTTTGAAACAGAGAGAGAGTTTTTATACGTTTTTAAGACTCTCTCCATCCAGTCCGTTATTGCATCATAATATGCTAATACAAAGCATATTATAATCATTTATCGTTTACTGTATGTTCAAATGGCTCACTGCAATTCAAAAGTTGACGAACAAAACCCATCTATCTCACGTTATATATGCACTAAACATTAATGATGAATAATTATGGAAAAATTTGAAGATTTGATACAGTCAGAAAACCCGGTTTTAGTAGATTTCTATGCAACATGGTGCGGTCCTTGTAAAGCAATGCATCCCGTACTGGAAGAATTGAAAAGCCAATTGGGAGATAACGCCCGCATTGTCAAGATAGATGTTGATAAACATGAAGAATTGGCTACCACATATCGCATACAGGCTGTGCCTACCTTTATTTTGTTCAAGAAAGGCGAACCGGTCTGGCGTCATTCGGGAGTCATCAAAGGCAACGAACTGAAAGCAGTCATTGAACAGAATTATTAACAAGTCGATATGAAAAAGACAGTTACACTGATTGTGTTCTTCTTGACGAGCATACTCGCATATGCTTGTCAAGAAGCTAACAACCAGTCTAAAGCGAAAGAAAAACAAAAGAACGAAAAGAGTAAAGTAATCCAAATGAACAAAGAAATGTTCATTAATGACATATTTGATTACAGAAACTCTCAGACATGGAATTTCAAAGGTGATAAACCCGCCATTATCGACCTATATGCTGTTTGGTGCGGTCCTTGTCGCATGGTGGCTCCTATCATGGAAGATTTAGCCAATGAATACGAAGGCAAAATAAACATCTACAAGGTCAATGTAGACAAAGAACGTGAACTCGCATCCTTCTTAGGAGCCAACAGCATTCCGTTGTTTGTATTCATTCCGCTGAAAGGTGAGCCACGTCTCTTCAATGGTGCTGCAGATAAAAAAACATACAAAAAAATTATTGATGATTTCTTACTGAAATAACATACAATGATTCAGTGAGTTTATCCTATTTCTCGGATATACAAGAGCGTAAGAACTGTCGGATGTTTCTGGCAGTTCTTACGCTCTTCATTTAAGCAAGATAGATCCGGCATATAGGTCAAATTGGCGGTAGAAAAAATAATATGTGATTTCTATATAGGTCAAAAAGCATTAAAAAACTATTCAGAGCTTACCGATTTTCCAATGCAGAATGTTTCTTGCTTATGACAAACCGCACAATTCTTAATTTTGTGTTTGCCTTCTCCTCGAGAACCTTAGCTTTGAATATTGTTAGTTTGAGTGAGCCATAATGATTAAAAGTAAAGGATAAGTTTCGAATAAGTGATTTTGCTCACCTGGTGGACAGTTTTTCCTTTTTCAATCAACACTCTGAATCTTCAAAAAAAAAAGGAAGCTTAAAACCTGTAATTATCAGTGTTTCAAATACTCTCTTTTGTCGTGATTCCGTCTGGATGTATACCTCGTATCCCGACAGCCTGCTCTATCTTTTTTGAGGTGGATCTGAAAATAAATTTTACATTCTTTCGAGTCTGATGAATGTAAAAATTTACAATTCAACTTATATAGGATTGTCCCGATTTTGTTTCTCGTAAATCAGACAAATTCCGTAAACATCCATTATTTAGAAGTTTATTACGCACGGGAGGAGAGGCTCGAACTCCCGACACCCGGTTTTGGAGACCGGTGCTCTACCAACTGAGCTACTCCCGTGTTTGGATTTCCGTGTGCAAAGGTAATGCAAACTTTCAAATACACAATACCTGTTTTCTTTTATTTTCCCACATGAAAACCTATAACATCTTTAAATATTGAAAGACTGTACGATAAGTATCTGTTTTTTTACTCAAATCCAATGGATAAGCTCGTGATGAAGAAGGCATTCTGTATATACGAATCGTTCTATTCTTCCAAAAAAAATCCACAAAAAGACCTATTGAAGGCATGTTTACCGCAAACTCATTACACAGTGTTTCCGTAGCTTTCTCTCCGGTAGTAACAATCGTTTCACATAAAGGTAATCTAAGAAGCATTTCAGGTATATTTGCTTTCTCAACAATCTCCAGATATTTATCAGAAGCATTTTCCTGTAGACGTATCACTGCAAGTGCCGTATCAAACAAGGCTATTCCTTTTTCCGACAGAAAAGTAATAATGCGCTCTTTATCAAAAGCTTTATTGATATTCTGTTCAAAATATTTCTTGTCGTTAAAGAACAATAATCCCATGATTCGCCACATATCATTGTTCCAATTAGGATAATAAAAATCTATAGACCATCGCTTTTGTTGTGGAGGAAAACTTCCCAACATTAACACCCGGGCGTTAGCCGGTAAAAAGGGAGAGAGAGGATGACGTTCTATATTCATCTGTCTTGAATAGAGAATAGATTGATAATATTTTAAAGGACTCAATATAAATATCAAAAAGGAACCTTTATTATAAGGTTTCGTAAGATATCCATTTATACCAAAATCATACCGACTTTAATTAATGCTATAATCATAAGGAATAAAAAATCTTATTCCTTCAAAACAAAAAACGAGTAAGCTCTATCTGAACCCCCTCGCCTCGAAATAAGAAAAGCAATATTGCTTTTCTTATGGTTTCAACAAATAATGTTACCTAAAACCTAACCTTTGTACCTGACTATAAAAAACTAATTATTATCGAAAACAGAAATTTATACTTACTTTTTACCTTAATTATTATACCAAACTAATCTATGTATCTTTATTTAACTACCAATAAACGATCTTTTTACCTTTACTAATTCCTATAAAAAACTTCTGTTTATCAATAATAAGCAATTTCACAACTGCATTACAAAGGTATGAAGTTTTTCCGTGTTCGCAAACGGGAAAACTATAAAAAACTATTTTATAACATTATTTCATCCTTCATAACAACCTATTTACATTTGTTCAAAACACAAAAAGGGTTCTTACTCCCAAGAAAAAAGAAAATATTCCCTCCCAAAGACGTCTCTATTATATACTACATAAAAAACAAACCATTGAAGCTATGCAAACCGCACCACTTCAATGGTTGTCCCTTTAAACACCTTTAAACAAAATGAAATAATCAAACAACTTATTCAATCATCCATAGGAAGCAAGAATCACCAACAGAAATTAATGTGCCCATGATATGTGTGCAGCAGAAAAACCGATAAAGTAACTTTGCTCCTTTGATAATCTATTATTGTTTATTTTTTGCTTCTGAAATATATTGCAAAGCTTCTTTGCACTTAGCAGAGATAACATGCCACTCACCGGCAGAAATTACCTCAGAAGGAAAGAGTTTAGACCCCATCCCCACACAGAATACACCAGCCTTAATCCAAGATGTCAAGTTTTCCTTAGTGGGCTCCACTCCACCCGTTACCATTAGTTTAGACCATGGCATCGGAGCCAACAGTCCTTTAACCAAGTTGGTTCCCAACACATCTCCGGGGAACACCTTACAAACATCACATCCGACTTCCTGAGCGAAACCAACTTCACTCACCGAACCGCATCCCGGAGCATAAGGGACAAGACGTCTATTACATATCTTAGCTATTTCGGGGTTGAACAACGGTCCCACCACAAAATTAGCTCCTAATTGGAGATAAAGCGCAGCCGTTGCGGGATCTACGATAGAACCAATCCCCAATGCCATTTCGGGACATTCTTTTACAGAGAATTTCACCAGCTCAGCAAATACTTCCTGTGCGAAGTCACCACGATTAGTAAATTCAAAAGCGCGTACACCACCTTCGTAACAAGCTTTTAATACTTGCTTGGCTATTTCAACATCTTTATGATAGAAGACCGGAACCATACCTGTATCGCCCATCTTCTTTATAACTGATATTTTATCAAACTTTGCCATTTTCTTTCGTCTGTTTATTCGATTAAAAGAAGCATGCTTCTGAAAGATGTTCAAGAGAGTCTCTCTCTTTATTCGTAAGCTTTCTTATCCTCTTCAATCAAGAAGCATTCTTTTTTCTTCAAAATTACTATTCGTAACTGTTTATCTTTGTACTCTACCGCTTGCATCCCCACCTGCCAACGCTTCCACTTCTTCTACTGAAACCAAGTTAAAGTCACCGTTGATAGTGTGTTTCAAAGCCGATGCCGCTACTGCAAATTCCAATGCTTCACCTTGATTGGGTTTTGTCAGGAGTCCATGAATAACACCTCCAGAAAAAGAGTCTCCACCACCCACACGGTCAATAATAGGATCAATATCGTAACGCTTGGATTCATAAAATTCCACACCGTTGTATATCATAGCTTTCCAACCGTTGTGAGTTGCCGAGAATGACTCACGTAAAGTAGAAATCACATATTTAAATCCGAATTCTTTTGCCATGGCCTTGAAGATACCTTTGTATCCTTCGGCATCCGTATGTCCTGCCTCGACATCTGCATCCGGTTTGAAACCCAAACAAAGTTCTGCATCTTCTTCATTTCCGATACAAACATCCACATACTTCATCAACGGTTTCATGACAGATTGTGCTTTCTCTTTCGTCCAAAGTTTTTTACGGAAATTCAAGTCGACAGACACCGTTACACCGTTGCGTTTAGCAGCTTCACATGCAAGCTTAGTCAGTTCAGCGGCTTTATCGGATATAGCAGGAGTGATACCCGACCAATGAAACCAGTCGGCACCTTTCATAATGGCATCAAAATCAAAATCTGTAGCATCCGCTTCCGCAATAGCAGAGTTTGCACGGTCATAGATTACTTTACTCGGACGCATAGAAGCACCTGTTTCCAAATAATAGATACCTACACGATCACCTCCGCGGGCTATAAAGTCCGTCTTTACACCGTATTTACGCAAAGCATTAACAGCAGACTGTCCGATTTCATGTTTCGGCAGTTTGGTTACAAAATAAGCATCATGTCCATAGTTGGCACAACTGACTGCCACATTAGCCTCGCCTCCACCATACACAACATCAAAAGAGTCTGACTGAACAAAACGGGTATTTCCCGGAGTGGATAGTCTTAACATGATTTCGCCTAATGTAACGACTTTCTTTCCCATAATCTTTATTTTAAATAAATATTTATATAGAATAATCTTTCAATTTATCATAAACACAGAATATATCCTATTAACAAACTGATTATACGCATATTATAACATATAATCAGGAGTAAACAGTCTATCTCATCTACTCTCCGTGTACGGGCACAAAGATATAATAAATTTCGTAATTACAAAAATTGTCATATATTTGTATCGAAAACATTAAGATTATTATTGTGCACGGGCACAAACAACAACAAGAACATTAAGGCATCAAAAATGTTTTTATACATAGTGATAGTAACAAACAAAGCATAAAGGTTACTTTTACATGTGATTAAAACCACCCAGCAAGAAGATAAATATGAAAATGCCCGACAGAATACGCATAAAAGACATTGCCCGGATGGCCAACGTATCGGTAGGAACAGTAGATCGTGTCATACACGGGCGTAGCGGCGTATCGGAAGCAAGTAAACGGCGAGTAGAGGAAATTTTAAAGCAATTAAATTACCAGCCCAACATGTATGCCAGTGCCTTGGCATCAAATAGAAAATATATTTTTGCCTGTCTGCTACCCCAACATGAACATGGTGAATATTGGACCGAGGTGGAGCATGGAATTAGAGAGGGATTAATGACCTATTCAGATTTTAACGTGGCGGTCCGCCTCTCTTACTATGATCCATACGATTATCATTCATTTGCCGAAGCTTCGCAAAGCATACTACAGAACGAGGTGGACGGAGTGATGTTTGCTCCCACCACACCTCAATTTACTCTACCTTTCACCAAGGAACTGAACATCCGATCCATACCTTATATATATATAGACTCCAACATAAAAGACCAACCCGCCCTCTCTTTCTTCGGACAAAACTCACATCAAAGCGGATATTTTGCCGCTCAGATGTTAGTGCTATTGGCGGGGGAAGAACGAGAGTATGTTATTTTCCGAAAAATAAATGAGGGGATTGTAGGGTCAAACCAACAAGAACGCAGAGAAATCGGTTTTAGGGAGTACATGAATAAGTTCCATCCGGATTGCCATATTTGGGAATTAGATCTTCATGCCAAACGTAATACCGAAGACGAACAGATGCTGGCTCACTTTTTTACAGAGCACCCTCAAGTTAAAAGTGGAATCACGTTCAATTCCAAAGTATACATCATCGGAGAGTATTTACAGAAAAAAGGACTATCTGACTTCAAACTCATGGGATATGATTTACTGGAGCGTAACGTGGCATGCCTTAAAAAGGGAAGCGTACAGTTTCTCATAGCCCAGCAACCGGTTCTTCAGGGATTTGACGCCATCAAAGCATTGTGCGACCATTTGATATTCAAGAAAGAGGTTCCTAAAGAAAATTTCATGCCTATCGACCTGCTCACCAAAGAAAACATCGATTTCTATTCAAGTAAAATCAGTCTTCCGGCATATTAGCGAGAAGGCTCCTTCATAAAAGCAATTCATATATCAATTATAAAACAATTAACATGGAAACAAGATTTCTAAAGATAAACCCTGCGGACAACGTGGCGGTAGCCATCACGGCCCTTTCGGCAGGAGAGACATTCAGTGTGGACGGCATCTCAATCACACTGAAAGAAGAGATACCCGTGGGACATAAATTTGCTTTAAAAAACATTAAGGAAGGAGAGAATGTCATCAAATATGGATATCCAATAGGACATGTACGCACAGATAAGCTTCAGGGAGAATGGATAAATGAAACAAACCTGCAGACCAACCTTGCCGGACTGCTGGAATATACCTATCAACCTACTGAAGTAAACCTGGATATTCCGCAAAAAGAATTGACCTTTAAAGGATTCCGACGCAAAAACGGCGAAGTGGGAATACGTAATGAAATATGGCTCATACCTACCGTGGGATGCGTGAATGGCATTATCAACCAATTGGCAGATTCACTTCGCAGGGAGACCGGTGGAAAAGGTGTAGATGCAATTATGGCATATCCACACAATTATGGTTGTTCCCAGTTAGGCGAAGACCACGAAAACACCCGAAAGATTTTGCGCGACATGGTTTTGCACCCCAATGCAGGCGCCGTGCTTGTTGTGGGACTGGGATGCGAAAACAATCAGCCTGATTCGTTCCGCGAGTTTCTCGGTGAGTTCGACGAGGAACGCGTGAAGTTCCTTGTCACCCAAAAGGTTGGCGACGAGTACGAAGAAGGAATGTCTTTGCTGCGCGAACTGTATGCCAAGGCAAGCCGCGACGTGCGTGTCGACGTACCCTTGAGCGAATTGCGAGTCGGGCTTAAGTGCGGCGGTTCCGATGGTTTCTCGGGCATTACAGCCAATCCGCTGCTGGGAATGTTCTCCGATTTCCTCATTGCACAGGGCGGAACAAGTGTATTGACGGAGGTTCCCGAAATGTTCGGAGCAGAAACAATCCTGA
This sequence comes from Bacteroides sp., assembly GCA_041855205.1. Lineage (GTDB taxonomy): Bacteria > Bacteroidota > Bacteroidia > Bacteroidales > Bacteroidaceae > Bacteroides. The sequence goes on from JBHADT010000113.1 coordinate 42,424, forward strand.
TGAATCGTTGCCGCAACAAAGAGTTGTTCGATGAAACGGTGAAACTCATCAACGACTTTAAAGAATACTTCCTTTCACACGGCGAACCGGTAGGCGAAAATCCTTCGCCCGGTAATAAAGCCGGCGGTATCTCCACATTGGAAGATAAAGCACTGGGATGTACTCAGAAATGCGGGAAGAGCTATGTAGAGGGTGTATTGCCATATGGTGAGCGACTTAAAGTCAGAGGTTTAAACCTGCTTTCCGCTCCGGGAAACGACCTGGTTGCCTCCACAGCTTTGGCCTCTTGCGGTTGTCACATGGTACTGTTCACCACAGGGCGCGGTACGCCTTTCGGCACTTACGTACCGACTATGAAGATTTCCACCAACTCTACGCTGGCAAAAAACAAACCAGGCTGGATCGACTTCAATGCCGGAGTCATCATCGAAAACGAACCGATGGAGAAAACCTGTGAACGCTTTATTGATTATGTAATTCAAGTAGCAAGTGGCGAATTTGTAAATAACGAGAAGAAAGGATACAAGGAAATATCTATCTTCAAGACCGGTGTGACTCTGTAAATAAACAAGGCAATATATATGCAAGATTCAAAATCTCCGGACAAAGGCAATTGGTGGGCTACCAGCCCACTAATTGTGTTTTTATGCCTATACCTTTTTGCTTCCTTCCTGATGGACGACTTCTACAAAATGCCCATTACCGTGGCTTTTCTGATTTCGTCGTGTTATGCCATAGCTTTAATGCGCAAACTTAGCGTAGAAAAACGTGTATACCGTTTCTCGGTGGGTGCCAGCGACAAGAACATAATGCTAATGGTGTGGATTTTTGTTCTGGCGGGAGCCTTTGCCGAAAGCGCCAAACAAATGGGTGCCATAGAAACCGCCGTCAACCTGACCCTGCACATACTCCCGGACAATATGCTGCTGGCGGGAATGTTTCTCGCTTCTTGCTTCATCTCGCTATCCATAGGTACCAGCGTAGGTACCATCGTGGCGCTTATACCCGTAGCCATCGGGTTGGCGCAAAAAACAGGAATCGAAATGGCTCACATGGCTGCCGTTGTGGTCGGCGGCTCTTTTTTCGGAGACAATCTCTCGTTTATCTCCGACACCACCATCGCCTCTACCAAAATGCTGGGATGCGTAATGAGAGATAAGTTTAGGGTAAACTTCCGGATAGTACTTCCTGCCGCCCTTATCGTTCTGGCTATTTACATTTTTCAGGGATTCTCTGTTGACAGTCAGCTGCAGACGGAGAAGATTGAATGGATAAAAGTCATCCCCTACCTCATCGTACTGATTACGGCTCTTGCAGGTATCAACGTGATAACTGTGCTCACAATAGGTATCTTCAGCACGGGTATCATAGGGGTATATACGCAAAGCACGAACGGGGCAGGCATCGGAGAAGCTTTTTTCAACTGGTTTACCGCCATGGGTACAGGTATCACAGGCATGGGCGAACTCATCATCATAACCTTATTGGCAGGAGGCATGCTGGAAACCATTCGTTACAATGGTGGCATCGATTTCATCATCAACCGTCTCACACGCCATATAAACGGCAAACGAGGAGCTGAACTGAGTATCGCAGCTCTTGTCAGCCTCGTAAACCTGTGCACGGCAAACAACACCATCGCTATCATCACCACCGGTTCCATAGCGAAGAATATCGCCGAACGCTTCGGACTCGACCGGCGAAAGACCGCCAGTATTTTGGATACGTTCTCCTGCTTCGTACAAGGCATCTTGCCCTATGGCGCTCAAATACTGATAGCGGCAGGGCTTACGGAAGTCTCCCCCATCAGCATTATCGGATACCTGTACTATCCTTTTCTGATGGGTGGCTGTGCGTTACTGGCAATCTTTATACGATATCCCCGAAATTACTCCTAACCGACGATAATTTAAATATAAAAAGGTGTTTCCTTGCACGAAAATCAAAAAAAAGCCTCCCGCATGGTGATTAATTGAAATAGAATACTTTTCTTTGCAGCAACAAACAATAAAAAAGTTTATTACGAATTTATTAGTTCAAATTTGTATCTTCTCAATCTGTAAACCATTGAGTATTTTCATTTCTGATTAAGATTTTCCAATAGCTTTATTATTGCATTATTAATTTTTTATTTTTTACGTTTATGAATTTGTATGTTGGAAACCTTAATTACAAGGTGAAAGAATCAGACTTGAGAGAGGTAATGGAAGAATACGGAACGGTAGATTCTGTAAGAATTATCACCGACCGTGAAACAAAAAGATCAAAGGGCTTTGCTTTTATCGAAATGCCCAACTCTGCCGAAGCAGCCAATGCCATCAATGCGTTGAACGGTGCGGAATACGCCGGTCGCCCGATGGTTGTTAAAGAAGCCTTGCCCAAGAACTAATCGCCTCAAACGATAGCTTCATATAAAGAGGATAAACTGTATATACAGTTTATCCTCTTTTTGTTATACACCTTATGTAATGCAAAACAATAGGAATAGAATTATATTTATTCAACAAGACAAAGCAAGAGTAAGTCCGTATAAGACATATGACAACAGAACTCGAATTCCCTGCGGGAACGATACAGGCACGGTACTTTTAAGAAAGAAGTACGGTACTCGAACCGCACAAGTACGGTTTCCGAAGCATGTTGAGGATATTCAGACGATATTCCACATACTCAACAACAGACTATATATCAATCGTTTACGGGAGATAAGAGATTTCCCTCCCATAGGTATGGAAGAAACGATTTCCCAACCCGTTTCACATGTATATCAATCCAGAAAAACAGTATAATTATAAATCAAAATAAAGTTTATCCGTACCATTTTCCGATACCGGCTCTCTCCCGGAATAACCATATCTCACCTGAAAACGAAATGCACAACACACAAAAAATCAGGTACATATTTGGCTGAATAGGATAAAAGCATTAACTTTGCGCCCGCTATTACGAGTTAATAGCATTATTCAAATCATTTATAAAAACATTATTTAAAATGGCAACAAAAATCAGATTGCAAAGACACGGACGTAAAAGCTATGCTTTTTACTCCATCGTAATTGCAGATGTAAGAGCACCACGTGATGGTAAATTTATTGAAAAGATTGGTACTTATAACCCGAACACCAATCCTGCCACAGTAGATTTGAAGTTTGAGCGTGCACTCGATTGGATACAGAAAGGTGCGCAACCCACCGACACGGTTCGCAACATCCTTTCACGCGAAGGTGTTTACATGAAAAAACATCTATTGGGTGGTGTAGCTAAAGGCGCATTCGGCGAAGCGGAAGCAGAAGCTAAGTTCGAAGCATGGAAGAAAGACAAACAGCATGGTCTGGACAGCCTCAGAGCCAAAGAAGCGGAAGCTAAGAAAGCCGAAGCGAAAGCGCGCTTGGAGGCAGAAAAGAAAATAAACGAAGTAAAAGCGAAAGCACTGGCAGAGAAAAAAGCTGCGGAAATTGCGGTTGAAACTCCTGCAGAAGAAACTCCTGCCGCAGAAGAGGCAAACGCCCCTGAAGCTGCTGCCGAGTAAGGTGTTTGTACCCCTGTTGATCTTTGCGGGAAGACCCCGGAAATACGTTTTCAAAGCGCATATCAATGTTGCAAGTAGCCCGGACGGTCTTGATAAAGATACTTCGCAAATGAATAAAATCCCCTCCATATATATTGGAGGGGATTTTTTATTCTCTATATTTGTATTTATGTATTATATTAAAAACCAGAAACAATGAGAAAATTTGCTTACTTATGTGTCATAGCAGCCACAATGATAAGTTGTGGCGGAAATAAGGGTTACGTGATAACCGGAACCGTTGAAGGAGCTGAAGACGGAGATATGGTATATCTGCAAAAGGTGGAAGAACGTCGCCTCGTCAAGACAGACTCCACAAAAATAGCGCAGGGTAAATTTACCTTTAAGGGCGTACAAGACAGCGTAGTCAGTCGCTATATAACCTGTACCCCCAACAATATGGAAAGTATAATGACCGATTTCTTTCTTGAAAATGGAAATATCAACATTAAACTCAGTGCCGAAGATAATATAGTAATAGGAACCGACAACAACAACATCTATCAGAAGATAAAGGAACAAATCAATGAGCTTGACAAACAAATGAACGAGGTATACGGCTCCCTGTCGGATACCACGCTAACGGCAGAAGCCAAACAGGCCAAGATAGATGAGATAGAAACTCTTCAGGAAAAGATTTTCCGCATAACCAAAGACGGCATCAATGCCAATATAACCAACCCCGTAGGTATCCATCTGTTGAAAACAAACTATTACTACCTGACAGTGGAAGACCTTGCTCCGATGATGCCGAATATCCCCAATGAATATGATGCAGACCCCGTAATTAAACAAATCAAGGAAAATGTAAACAAGATGCAGGCTACAGCCGTAGGGCAGAAATTCACCGACTTCGAAATGCTTACACCGGAAGGAAACCCCATCAAACTATCGGACTATGCAGGTAAAGGAAAAGTGGTGCTTGTGGACTTTTGGGCAAGCTGGTGCGGTCCTTGTCGTCGGGAAATGCCTGCGCTGGTCGAAGCCTATGCTAAATATAAGGATAAGAATTTTGAGATTATAGGAGTTTCATTAGATCAAAGCAAAGAGGCTTGGCAAGAATCCATCCAGAAACTGAATATCACATGGCCGCAGATGTCCGACTTGAAATACTGGAACTCCGAAGGAGCTAAATTGTATGCAGTCAGCGGCATTCCGCATACGGTACTGATCGACGGCGAGGGAGTCATCATCGCGCGAGGCTTGCACGGAGAAGGTCTGAAGAAAAAACTGGCAGAGATACTCGAATAAGAAGCACATGCCATCCCCTTGTACAAGTAATCGAAAAACATGTCCATAAAGAGGAGGTGTGTCAAAATGCACAAAGCCCCGACTTTCACAAGCCGGGGCTTTGTTATTACCTAAAGATTTTGTATCTTTAAGCATAACATTTTATACTATGACAAAGATACATTTTCGTCCTTACAATCCCAACCAAACAGT
>JBHADT010000114.1:0-2788 GCA_041855205.1 Bacteroides sp.
CAGACGTGTGCTCTTCCGATCTCTTCATAGAAAGAACGAATGTCGGCGTTCGCTTTTCCCGCCGGCAGAATCTGCCTGAAACTTTGTAGATTGGTGAAAATCTGAGGGTCAAGATAGAGGACACCGCCGAAGAAAAGCCCAAACCAAAGCCCACCTTTCGAATCGCATAATGCCGCTTGTACACTGTTTCCCGGTAAATCTCCGCTTTCCACGTTATGAGTAGCCACACGCTTTCCGCCGCTGAAGACATTAATACCTGCACCGTCCGTTCCTACCCAGAGTTTTCCCGTCTGGTCAAAGCAAATTGCATAAACGATTTTTGCCGTCAGGCTGTTGCTGTCTGATGGGAAAGGAGAATACTTGTAATTGTTGAAGAGTGCAGGGCTATGGCTCAGAAAATTGATTCCTCCGCCCCAAGTTCCTGCCCATACATTGCCAAAACTGTCTTGAAACATACAGCGCACGCTGGAGTTGGAAAGCCCATGTTCATGCTCTCCTTCTTTCAGAACAACAAGGCCACTGGACGTTGTGGTGGAGTAGAACAGGTATTGTGATAAATCGAGTATAGCGATACCACCGAATTCCATTGCTATCCATAGCTTGTTATCATTCAATTGCCGGATGTCGTAAATGTGATGAGCAAGATGACCTGCCGGATCATTAAGAGGAAGGAACTCTTCAGTCTTGGGATTGAATACTACCAGTCCCTTACCCGTTCCTATCCATATGTTAGAATTATGGTCTATGTAGACGCAGGTCACTTCATTATCCGGCAGGCTACGATTATTTCGGGGGTCGTGCACGAAGTTTTTCACCTGGCGGCTCTTGATGGACAATATACTGAAACCATGATTTACATGCCCGATATAAAGCTTTCCATCGGCACTTTCGGCAACGGACCAGATATGGTCGCTGACAAGGCCGGGTACAGTACGGGTATTGTAATGGGTAAATTTTCCGGAACGCTTGTCGAGGTAGTCGATCCCTCTCCAGTAAGTGCATATCCACAGGTTTCCGTCCGTTGCGGGGACTATCTTGGTAATGTCGTCCGTAATTAGGCTTTCAGGATCCTGCTCATCGTGTTTATACGTAGTGAAAGTATCATCGGCATAGTTATAGGCATTAAGTCCGGCACGCTGGGTTCCTATCCAAAGGATGGAATCGGATGGATCGTCCAGTAGACAATTAAGTTCGTTGCCGGTGATACCCTGCACATCAGCTTTCTCCTTTTTATAATAGGTAATGAATCTTATACCGTCGAATTTGTTGAGTCCTTCTTCGGTTGCAAACCACAGAAATCCTCTTTTATCTTGCGCTATGCTGACGACGTGGTTATTTGACAGTCCTTCGCGAATGCCCAGTTGTTTCACCGAGTAAGGTTGTGCGGAGAGCCAGAGAGAAAATGTTCCCAGAATGCTCAATACTATTTTTCTCATAACCGGTAAGGATGGATATGTTGTCATCTCAAAAATACAAATAAAATCCTTGATTGGTGTGTACGAATTATGCATTGATTGATTTGTGTCCTCTTTGTGCATGATTTATACAACAGAGAAGTGATATATTGTGATACATTTGTGATGTTGAGTTGAAGAGACTTTGGCAAAGGGGCTGTCAACTCAATTGTTTAACTTTAAAATAGTATTATATGAAGAAGCATTTCTACGATACCATGCGTACGCTGGTATTTCTTTCGCTGGCTTTATGGATTATAGGATGCAGCGATGACGCCGACTATCCGGATGTAGATGGACAGAGTCCGTTGATGACCTTGGCAACGGAGCATATCGAATCCGGTGCGGGCCATTCATTCACTATCGAAGCCGCTCTATCTGATGCAGACGGTATTGCCACCATTCATCTGCAATGCGCCGATCTCTATCTGAACAAGACCATCGATCTGATAGAAATTTATGGCTCTCCCAAAGAGATGTATGACCTGCGCTATTCGTACAACCTGAAACGCGATGAAATCGGAGAGCGTTTCACTATCAAAGTGACGGTGACGGACGTTGGAGGTCGCAGCGTTTCTCGTGATGTGTTGGTAACTATGGATGGCGACTTTGCCAACCCGACTTTCACCGTATCTCCAGATCGGGAAGTAATCATATTAATGAAGAACGAAACAAAGTATAACTTGCGGTTTACTGTATCTGACGATCGTGTGCTAGATTACGTAACGATCCATATTCCTCAAGTCTCTGGATTCGACAATCGGCGTGTAGATGTGCCCGACGGGCAGAATACATTCTCCTTTGCAGAGAAAATAAATCTGCCGAATGAGGTGAAGAACTATGATGTAACTATCACTGCGGTCGATGCAAAGGGAAACAGTACTGTTACCACCTCCGTCTTGAAAGTTTCAGAAATGCCAGACTTCCCCAAAATGTATCTTGCCGATGTGGCTACCGTAGAGGAACTTAACAGTGATGTATTCGGCGTACCGATGTTGATTACGCACACAGCTCCATATCAGTATAAAGCAAACTATTACAACCCAAAAGCCGGAACCGAGATTTACTTCCTGCCACAGAAGAGTGATTTCGCTCCGATATGCTTCGGGCTGGATCCAGACAACAGCAATAAATTGACGGACGACCCGGAATCGGCGAAACCGTTAGTGCTGAACGAGGCGGGTGTTTACTATGAAATCACGTTCGATGTGAAGGCAAGCAACTACCATGTAAAGACGTACTCCATTGCAGAAGCCATTGATCCTGTTCCCCATGAATATGGCTCAAACAGCCTCGATACTTGGGAAAATGGTGGCTCATGGTTACAAGAGTTC
>JBHADT010000115.1:0-4187 GCA_041855205.1 Bacteroides sp.
AATGGGGATTGTCACGCGGATCCGACATATCGAAAACCGGAGCGAGGAACATCCCTCCGCAGGAATACAGGCGTATGCTGAGCCGGGAATGTGCAGACCTTGAATCACAGATAGAATCGGAAAAATCCCTTCTGCAGCAGCTGAAACTTGAGGCCTCCCATGCGGGAAGGCGGGTGAAGGGGCTGACCACGATGATAGCCAATCTCGAAAGCCGCAAGGCAGAGCTGGAACAGGAAATGGTGCGGCTTTCCACCGATTTGCAAGCTGGGAAAGGAAATGCTGATGAATTGCAGAGGAACATCGACAGGCTCGGAAAGGACTATCAGAAAGTGCTTGATTCCCTTACGGACAAGCGTCAGAAACTCGCCGAGGCCAGCCGTAAGCTGTCCGAATACCGGGAGCTGGAGGAAGAGTCCAAAGAGAAAGCCAACGAATACCGGCAACAGGCGGAGGACTACAAAAAAGATGTTCGTGAGGCTTCCGGCGACCTTGCACAACAAGTTCGTTTTCGTATTGCTGATGCTTTCGTGAATGATGTCATCGACAGCCTTAAAAGCACTTTGCCAACGCTTGGCGATGCCGGTTCTGCATTTGACAACACGCTGCTCGAAGACCTTGCGGAACGTGGCGAGGAGATACTGAAATGCGCCGGGTTGCTGTTCGCCGGATATGTTGACGGAGCTACTACTTTCGCCGAGGGACACGGCGGTGGAGGTGGCGGAAGTGACCTGCCTTGGGGACGGAAAGATGACGAGGATGACCTCATTTGGGCACGGCGTTGTCTCTTCCGTGCGGCAAAAATGATGCGTCCGTCAGGCGGAAAATCTGTAAAACGCAAATGATGTAACACCAAATAAACAAATTCAAACGATGAAGAAAATCTTATTTTCAATGCTCATGACCTTTGCGGCACTGCTTGACGCGGATGCCCATGCGGTCAGCACGGCGGAGATGAAGCTGAAGGAAATCAAAGCCGGACAGGAGGACATTACGCCACGTAAGAAGCCAGCCTATCTCTCCGGTGCAATCATCCCGTCATGGAAGGACAACTGGTTTGTCAGCGTTTCGGGAGGCGCGTCCTCCTTTATCGGCTCGCCGTTGGGCTGTGACGATCTGTTCGGCCGCATAAAGCCTGCTGTCCAGTTCTCGTTAGGCAAATGGCATGCGCCTTCGGTGGGAACCCGTCTCGTATTTCAAGGTTTCGAGTGGAAAAGCGGGGCTTTGACGAACCAACGGTACCGTCATTATCATGCCGACCTCCTTGTGAACCTGATGCTGTCGAGAGCTACGGGCAACAATGAATGTCGGTGGGATATCATTCCTTTTGTCGGTGTGGGATTGATTGACAACCGTGATACCGGACGCAATCCTTTTGCTTTCAATTATGGTGTCCAGGGACGTTTCCGCATTACTGACGGTCTGCATATCACCGCTGAAATCGGTGACGCTAGCACGTTCAAGGATGCCGACGGACTTGGCTCCGCAAGAGAATTCGGTGACCACCTGCTGACGCTTTCGGCTGGTATCTCATGGACTTTCGGTAATAACCGAGGCTGGAAAAGAGTTTTGGATGCCCGACCGTATGTTATTCTCAATGAGCGGCTGGAAGCAGTCACATACGCACGGGAAAGGGAGAATGAAAGGCTTGCCAAAGAGAACGAAGCGAGTGTCAGGCTGATTGCCGAATTCCGAAAAATTCTTGAAAACGAGGGGTTGCTTGACAAGCATTCCGGATGTTTTGAACGTACAGACGACCTCGGCTACGGTCTGCCCAGAGGTTATATCATAAATGATTACAGTGGACTGAACTCGCTGAGAAAACGTCTGCGTAATGGGGAAAGCGGAAAACCATCCAATAAGAATACGATCGATAAAACAAGTTCTGGGAATGGAAACGCAAACTTTGCTGACAACGACAGTATTGATGGATTGCGCGGATTTCCGGATGATGCCATAAACGGGAATACCGCTCTCGGCGCACCAATCTACTTCTTCTTTGAACTCGGCACCGACAATCTTGTGGAGGAATCACAACTAGTGAACATCGACGAGATAGCGCGTATCGCAAAGATATACAACCTTAGAATTGAAATTACGGGAACGGCCGACAAAGCTACCGGAACGGAAATGATCAACTCCAATCTTGGTTCCCAAAGAGCGTACTTTATCGCTGGATGCCTGAAAGAACGAGGTGTCAAAAAGGATAATATCAAGACAATCTCAAAGGGCGGCATTGATGATTATATGCCAGGGAAAGCAAACAGAAACGCCATTGTAAAGATATTGCTGCCATGACATAAACAAGTTGTCATAAACTGACTCTTTCATTTTTTTACTGAAGGTGTCTGAGAAAGATTCCTTCATTGTTTTTGTTATGCCGTTCGTTTATTATCCATTTTTGTTTTTAAGCCCTCTTTGCAAATGAAGCTTAAAGCCAATATACCATCTCATGGAACTATTTTCTTTTTTTCGCAATACTCTTGACCACTTTCATGGAACACTCTCTCTTGTTGTAGATCACAGGAATGCAAGTACTGTCAATGACGCTGATACCTGTGCATTCTGCGAAATATGACAATTTAAGGAAACATGTTCAGGCGACAAAACATCTTGGCATAATCTCGACAAAACGATTGTATGAGAACATCTCTTTCCAGAGATGTTTCCAATGCCGGCATACACTTCCAAGATAGTAATGCTTAAAGTTACGGAATGAGTTGAAGTGAAAACAGATCAGTGTGATGATGACCTCAGAATCTGATATCATGCGCTTTTGCTCGGGTGCACATTGGGAGTTTTACCCATCTCCACTTCAAATTTTTGGCAAAAATCGTCTGCAATACAGAAAATTCAGTAATCATGATATGGTATTTGTTATTTTCTACCTCTAAGACACTAATTATCATAGATATTACCAAAAGAATCGACAGCCTTATCAGGCTGTCGGTTTATTCTTGCAAAGATACGCTTTATCCCGAACTCGCGTTTTTAATATCAGAAAGATATGTAAGAAACAGAGAAAAGGAGGGCATTAAACTTGCTCAAGATATATTTATGCACCTATTTATAATCCGGCATAATTGAAAAATGGCAATTTGTTACCAAGTAAATGAGAATAAGGCAGCATAAACAAAAGAGAAGACAATAGGATTTAAAACATAAAAAAAGAAGTTGTGCCAGCATTTGACACAACTCTTTAACTTTATTCCCTCGGAAGGAGAGAAATATTTTCAATTAAAATAATTATGCAATGGTTGAAATTTTAAGCTATCCATCTGTTTTTTCATTATTAGTTTCTGCTATCCACCATTTTCCTAAAGCAATGATATGGCGGATAATGTATACATCGGTAATATCTGCATTAGGATATTGCTCGATATATTTTTCTGTCAAATTTTGCTTGATAGCTAAAATAAAACGTGGAGCGTATGGAGCATATAGGTTATGAATATACGGATACGGAGGCTGTATATCGCACACATATGTTTCTCTTTGTCCATTATAGGTTATAGTAAGTAATTGTTGTTCTGGATCAAAATAGTATACACCTTTTATCTTCTCTTGTAAAGGAATAGTGATCCAAACCTCATTAGTTCCTTCCACGAATCGATATTCATATCCACGATTTAAATGAACTGCTTCTAATTCAGTTTTTATCTTTTCAGATATTGATTTATCATTAGCGACAACCATTACTGAATTCTTATAAATACGAGAAAGTTCTGATTCTTCCCGCCAATAACCTGTTAAAGAAACAGATATACATTTTAGATATTTTTTTTCTCCTGTTTCATTATTGGAAATTACTATATTAGTTTTGCCAGGTAAAAAAGTTCTCACTGTAAAAGTTTTTCCATATACACTAGCTTTAGCTATTGAGCTATTTTCTGTCTCAACAGAGTAATCACCTTTTTCTAAAGCTTCGAAAGAACATATACTTTTACACCAAAGACGGATGCTATCATTGTTTTTTAAATTTAGCTCCATTTTATTTAGGATTAATTCTTCTTTTTCTGAGCAGCAAGCAAATAGAAATAAGCTACTGACCACTGAAACTATAATAAAAAAAACTTTCATAATACCTACCATTATTGTTTAGAAAAAATGACACGAATAGCTTATTTCTTTGAAATATTTGCTATAATCCTCATATCCTTCAATGGAACTAAATTATATCTACCATATTG
>JBHADT010000116.1:0-6349 GCA_041855205.1 Bacteroides sp.
CCTGCCTGCTTCTGATAGTGTTTGTGCAGATTCAGCATCTCGGTGCTTTCTTTGAGCTCCTTGTCATACCCCCAGAAAGACTTGCCTACCGTGCTCAGCAATCCGTCCTTTTCGCTGGCCACTTCCCAGTCGTAGTTGCCACGCATCTTTTCGTCCACATCTACAGTAAACTGCACGCCTGTAGGGGTGTAGATGGCATTGAGTTCCTGCTCGATGGCTGCTTTGTCCAACTTCACCTCGTTTATGGGCACAAGGGTTACCTTGTGCTGCTGCTTGGCATAGCTGACCACTCGCAGTTTGCCGATAACGGCCCCTTCGTAAAGGGCAAACACATCGTAGGTGGAACCTGTTGCAACAGATTTCAAAGTGATGGTCCAAGTCTGCTCCGCTTGGTTGAGCCGTGCCGGCAATGCTGCCGAATGGGGTTCGCAAACAAAATGAACCCTGCTCAGGTCTATATCCTTCAGTCCGTCATACCTTGCCGTAACAACGTCGCTCTCTCCCGACGGAACAAGTTTCCAAGGAGCAACATACCCCTTTGCAAACGGCTTGTAGAAGCGGTCGGTCTTTATGCTCTTCTTGTACCATTTCTCCTGACCGTCATCAAAGGCGTATTTGCCCTCGCCGCGTTCAAAGCGTACATAGCCATACTTGCTTGATAGGGATTGGGGGTTGAAATAAACAGAGTCTTGTTGTGCAAAGCTTTGGCTTACTCCGAAAAAATTCAGAATAAGCATCAGTACAAAAAAATTGCACAGCCATATATTGATTCGCCTGCTATTCATTTTAGCACCTTAACCTCAATACTCAACTTTTTCCCTGTAAACTCTTTTGCATTTTGGGTAATATCCTGTATTATCCATTATACATCAATAAACAAGATATGAATTTTGTTGTTTTCACTGCTTTATTTTTCTTCTTCAAAAATATGAAGCGTATTGTTAGAATCTAAAAGATAGAGTTTTCCGTTATGAAATACAGGTTTGCTAAATTGCCAATCGTTTTGCAGTGGAAAATCTTGTATAAAATCCACTTCGGAGGTTTCTATGTTGATACGACCAAATTTTGCGTTTTCTCCACGACCGCTTACAAACCAAAGTTTTCCGTTGGCAATTGTGTTGTTGGGAGATACAGGCGAAAGTCCTTTTTCGTAATAGTCCATCATACTTTTTTGTACTATTTTTTTACCTAAAAAAGGGTCTATTACCTCATATCTTCTGATTGCATAGCCCAATAATAGTTTTTTTTCAGTATCCACTTGGCAAAATATGGTGTTATCCAACTCCCATTTCATATTTCCAGAATTTATATCGAGAGCGATGGTTTTGGAATGGTCAAAATTATTATCAACCGCATATAAAATCAACAGATTATCTATTACCTGAACCTGACCAAATATTTTAAACCCTTCGGGCAGGGTGTATGACCAGAGAAAATCATTTTTAATGATATCTTTAAACACACTTATGTTTGTTATATTATAACCATTATAGACCATTCTATAATCTGTTCCTAGAAATCTACCAAAGAAAAAATCATATCTTTTTATTTCTTCTGTGCCTTTGTATATTGATGAAAATTCATTTTCGTTTTCATCTTCCCAGCGAACAGAAAAATAATTAGAATTATAAATTTTATTTGCTCCAATAACTCCTCTTTTTTCTATCCTTGTTAAAAGATTGAAGCCTAAATCGTAAATTTCAATAGTTGTCTTTTGAATATCACAAAAACAACCATTTTCTAATATAGCATATGGTTCTCCTTTAAAATCAAACTTGCAATTATTGTTATATAAATCTTCATTAGTTTTTTTTATTGTCAATTGATTTTTATAAAAATTAAAATTTAGAACATCATTAATGGTATCTATTCTTTTCATCTTAATCCACTTTTTTAAATATCATTTCAAAATTATCTTTTAAATATTTTTTTAAATCTCTACTTTTTATAATCTCATCTCCTTTCAAAAATTTCTTTGCCAAATCATCGGTTAAAGGCAATTTATCAATAGCCTCCAACATATTCTTTTTAAAATCAGGCGGGTTTTTAGAACCATTAAAAATCCATTTTATTTGGTCAAGGCTATTGGCATTGTCAAGGTCTTTCATAAATTGCTCGGCAAATTTGGTTGGCGGCACATTTTTTACGCTTTTGAACTCGTAGAAAATTTTTGCTTCATTAGCGGTTTCAGAGGTTACATCTATATACCTCCCCCCCAAAGCCGTATCATAAAATTCTTCGAACTTAATGGCTTTACCTTTAAATTGGTGGGCGTTTTTGCCTAAATATTCCACTATCCAATTGGCACCATCTCTTTTGTTTACAGTTTGTGCAAGTTGGTTAAGTACCTTGTTGAAATCATTTAAGGCAACATTATTTTTCGCCATATTGTTGGCAAACAAGTCTAAATTATTCAAGACTTGCTCGTAACTTACCCCTTCTGCACCTTCTATTTTTGCAAGAAGTTCATCGGTAGCCCCTAAGTTTTTTAAGTTTTTATTAGCTCTTACTTTGGTAAGTGCCTCTACGGCATCGGCATTTTTCATCAAGCCTGTGCGGTTGGCATCTTTTAGGAGTTTCCAGCTTTGGGTGTTTTCAAGGGTTTTTGTGCCTTTGAAAGTACTTTCAAACTCTTTGATAAGGTCATCAGACCAGCCGCCGTTTTTGAGAGCTATTCCTATCTCGTCAACCGCCTTTTCACCTTTCACCACTTTGTTATAAATGGTTCCGGCATTCCCTCTCAAGTAATTTTTGTTTTTACTGAAGGTGGTTAGCAGTTCGTCCCACGATTGTACTTTGGCAAGCCCGCGCGTTATGCTTTGTGCCAGAGTAGCACCGCCTCCAATGGCATCTGCGGTGTAAACTATGGCCTTAAACTTTTCCCAAGCCTGCAATGTCTCTTTATTGGCTGCAAGTTCTTCTACAGAAAAGTTATCCACGTGTTCATTCTGTACCATATCGGCAGCGGCCACTAAAGCGGAAATCACGCTTAAGTCGGCACTCAAGGCTGTGAGCGAACCTCCCCCCGTGTATGGAGCAGATATTATACCGCCTGCAATAACAACTCCGTTCAATATGTCGCGATGCCTTTGTGCTTTCTGCTCCTCTTCAAATGCATTGGCAAGCACCACTCCCATAATGGCAGGAACTGTAAATTTGTCGTTGGCATTATAGCCCAATGTGGCAAAGTTTCCAACTACGGTCATATCCATCAGCTCAAAAGGCTCAAAACTTCTCTGCTCGGATACGACACGGCCGGAGGGACCGCTTCCGGGTGCATAAACCTGGTCGGCTTCCTCTATATAATACCGCACGTTGAACAAAGCTTTGCCATCTTTTATGTCGAAGCCGAGTGCCTTGTTCGTATAGGTTGGCAAGGAAACGTTGTAGCGTAATCCGGATGAAGATTGATAGCCTTTCAAGCCGTCAGTAACACCTAACAGGGTTTCTTGGGCACCCAAGGGGTATGAATAGGTTATTGTCTTCTCTTGTCCGTTGTCAAATTTACGGGTTTTTAGTTCTATTTGGGTTGTAGCGATACCTAAATGGGCATAGTGTTTCATCACCCATTTGCTTATCTCGGATATTAGTGGTACTATGTCCTTGACTTTGACATCGTTGTTAAACAACGAATTTTTGGAGTATTCCCATATCTTTTCTATCCATTTATAGCTTTTGTCTTTTCCCATAAAGCCATCTTGCAGCAATTTTACTCTGTCTGCTTCGGGCGTGGAAAGGATAAGCTCGTCAAGAAAGAAGCGGTCGCCTAAAGAGAATTTGTTACTGAACTCCCAGTTGCTGTCATCGCCCTTGAACAGATTATTTAATATACATATTCTCTTCTCTATGCCTATATTCTCAAACAGGCAGGGGAAATAGTTTTCTTGAAGTATTCTGTTCGTTTCGGCAGCCTCGGTGGAGCTTGTTATGCGGCTGATATTATCCAGGCTCGATTTTAGTATGTCGGATATATTTCCGGCACTATTGCAATCGAGCGGAACTTGTTTCTCTCCCTTGGCGGCATTATCCGACTCACCGTTTACGCAAGGCAGTGGTTTGGAGTGTTGGGGGGCAAGCTCATACACCAGCAGGAACAACTCGCGTTGGGCGGTGGCATTGTCTTTTGCCAAGATGCTTTTAAGCCTGCCGCTGTATTTTTGAGGCACCTCTATGTATGCCCCCAAGCCGCACGACAGGTGCATATTGTAGAACAGGCGAACCGTAGAGTTTTCAAAGTACTTAACCTCGGTTGGCGTGTATGCACTGTCGGCGGAATCCGTTCTCACATATTTCTCGCCATTCCACAGATAATCCTTGTCGTTGAGCCTGAAGCCGGGAAGAGTGCCCACAACCAAATTGCCGGTCCATCCCTTAGCCGCATTGCTTGTTATTACTGTGGCGGTGTTGGGGATGCTGATAAACTTCAAGTCAGGAGAAATTGCAATACCTGCGGCAAACCGTCCCTCTTCCGCCTTGTCAGAACCTGTGAACACGGCGGGATTGGCCATCACGTTCCATTGGAAAGCGGCAAGTTCGGTTCCTGTTTCCGTGTAGTCCAGCAGGTTGTTTGTTGTGCCCTGCGTGCCTTTGCCGTACTCTGCATCAAAAGTATGCTGCAGGGTGAAGATGCCGTGCCCCAGCTCGTGTGCTATGGTGTGTGCCAAGGCTTCTGTATTGGGGCTGTTGCCGGCAAATATGTAGCCGAATCGGCTTTTTCGGGGCATCTCGCCCAGCAAACCGCCTTTTTGCCCCTCAAGACCTGTGGCACCGTTCAGCACGAACAGATAGGCACCGTCGAGTGTGCCTGCCTGCTTCTGATAGTGTTTGTGCAGATTAAGCATCTCGGTGCTTTCTTTTAGCTCCTTGTCATACCCCCAGAAAGACTTGCCTACCGTGCTCAGCAATCCGTCCTTTTCGCTGGCCACCTCCCAGTCGTAGTTGCCACGCATCTTCTCGTCCACATCTACTGTAAACTGCACGCCTGCGGGGTTGTAGATGGCATTGAGTTTCTGCTCGATGGCTGCTTTGTCCAACTTCACCTCGTTTATGGGCACAAGGGTTACCTTGTGCTGCTGCTTGGCATAGCTGACTACTCGCAGTTTGCCGATAACGGCCCCTTCGTAAAGGGCAAACACATCGTAGGTGGAACCGGCGGAGGCAGATTTCAAAGTGATGGTCCAGGTCTGCTCCGCTTGGTTGAGCCGGGCCGGCAATGCTGCCGAATTGGGTTCGCATACAAAATGAACCCTGCTCAGGTCTATATCCTTCAGTCCGTCATACCTTGCCGTAACAACGTCCTTCTCTCCCGACGGAACAAGTTTCCAAGAAGCAACATAACCCTTTGCAAACGGCTTGTAGAAGCGGTCGGTCTTTACGCTTTTCCTGTACCATTTCTCCTGACCATCATCAAAGGCGTATTTTCCCTCGCCGCGTTCAAAGCGTACATAGCCATACTTGCTTGATAGGGATTCCGTATCGAAATCGCCAACACGTTCTACACGTTCACAAGTAAGTTCTATCTTTTCGTCCTTATTTCCGTTTTCGCCATCATTGCCTGTCCCTTCGGTATTTTGTTCTGACGGACTAATCTGATAGGTATTTCCCTTGCTGTCGGTAACCAGCATAGGGAACACGCTCTCGTAAGAGGCATTTTCCGGCACGTCTATCTTGATGGTCTGCGGATTACCCTCAGCATCAACAGTTTCCAATTCCCCCGTATCTGGATTGTAAGTAAACTGAGGTATGTCGGGCAGGGTAAAGTCAAACTGTTGTTCCCGTATGCGTAGAGTTGCAGGCTTGATTTCTTTACTTCCGCCTAGGAATAAGTTGTTTCTTGACTGAAAGTTTATTGTATGAATAGTATTATCATATCCATAAGCATACTCTACTCCTAAACCAAGAAGCAAAGCAAGCAACAGTACTTTGAAGTACCAGTCAATGTGGATGTGACGGCTATTCATTTTTATACTCTTTATTTCATATTTAGCTTATTAATTATGTAATTATTGTTCGTAATTCTACAATAAGAGGTTTTATCTTTCGAGACATCTAATGGCGAATACCAATTCGATAGGCACACCAGTCCCATTGAGACAGGAAGAAACTAAGAAAGCAAACATAAATATTAATACATTCCTATTCTACATCTTAACTTTTTTCATATTTTCTCCTCTCTTTCAAAGATATGCAAATTATCTTTGATGTCTTTGATATACAATTTATTACCGCTCATATACAAAGGTTGCGGAGCCACTAAATAGTTATTTGTTTCATCGAACTCCTCTTCGCTGATAACTTCATACTCCCAAACAAGTTTGCGGACTTTGTAATCGAAAATACCAATCCGACG
>JBHADT010000117.1:0-15899 GCA_041855205.1 Bacteroides sp.
CTTTCTGTACATGATCTGTCACCACCATCTCCGAGAAAGCCGTATATGAGGAAGAGAAAAGTTTCTTTTTCCAATCACATTTAAAGCGAATGGTATTACGCACATAATTCAAATAAGTCTTCCCCTCATGTTCCTTATAGGTGACCAGATAAGAGACTTCCTGCGGTCTGAATCGCAGCCCCAATGGCTTTCTATGGAGAATTGCTTCGATGGCCTTCAATCTATCCGTCATATCCAACGAAAATTCTGCCCGGGTAAATGCAAGTGTTTCGTAATCAATATACAATTTACCATGAAACAACGCATATGGAAGGTTTAGCACTGGATAGAAATTCACAACATACTGCAATCTTTCATCCAAACTTACAGGGGTATCCATCACATATTCATAATATTCCATATTTTTATCGCCGAGTAGAATATCTTTATGTTTCACCACATCCAGGTATAGAGACAAATTGGGACCTCCTAACACTTTAACCGCCAATGTATCACTTGCTTTCTGACTCAACAGACGACGCCCTTTCGAAATCCTGACTTTGTCATTTTCCACTTTTTGAGTGGCATAAGAGGTCTTATATACATCAACAATGGCCTCGGAAATTGCAATATAACGACGTCCTTTCTGAATGGTTTCCCGATAAAATCCGGTAAGCATCTTCTCATCCGATGCATAATTGACAGGAATCTTCTTTATTGCTTCTTCTACGAGCACACGAGCGTTATTACCAAAAACCACCACTTCATTCAGCATATTAGGAGCAGACGACAACCAGATTGTCTGGTCTCCCATATTGCTTTTCTTATTCAAAGGAATACGCGTGCTGAGAAATCCCATGTGGGAAGCTTCCAGGCAGTCGGCAGATTCATCCGTTCTTATCTTCAAGGAAAACACGCCATCGGCATTCGTCACTGTTCCGATATTTGTACCAACAAGAGATACATTGACATTCTCCAGCCTCTTTTTTGTTTCTTTATTCTTTACCACCCCTGTAATGATAAGATAGTCTTCTACCGCATTCTGAGCGCACAAAGGAACAAATACGGAAAAAGAAAATATCAACAGAGAAAACAGGTATCCTATTATATGCCTATTCATATATCATTATTTTAAAAAGTGAGGTATTGGTGGTTTACTTTCCTTATTTTATATAACAAATCAAGAATACGAAACGTTTAACAAGAAAGGCTTTTTATTTCAATTAAACAACTGGTTATCTATATTTTATATATTTTCATAAATAAATAACGGTGCTGTTCACAAAAAAACAGAAGCGCGACTACTTGACATCCACTTTAAAGCCATGTCGAGTAGCTGCGCTTACGGCAATAGTAACTTATAATGTATTTTAAACTTACTTTCCTCTTTAAGAGCAATATCTATTTAGTAATACGGAACCAGTCTATGTCAGCCCATCCACCATCATTTGTTTTAATTGCCGGACGAGTACAGAACACTCCCACCTTGGCACCAATCCACTTCCCTTCTTTCGCCTGAAAAGGCACTCCCAAAGAATGATATTTCTTTCCATCAAGACTATAAGAGAACTTACACATCACTTTCAAATCATGTCCACCCTCGCTTTTCGCAATCTTCGAACCATCGCAGGTGAACATCACTCGTAAATACACCGTAGCATCTTTCAAGACAGTAGAAGCATTCACTTTCTCCATTTCTCCTTTATCTGCCTTATGACAGGAAAGCTGCGAGAGCACAATACCCTCTTCCGTATTTTCCATAATAAGCCCTGCATAGTCCATTCCCATAACCACCAGTCCGGTACGTTCACCTTTATACTTGTCCGAGGGATTAAAAGTAAGTTTCGTCGTAGCAGTAAAATTGTCGGAAGGTGTTTTCTGCAGAAGCAGGTTGGCCACATCCCAGAGGTTACGATAGTCTGACCGCACCGGATAAGAGTAAAGCCTCATCATGCTGCGTTCTCCGGCATGATATGCCCATTTTTCATTTATATTGGCATGCCATTGCCATTGGGGAGAGAGAGTATAGCCATCAAATTCATCGCTCTCCTGCGGGGTACAGATGGGATACTTGCCGCCTACATCAGGCTTCTTATATACGAGCACCGGTTCGCCGCAGCCATCCCCGTCTTTATCAATACCGATAACAGGCCAGTCGTTTACCCACTTCATCGGTTGCAGATGCAGCAAACGACCATAAGCTCCTACATCCTGAAAGTGCAGAAACCAGTCTTCACCGGATGCAGTATCGACCCATGCTCCCTGATGAGGTCCGTTGACCGGAGTCTTTCCCTGAGCAAGCACGGTTTTCCATTCATAAGGACCATAAACATTTTTTGAGCGCAACACCACTTGCCAACCGGTAGGTACACCACCCGCCGGGTGAAAGATATAGTAGTACTCGCCACGTTTATAAAATTTCGGTCCCTCACACGTCTCGTGCGCCTCATGTCCGTCAAAAACAATTCGAGAAGGAGTAATGGCGCGCGTAGCTTCTTTGTTCAGTTCGCAAATGGCTATCACGCTCTTCAGTTCGGCTCTACTTCCGGCATAAGCATGCACCATATAAACTTTTCCGTCATCATCCCAAAGCGGACAAGTATCTATAATTCCCTTTCCTGCCTTTACCAACACAGGCTCCGTCCAAGGTCCCTCGGGATTTTTCGCTTTCACCATAAACGCACCTTGATCCGGATCACCCCAGAAAATATAAAATTCATTATTGTGATAACGAATGGCCGGAGCCCATATCCTGTTGCCGTGTTCAGGACGTTCAGGCTGTTCCACCGGAGACAACTCGTAAGGAACAGCCGCTCCGACAATCGTCCAGTTTACCAGATCTTTGGAATGCAGAATCTGTAATCCCGGCAGACAGTTAAAACTGGAAGAGGTCATATAGTAATCCTCGCCAACACGACAAGCGTCCGGATCGGAATAATCTGCATAAAGCACAGGATTTTTATATTTACCATTTCCCTGGTCAGATACCCATACTTCGGAAACGTACTGTTTTTGTTGTGCATTCGCCACCGGGACAAATAACACAGCCATACAAAAGATAAAGATTTTCATGGAATTAATATTATTAGAAACTTACTTCTTTTTCTTACCGTTCTCTATAATCCGCACCGTAGCAGGATATTGCAGCGCTTCTTTCCATTCACGCATATAAGCGAACCATGCTTCCGGTGTTTTATAACCAAAGGTTTCTTTCATCGACGTAAACATGATATAATGCTCAAAGCTTTCACGTCCCGGAGCTTCAAGCGTATACAAATAGTTCGATTTATCCTTTACCTCCTCCACCACATATTCTCTGGGAATGTATGCGGCAAGACCCACTGTCTCTTTGGCATATTTTACCGTATCGTTCACCGGCCAATCGGTACCCCAACAACCTATCAAACCCTGATGATCCGAATAAGAGACAGAATTCTTAATCTTTTGTACTCCCGTGCAGAACACTTCGTTTTTCAAAGGTTCTTCAAAGAAAGTCTGCACACACACATCCCGATGTCCACCGTAGAGAATATAGCGGTGCGTCATGTTAAGTTCCGCACCTTGATATTGCCATCCTGTGACCTCAATTTCCGCTATCGCACGCACAGGACCATAAGCCAAAATGCGCTCCGTACGCGCTTCCACCGGTTCCACATGGGTAGCTTTTGTTCCATCCCAGCCTTTCAGCGTACCAACTCCGCAGCTCCCGCTTACACGAAGTACATCATCTCCAAAACCACGAGCCAACTGCTCGTCAGTAGGATAAAACTGGGATTCCTTTATTTCGAATCCTTTATTAAACTTACCGTAAATATCCACGGTCTGCTTCTGATCAAAATATAAACGATAAGCAACGAGTTCGGACTCAAAAGCCGGACCGTGATGATGCAACTGATTGTAAATATTGCTTGTACCAGGAACAGTAACGGCATGCACCGGTACATGTTTTCCTTTCTTATCGCTCACAAGCATCTGGGCGTATACACGTGAAGGGTACTCTTTCTTTTTCTTTTCCGAAGACAGCGTCACGTTCAGACGTTTTGCGGTTTCCGCCGATAAATCTACAAGAAACACCAGTTCATCCATCCGGCGATCACCATTCAAATCATCCAACTGAGAAAGAATCTCCCTATCCCCTTCTCGGACTATTGCCGAACGGACAGGAAAACCAATTTCAAGCTCCGACAAACGGATGACCACAGGTTCATCGTTTTTCGCTTTATGCCATGTGTTAGTAACTTCTATGACAAAATTCTGTTCCAACTCTTGTCCAACAGCAGGAATAGCCCAGGCTCCCAAAAGCAGTAGAACCGATATGCAAACACCTTTCATTATGATTTCATTTAATAATTCGTTTCAAAAATAACGTAAATCTCTGACATTCTCCATGTAACTTTTATTCTCTCTTACAAGGCTTCATACTACACCTACGTCCGGAATAGGATAAAGCCTTCCGGATATCCCGTGAGGCATACCCGGTCCTTCTTCGCCACAAACAGAAACCACTCCGGTTCAGGATGATTCATGGAATACTTTCTTTTCCCAAACATACTTGTTATGTTCATATCTTCCTTCATCTCTGAAAAACAGAAACAGGAGAAACAGAATAAGGAGAGGTTTCTAAAAAACATCTCTCCGAACCTCCTTTTCAGAGAGCGTCCGGAGAGATGCCATATGAATTCAGATAACCACTGCGCTAAACATTTGCATGTTTCTATCAAAAAAAGGATTCCGTTTACTACAAACCTATCTCTTTGAACTTTGCATTCGAATAATTGTGTACTTTCCCATTAACCTTAAGGTCCTTAATCTGCTTCACTTGCAAAGCGGCTCCTTCCGTTTCAATCTTGGCATTTTCTATGGACACATGTTCCGCTTGACTAATAACGATACCTTGCTTCGCACTTGTAACTATCACGTCTTTAACGTGCACATTGCGAATAGGCATCTCGGGAAGTCCATTGAAAAACATTGCACGACCTACATTCCGACAAGTGATATTCGTAATGTGGATATCGCGAAAAGCGGGGGTCTCTATCGTTACCGGCGGAACACTCGCTTTCATTCTATCTGCCAAATCCTCTTCCGTTTCCTCACCGGCCGCCTTACCGCCATAGAACAAATCGAAAAGCAAAGCCTCGTGCGGGATGTCAATCATATTGATGTTATGAATGTGGATACCCTCTACCACGCCGCCGCGCCCACGCGTGCTCTTGAAGCGCAATCCCACATCCGTTCCAAGGAATGTACAGTCGGATACATACACATTTTTCACCCCCCCTGACATTTCACTTCCCACAACGAAACCTCCATGACCATGCAAAACAGTATTATTCTTCACAATAACATTCTGACAAGGTTCTCCGCGTCTGCGTCCATCCTCGTCCTTACCTGACTTGATACAGATAGCATCATCTCCCGCATCAAATATATTATTTACTATCAATGCATTCTTACAAGATTCCAAATCCAAGGCATCACCATTTTGCGAATACCACGGGTTGAATACCTTTACATTATGAATCGTGATATGCTCACATGAAAGCGGATGCAAACACCAACTGGGCGAATTCTTGAAAGTGACCCCATTCAATAAAACCTTTTTACTCTTTACTATATTGAGCAATACGGGGCGTAACCAAGGACGGATTTCAGCCCATTCCTCATCCGTATTGATGCCTTCCGGATTATTGAAATCCTTAGTAGCCATAGCCCCCTTCAAGGCACCTGCCGTGGGATACCATATTTTGCCTGCAGCGTCAGTCACCCCACCGGAACTCAACAGATTACTCCATTGACGCGCTGTCATTTTCTCCTTCTTAACCGGACGCCAGCTATCTCCCGCCCCATCAAACACACCATGTCCCGTGATGGCAATATTTTCCGCATTCCAGGCAGAAATAGGCGACTGACAACGGCGGGTGTCCAGTCCCTCAAACGAAGTCTCAATGATAGGATAAGCCTCAAAATCATCTGTAAACAGTATCAATGAATTCTCTTCCGTGTACAGATTGACATTACTTAATAATACAATCGGTCCCGTCAACCACAACCCCGTGGGGATAACCACCGTTCCTCCTCCTTTAGCATTTACCGCTTTAATCGCGTTATTTATCGCCTCAGTATTCAATGTAACGCCATCGTCTTTTGCTCCGAAATCGAGTATACTTACCATATAGTCAGGGAAAGAAGGCTGTTCCACCCGAGGCATATCGAAAGGAAGATTCTCATATACACTCGGATCGATATAACTCACGTTCCGGGCATCCACACTGTGTAGTACCGACTGTAAGAAAGCCAGCACAGTCAGCAGCAAAAGTTTCTTAGTCATCTTGTTCATTGAATAAAGGATATATAAAAAATATGTATTACTGTAAAACTGTTTCTCATATTCGGTTTTTCATTTCTTCCGGGAGATTTATTATCCCTTCGCAAACTGCCCTCACGGGTGGCTTGCGAAAGAAATAATAATCGATTCATGTTAACCTAATTCTAACCTTAAATAAATATTATGAAAAAACCTCTTAATTACCACTTGCAAAAATAGAATCAGAGCCATGAATAAATGTGTACAATTTGTTGGTTTAGGTGTATTTTTTGTCTGTTACACCCTTTTTATTGCACACTTTACCCGTTTTTATGCAAAAACTATCTATCTTTGCCGGCGTTTAACAGAATAAATATAGAGAAAGGCGGAGTTTTACGATCCGTACGGAAGGAATACACACCGACACTTTTTCGTTATCATTTTATTTGTTCATTAATAAAAATAGGTATGAGTTATAATTTATTGAAAGGGAAGAAAGGCATAGTCTTCGGAGCTCTGAATGAGCAATCCATTGCCTGGAAAGTAGCGGAAAGAGCTGTGGAAGAAGGAGCAACAATCACCCTCTCCAACACACCGATAGCAGTACGCATGGGCGAAGTATCGGCTTTGGCTGAAAAACTGAATTGCGAAATAATCCCCGCCGATGCAACCAGTGTAGAAGATCTGGAAAACGTTTTTACCCGCTCGATGGAGGTATTGGGCGGACAGATAGATTTCGTGCTCCATTCAATCGGAATGTCTCCCAACGTGCGCAAGAAGCGTACGTACGATGATCTTGACTACGATATGCTGGAAAAGACACTGGATATATCGGCAGTCTCCTTCCATAAGATGATACAAGCCGCCAAAAAGAAAAAAGCCATTGCGGACTACGGCTCTATAGTGGCTTTGAGTTATGTGGCTGCACAACGCACATTCTACGGTTATAATGACATGGCAGACGCGAAAGCTTTGTTGGAATCCATTGCCCGCAGCTTCGGTTACATCTACGGACGCGAGCACAACGTACGCGTAAACACAATATCCCAGTCTCCCACCATGACCACCGCCGGTTCGGGAGTAAAGGGCATGGACAAACTGTTCGACTTTGCCAACCGTATGTCTCCGTTGGGTAATGCATCGGCAGAAGAATGCGCGGATTATTGTATCGTGATGTTCTCCGACTTAACCCGCAAAGTCACCATGCAGAACTTGTATCATGACGGTGGTTTCTCCAATGTAGGCATGAGCCTGCGGGCAATGGCAACCTACGAAAGAGGACTGGACGAATACAAAGACGAAAACGGAAACATTATCTACGGATAAACATTCACCTTTCATAAATCCATTAGAAAGCCTGTTTAGATTCTGCTTCACATTTTTCATCAAGTATCTTTCCAAACATGTCAGTTATATCTTTTCTTCGTCTCTGCTATACGGTTTTCCCGATTTTTATGCAGATACAAGAAATAATCCGGAAAGAGATGACGAAGAATGCCGGGTAGATTCAGACAGGCTTTTCAATTGCTTTCGTGAAACGGGAAGAACAATCAGCCCGATGCGGGAAAAAGAACGTAGAACGTTAACCATACAGATATGAACACCGAATCCTTGGAAGCCGCACTTTACCTCTTGCCGGTGACGTTGGGTGATACTCCTTTGGAAAAAGTACTGCCCAGCTACAACAAAAGTATTATCAGGAACATTTCCCACTTTATAGTGGAAGATGTCCGTTCTGCACGTCGTTTCCTGAAGAAAGCAGACAAGGATATCGATATCGACTCATTGACTTTCTATCCACTGAACAAGCATACCTCTTCTGAAGATATCTCCGGATATCTGACGCCATTAATAAAAGGGAACGCCATGGGGGTTATCTCCGAAGCCGGCTGCCCTGCAGTAGCTGATCCGGGTGCGGATGTAGTGGCAATAGCCCAACGCAAGAATCTGAAAGTAATTCCTTTAGTAGGTCCCTCTTCTATTCTGCTCGCCATCATGGGTTCCGGATTCAACGGACAGAGTTTCTCTTTTCACGGCTACCTACCCATCGAACCAAACGAAAGAACAAAGAAACTGAGGATTCTGGAACAGAGAATTTATTCAGAGCATCAAACGCAACTATTTATTGAAACCCCTTATCGGAATCAGAAGATGCTGGATGATATCCTGCATACCTGCCGCCCGCAAACCAAACTCTGCATTGCCGCCAATCTGACGTGCGAGAACGAATACATCCGAACAAAAACAGTAAAAGAATGGCAAGGGAAAACGCCTGACCTTACTAAAACTCCTTGTATTTTTCTTTTATACCAATAACCTCCTTGAGGTGCTCGTATTCGTATTCCAAGCAGGAACTAAAAAAGTTCTTGCCCAGATTCTGTTCTATCTGCCTGAAAGTCCATATTTTTCCGTCTTTCATCAACTTGCGGCACAGCAAATCTTCATCGTCGACATCCATGACAAAGAGGTAAACAAGGCGGTTCGTAGACTCGTTTTCAAAATGATACATCGCATTGTAGCAAATATCGGACAAGGGTATGGGAACAGGAAACAATTGTTTTATCAGCCGTTGAATTCCTTGTTCCAAACTCTCTCCATAAAGCAAATAGCATTCCATGGGGATATCGGTCTTACAGGCATCGAGCAGGCAACAATGAGAGCGGGAGCGCAAATAAAGCATCCCCTTGTGCGACACGGCTATCCGGATGACCGGATTAATATAATCATTCTTGCGATTGATGGCATCCATAGCCAGACTTTTACCGATAACATCGCCAGACTTATTGACAACAGGTACAAACGCCGTATGCTCCATGATACGGTTGAAATACAGAATCTCGAATTGATTGCAAGCAATGCTTAGCAGGAACACCAAGGGAGGAGCAATCTTGCAGAGAAACACATACAGCCAACCGTCTGCATCGTAAAGGATGTGGGTAAACAAAAGCGCAACCGCCACAACCACCAGATGAATACCTGCCAACAAAAGGGTGGTCTTGCACGAGACGACAGCCGCCTCTGCCCCTTGGGCAAAAAGCTGCCTGCCACATCTTCCCGACAGAATAACCTGACATGAGATGAAAGCATTCCTACACAGAAACAAGATGAACACCGGCAACAGAACTCCTATTTCCAAAATCAAAGAAAAGAGATGAGCGGGCAAGCGAAAAAACGATATGAACACGGCAAACATAAGTAAGACGCCGGTAGTGATATAGAGTAAGAAATGCGGCATGAACGCCCCTTTCCTCCGCAAAGTGCACAAGGTATACATCACTCCCACTGCCGCCCCCGCATAAACTGAAATATGTTGAAGCATAAATTCTGCCAACAACATAGACAATATGAGCGGGAGAAACCCAAGTGACATATTGAACTTTGAAGATAAGAGGCTTTGACTGCTCATGAATTCCTTTTCCCGATTGCTTTTCTACATAAACAACCAAAGAGAGAGATTGGTTTAATCTGCCGTCAATTATAGAGCGCAATCAAATGTCTTGTCTGCGATAGAAACGAATCTGTTTTTCGGCATGGAAAGAAGAACGTACCAGAGGAGCGCTCTCTACCTGATCGAACCCTTTGTCCAACCCGACTTTCCTGTAAAGGGCGAAGCGTTCGGGAGTTACATATTCAGCCACCGGATAGTGTTTACGGGTAGGTTGCAGATACTGTCCGATGGTGAGTATGCGGCAATCTATCCGGCGCAAATCGTCCATCAACTCTTCCACTTCGGCAGGCGTCTCTCCCAGTCCCACCATAATGCCGGATTTGGCGGTGATGCCACTCTCCGCTATTTGTTGCAGCACTCGGAGACTGACGTCATACTTTGCCGCACTGCGAACCAGCGGAGTGATTCGCCTCACGGTCTCCATATTATGAGAGATAATTTCAGGCTGTGCCTGAATCACCAGATCCAACAAGTCCGAACGTCCTTGAAAATCCGGGATAAGCGTTTCTATGGTGGTTTGCGGATTCAGCCGCTTTATTTCACGAATCGTCTTCGCCCAATGTGCGGCGCCCATATCCGGCAAGTCGTCTCTGTCCACCGAAGTAACAACGGCATGAGAGAGCTTCATCAAGCGTACGGACTCCGCCACACGCACAGGCTCATCCGCATCCAACGGCAGAGGTTTACCCGTCAGCGTATTACAAAACTTGCAACTTCTGGTACATATGTCGCCTCCTATCATAAAGGTAGCCGTACCCTTTCCCCAGCACTCACCCATATTCGGACAGCGTCCGCTGCTGCAAATCGTATGCAGGCTATGCGAATCGACAATACGTTTCGTTTCTGTGTAGCGATGGTTGGCACCGATACTGATTTTCAGCCATTCCGGCTTTCGCACTCTATCCGCCATGAATACGTTTCTTTTTAGATTAAATGGATTTACTTCTATCGCCCAAATTCGCGTATGGCAACCTTACCGGAAGCACCCTCTTATTCTTTCATCCGTTCAAAAAAATCTGTCAACTTCCGATATAAGTGATAACGGGTGTTTCCGCCGTATATGCTGTGATTACGGTTGGTATAGACATGCATGTCGAACCGCTTGTCCAATTGCACCAGATGCTCGGCATATTCCACAAAGTTCTGAAAATGCACGTTATCGTCTGCCATGCCATGTATCAGCAGAAGTTCTCCGCTAAGCTGGTGGGCGCGTGAGAAAGCGGAAGCCGCTTTATAGCCTTCGGCATTTTCTTGCGGTGTACGCATGTAGCGTTCTCCATAAATGGTGTCGTAATACTTCCAGTCGGTCACCGCCGCCACGGCAGCTCCCGCTCTGAATACAGGTGTCCCCTGACTCATACTCATGAGGGTCATATAACCGCCGTAACTCCATCCCCAGATTCCTATCCGGTTTTTATCCACATAAGGCAATCCAGACAGATAACGGGCTGCAGCCACCTGATCGGCAGATTCTTTGACGCCGAGATTCAAGTAGGTACACTTCTCGAATTCAATCCCCCTGCCACCGGTTCCGCGACCATCCACACAGACAACCACAAAACCGCGGCTCGCCATATACGTCTCCCATGTCACCGACCAGGTATCAAGAACCTGCTGCGAACCCGGACCGCTATACTGGTACATCAGTACCGGATATTTCTTACCGGGCAGAAAGCCGGTGGGCTTTATCATCCATCCGTTCAGCGTTACCCCTTCATCCGTCCGGAAAGAGAAAAACTCTTTCCGCGGCAGATCGTATCCCGACGCCAGCCGCTTCAATTCATCGTTGGTTACCAATGTGGCTAAGATTTTTCCCGTATGGTCGTTCAGTGTGATGAGCGTCGGTGTATCGACGGTGGAATAGCGGTTCATGAAATATTTCATGTCCGCACTGAATTGTGCGGTGTTGGTACCTGCCTGTGCGGAAAGTTTGCTTTTCCGCCCTTTCGCATCCGTTTTGTACACAGCTTTTCGCAAAGGACTCTCTTCGTTGGAAATATAATAGAACGCATTTTCGGTCGCATCCCAACCCAGAAACTCTTTAACCTCATACGCTCCTTTGGTGATTTGCTTTATCAGATTTCCTCGCATACTGTACCAATAGAGATGGCTGTAGCCGTCGCGCTCGCTCAGCAGACTGAAATTATCGGGATAGAAGCGGATATTATCAAAAATGTTTTCCTTGATATAAGTATCGCTTTCTTCGCGCATTGCCAGGCGGCAAACAGTAGAACGAGGATCGGCGAAGTACATGTCAAAACGATTCTGGTGACGGTTCAATGTCATGATGGCAAGTTTGTCGGGATCGCCCGTAAAGCGTATACGGGGGATGTACCCGTCGGCGTCCAGCGGAACATTCATCTTGCGTGTCACACGTGTCTTTACATCGAAAGTCAGCACGGAAACTTTCGAGTTGGGCGTGCCTGTCTTGGGATATTTATAGGTATATTCCCCGGGATATTTCTCAAAAGCCGGGACATGGGGCTTCTCTCCCGCATACAGAGGAAATGTGTAGGAAGCTACTTCGGACTCGTCGAAGCGGATAAACGCCAGCATCTTACTGTCTGCGCTAAACTCCAACGCACGATTGAACGAGAACTCCTCCTCATATACCCAGTCGGGGATACCGTTCAACACAGCATTCCGTTTCCCGTCTTCGGTCACTCTGCTCTCGCTGTTTCCGAACAGAAGTTTTACGAGGAAAATGTCGTTGTCTCTCACAAACGCCACCATCGTTCCATCCGGCGAGAACACCGGTACTTGCTGCGCTCCGCCATCGGAAAGGCGCTCCAGCACGTTGTTTATCTTTCCGTCCAGATTTCGTTTCAGACTATATATGTAATGTATCGCCGTGTAGGAGTGCCGATACACCGGAGTACGCTCCGTTTCTATCAGCAACTTGTCGCCACCGGGCGAAAAGCTGTAACCGTCGAATTTCTTGAAAGGACATTCGCGTGCGGTGGTCACATCGAACAACACCTCCACCTGCTTGCCGGTGCGAAAAGAGTATTTTACTATCCGGGTTCCCTCGGCATTCATTTGTGAGTAGTGCTCCCCGTCGCCCGGAATGGGAATGACCCCATAAATGTTTT
Organism: Bacteroides sp.; assembly: GCA_041855205.1. Classification (GTDB taxonomy): domain Bacteria; phylum Bacteroidota; class Bacteroidia; order Bacteroidales; family Bacteroidaceae; genus Bacteroides. The sequence goes on from JBHADT010000117.1 coordinate 12,827, forward strand.
CCGGACGGAACTTACCCGACACAACGTCTATCAACTCAAGTTTCCTGCCAGTTTGCGCCACGGACATCAGGGCGCACAGACAAAGAATCAACACAAGATTCAATCTTCTTATCATCATTTATCCTAAAAATGTTCAGGAAGCAAAGATAACCAATTAGCCATAAGTAGTACGGTCGGATAACCTTTTTTGACACACATATATTTAAGACCGATTTCAAGAAAAGAGAATGAATCCAACTTAGTTACGACAGTTGAATCAGCGTACTCTAACCGCACCCGTCCGGTACGCGAACCGTGCCCGTGTCGTTTTCGAACCATACCCGTCCCATAGAAACAGGATTCAAACATAAATTTAACCATCTATGTATCAACTAATTGCAGTTTAGGCTATTCTTTCTCTCCCAAAGAGTGAGCAGGCTTGCTCCAGCAAGGATTTGCGAGAACAAAGTTATATCCATACCTTTGTTTCAGTAATCACTTCGCATCCGTGTTTTGCCTATGTCCTCCACACAGCCGCTATACAATGAGTTTTCCACTTTTCTGAAACGCTATTTTCCCCATAAAGTACAGAAAATTTCCATAAATGCCGGATTCACCTGTCCCAACCGGGACGGAACTCTCGGACAGGGCGGATGTACATATTGCAACAATCAGACATTCAATCCGGAATATTGCCGCACGGAAAAAACCGTAACCCAGCAGCTTCGGGAAGGAAAAAGTTTTTTCTCGCACAAATATCCCGAAATGAAATACCTCGCGTATTTTCAGGCGTATACCAACACTTACGGAGAATTGGAAACACTGAAGCGGAAATATGAGGAAGCCCTGTCCGTGACGGACGTGGCGGGCATAGTCATCGGCACGAGACCCGATTGCATGCCCGATGAGTTGCTCGACTACTTCGAGCAACTCAACACCCAAACCTTTCTGCTGATAGAGTTTGGCATCGAAAGCACCAACAACGAGACTCTCCGGCGTATCAACCGAGGACACACCTTTGAGGATGCGAAAGATGCCATACAACGCACTGCGGCGCGCGGCATACTCACGGGCGGGCACGTCATCCTCGGGCTACCCGGAGAGTCGGAACAGCAACTGATTGCCCAGGCAGGCACACTCTCCCGGTTACCGCTCACCACGCTGAAGCTGCATCAACTCCAGCTTATCCGCGGTACCCGCATGGCACGCGAATATGACCTCAATCCCGGTGACTTTCATCTTTTCGACATAGACCAATACATAGACCTTGTCATAAACTACATCGAGCACCTCCGTCCCAACATCGTGTTGGAACGTTTCATCTCCCAATCGCCCAAAGAACTACTGCTCGCACCCGACTGGGGGGTGAAGAATTATGAGTTCAACCACCGCCTGCAGAAAAGAATGCGTCTGCTAAACGCATATCAGGGAAAGAAATATGATATGTGAGAAAAAAACACTAATTTTGCCCGCATAAAAAATGGAATCAATCTAAATAAAAGAAATTTTATGGACTTAAAAACGGTGATAAAAGGCAAAATCCACTATGTGGGTGTCAATGACCGCAATAAACATCTGTTCGAGAACATGTGGCCTCTGCCATACGGCGTATCTTATAATTCTTATTTGATAGACGATGACACAGTGGCACTCATCGACACGGTAGACGTCTGCTATTTCGAGGTGTTTCTTCGTAAAATAAAATCCGTTATCGGCGAAAAGCCCATTCAATATCTTATCATCAACCACATGGAACCCGATCACTCAGGCTCCATCCGTCTCATCAAGCAACATTATCCGGATATCATCATCGTAGGCAATAAACAGACATTCGGCATGATCGAAGGTTTCTACGGCATAGTAGGAGACCAATACATGGTGGCAGACAATGATTTCCTTTCATTGGGACACCACAAACTCCGCTTCTACCTGACCCCCATGGTGCATTGGCCCGAAACGATGATGACATTCGATGAGACTGAAGGAGTACTCTTCTCAGGCGACGGTTTCGGTTGCTTCGGAACACTGGACGGAGGGTTTCTCGACACCCGCATACGCCTCGACCACTATTGGGACGAGATGATTCGTTACTACTCGAACATCGTAGGCAAGTATGGTTCTCCCGTGCAGAAAGCCCTGCAAAAGCTAAACGGACTGGACATCAAGACCATCTGCTCCACGCACGGTCCCGTGTGGACGGAGAACATAGCCCGGGTAGTTGGAATTTACGACAGGCTCAGTCGCTACGAAGCCGAGGAAGGTGTAGTCATCGTTTACGGTTCGATGTATGGAAACACGGAACAAATGGCTGAAACCATTGCAGCCGAACTCTCTGCACAAGGCATCAAGAACATCGTAATGCACAACGTAAGCAAGAGCAATTCCTCATATATTCTGGCTGATATCTTTAAATACAAGGGACTCATCATAGGAAGCCCTACATACAGCAACCAGATTTATCCTGAAATAGAATCCATACTCTCTAAAATTCTGCTCCGCGAAATCAAAGGACGCTATCTGGGATGGTTCGGCTCGTTCTGCTGGGCAGGTGCAGCGGTGAAACGTCTGAGCGAATTTGCAGAAAAGAGCAAGTTCGAAATCATCGGAGATCCCGTAGAGATGAAACAGTCCATGAAAGACATTACTTATGAACAATGCGAACACCTGGCACAGTCCATGGCGGCACGGCTCAAACAAAACAGACCGTGACTTCACGCACAAGGCTTGAATACCAAACCATACACAAAACTGCTTTCTTGAAAATCTTCCCCATTGGGAGACCGTTTATTCATAATTAAATTAATAGTATGAGACTTATTATTCAACCGGACTACTCGTCCGTATCCAAATGGGCGGCTCACTATGTAGCTGCAAAAATCAAAGTCGCCAATCCTACAGCCGAAAAACCGTTCGTGTTAGGTTGTCCTACCGGTTCTTCACCCTTAGGTATGTATCGCGAATTGATCGAATTGAATAAGAAAGGAATCGTTTCTTTCCGTCATGTGGTCACTTTCAACATGGATGAATACGTAGGTCTCCCCAAAGAACACCCGGAGAGCTACTACTCTTTCATGTGGAACAACTTCTTCAATCA
>JBHADT010000118.1:0-11205 GCA_041855205.1 Bacteroides sp.
CGTAGAAAGCCGGAAACAGAAAGAATCGGCAGAGACTGAACAGACAAGGGAGGAGTACACACAGGTAAATCCCCGCGATTTTCTTACGCAAGAAATCCTGCTCGCCGGTTCCACAGCCAAAATGGCTGAACTTGTGGCAAAAGAAATCTACACCATACGAGAGAGTAAAAACAATCTGCTTAGGGGCGAAGCCGAAAACATGCCGAAAGATGGCACTCAACTAAAGCTGATGCTTGACAACCTGACATTGCAGGAACGTGCGCTTACCGAAATGTTTGCCGGAAAAAACGTCGAGGAAAAGCAGATGAGCACGATACGCATTACCCCAAAAGAGATGAAGAATGCGGTGGCGTTCCGCTTCTCACAAAGATTGGGCATAGTTGCGGAAAATGATTTGGCGGGTGAACCCGTCTATATCTCATTGACGGACTTAAAAACCGTAACACCATCCACCGAAACAACAACCAAGCAACTGACCGGTGTCGCATACAACGTTCCCGGAAGAGCGCACCTCACACTCTTCTATCGCAGGCAGAAGTTGTACGACAACGAAGTTCCTGTAACTCAATTCGGCACGGTGGAGTATCTTGCAGCGGTATTATTCAATAAAAAATCCACCATCAGGGTGTTGTTCGACACCTCCACCGGCGGTTTACTCAAAGTCGAACGCGAGGAATGAGAAAGCGTATGAAACCGTCTTTCCGCAACTGCATCATATAGCTGCTCACCCGTTCGGGATAGGCTTCTTCTGTAGGAAAGCGTAAAGCAAGTAATTCCACAATTTCCTTCACCGGACGCTGTCCGTCAATCAAGCGCCACACTGCACTGCCATGCGCTTCCAATGGCACGCGGATGTATGGAGACATCCCTTTGGGAAGTAACAAGCGCTGCATCCATTTCCGTTTAAAACGGGGAAAGGTAAGTGTTATCTCTCCATCCTCTCCCTCTGTGGCGGTAATGTGACTGGAACGACAAGGTATCACCTCCATCAAATCCACTTTAGTCTTATTTATTGTTCTCATCGTAAAAATAGAGAGGCGGCACACCTCCACCTTGCTGTGGAGATATATGCCGCCCGCTTCATTCGTATTTCCGGTTATGCTTCTATTTTATCCGCTCGCTTTATGTTGGCTTCTTGCAGACCGTAACCTTTCTTCTTGTCTTCGCGTTTTAGCAACAAGGCAAATACTACCGCCAAAATACCGAAAGCAGTGAAGATGTACATCGGAAGTGTATAGTCGTAAAGCGGCTTCCCATCCATTTCTCCGATTCGGCAATACTTTTCAAGTACTTTACCTATCAGAAGAGGAACTCCCATCAAACCCCAATTCTGCACCCAAAAAATCAAAGCATACGCTGTTCCCAGTTTGTTCTCAGGAACAATCTTCGGCACAGAGGGCCACATTGCCGAAGGTACCAGCGAGAAAGCGATACCCAAAAGAATAACCAGTGCCAAAGCTACCAGCCAATTGTTCAAAGCCGCAATTGAAAACAAAAAATGGATGCCCACCAGCATCAATGCTCCTACCAACATAATGGTAGCTCCTTTACCTTTTCGGTCGTAGAGGTTGCCGAAGAATGGTGTAAGCAGGATGTTACCAAACGGCAACAAAGCGGGAATAACACCCGAAAGCGTCACCGTAATGCCAAACTTATTTATCATCAGGTTGGGAGCAAACTTCAAAAACGGAAACACAGCCGAGTAGAAGAGTACGCACAACAAGGCAATGTACCAGAAGCCTCTGATTTTCACAATATCAAATATATCGGTAAAGCGAAAAGGTTCTTCAGCATCGTCTGCATCCGACTCTGCTCTTTCTTGGTCATAGCGTTTGTCCATTACAGCAAAAACAAGGAAGGTCAGTAGTCCGATACAGAGCAACAGCAGCCCTATCAGCACCGGCATGCTGATGGTGTTACCGAATGCCTTACACAGCAAAGGCGTAAATCCGATAGCCAACCCCGTACCAATACGAGCCGTAGCCATCTCCAATCCCATGGCCAATGCCATTTCTTTTCCTTTGAACCACTTAACAATGATTTTTGATACCGTGATGCCGCATATTTCAATACCTACACCGAAAAGAGCAAAGCCAAGCGAAGCAATCAACAACGGATAACCCCAGTCACTGCCAAATACCGTCACCGTAGCCCCGCCGAAATCGTGAGATACACCAAACCATTTCAATCCCACTCCTACAATCATGATGACCACAGACATCAGACCGGTAAAACGTACACCCATCTTATCGAGAATCATTCCTCCGAAAATCAACATCAGAAAGAATACGTTGAACCAACCATAAGCACTGGTGAACGTGCCGTAATCATCGCCACTCCAACCCAATCCGCCACTAACGGACGGACTCTGTAATAAATCTTGAAGCGGAGCCATCATATCAGTAATGAAGTATCCGCACAACATGGTAAACGCAACGAGTGCCAACACACTCCAACGCGCTGTCTTCGATTCGCTCAGCTTTTGCTGAATTTTGTACGTTGTTGTCATGATAGAATAATGAGTTTAAATGTGTCGTATCATAAGAGATTATTCCTGTCCTAAACGCATACTTAATCTTTTTCCATTAACTCTCTTCTTAAATATAAACTCTCTCAATCTTCACGAAAAGAGAAATACAGGAAAGAAAAACGAACAAATATCTCAAAAGAGAGATATTGATAAGAAGAATTCAGGACAAACTCTTAGATTAAGAATCAAATAATATATATGCGCAAAGGTAATTAAATATGAAGTATTTAGAAAAAGTGAAATAAAAAAATAAGCAAAACCTTCATCCGCATCATTCGCGATATGAAGGTTTTGCTTAGAACTTTTCCGGACAATTCACCTTATACGCCGCTACAAAAATAAAAACGGCAAAAGTGTCGATTCACGAGCGAAAACTGTTTCGGGAGGGATTGTCTCTCCTTATCTCATTGTCCGGGAAACCTTTATTCCTGTGTAGCTGGAGTTTCCTGAGCAGGTTCCTCAGGTTGAGGAGCTGTTGTGCCCACCGGCATATTATAGGGATTGGTTTGAGCTTCCTGCTGTGCCTGTTCCATGATAACGTTACCATCTTTCTGGGACGAAGTGGGCACTGTGTATGCCGCAAATATACTCATCACCACCATAAAGCCGGCCAAAGACCATGTTGCCTTTTCAAGAAAGTCCGTTGTCTTGCGTACACCCATAATCTGATTGGAAGAAGAAAAGCCGGAAGCCAGACCGCCTCCTTTGGAGTTTTGAATCAATACGATGAAGCACATGAGAATGGATGCAATCACCATTAAGATAACGAATAGTAAATACATTGTTGTTATTTTGATTTAGCGTTAATAATCAGCTTTTCCAGAAAACGAATTTGGTCTGCAAAGTAACTATTTTTTTTTGGATAATTCAAACTTAGCTTTTTAATAATTTCGAGCGCCTTCTCGTAACGGTGTTGCTTGACATAGATTCTGGCAAGTGTTTCCGTAAAGCAACTGTCATCAGTTTCAAAATTTTCATTTACTGGATTTGTCGCAGGTTCTTCCTCCATCCGGCGAGGTAAAGGTTCCGAGTTTTGCCGGATGAAACCGTCTATCAACTCCTGCCCTCGAAGCAACGGACTGTCAGAGAAAGCTGTTTCCGCAGAAGTATCCTCGTCCGGATTCTCCTGTCCTTCTTCTTTCAGTAGATATGCGGTATAATCAGTAGCATAATCCAGCTCGTTACGTGTAAAGTCCTCGGGGATAGTCGCCAAAAAGGCATCGATAAGGGTGAGCGTACGATCCAAACCCGGCTCTTCCTCCGATTCGGCTGATGAGAGGGTTTCCTTCGCCGGCGATACCGCCTGCGGAGTGAGCGTGTAGCGAATTCCCTCTATGAAATAGAAAAGCAAACGACGATCGGATACATACAAAGCAGCCTTACGCAGTTCGGCACCGAAGTTTATATCATGCAAAAGGTAAAGATTCTTGAGATAGAGCAGGCGTAAAGACTGAAAGTAAGGATAACGAACTACCAATGTACGGAGTTCATACAAAGTATCTCGGTTAAGAGTTTCGGGATGTTCTATCCATTGTTGCAGATGTACGGCAGTCATTTGTCGGTTTACCAGTTGGCTACAGTGGCATTAAATATCTGTTCGGTAATATCTTTAATCATCTTACCAATCAATTCATCCTGCACCTCGGTCAGCAGGCGATTTGAATCATAAGTCTGAAAAGCGGAAAACCGTTGTTCAAAATCTTCGTCATGATTGGTATTATTTACAAAACGTACGTTGACCGTCAAGGTTACTTTTACTTTGGATGAATAACCGCTCGCATCAACAGCTTCATTGTATTGGTTGTATCCGACAATCTCACCCTCAATTTCCAGGTCTGCATTGTTGTTAACAAGACTCAGACGGGTCTGACGGATAAACAAATCTTTTATCTCCTGATTGAATAGTGTGGCCATAGGGGCATACACATATTCTGCCCTATTGGGAAACTCCGCTATGGAAATGGTTTTTACTTTAGAGTAATCAATAGAACTAATCGGCGCGAAACCCATCGAAACACTACAAGCGTACACTGTACATAGCAAGATGAACAATACACTCACAGATACTATGTTTTTAATCCAGCCCATATTCTTTTATTTTTCTATAAAGTGTACGTTCGGAGATATTAAGATCCTTTGCCGCGCTCTTACGCTTTCCATGATGCTTTTCCAGCGCTTTCATAATCATTTCTTTCTCCAGTTCGTCCAGCGAGAGAGACTCTTCGATATATTCTTCCGTATCCTGTATGTCTTCGTCCGGTTTGGAGGAAGGTTTTACAGGCGGATGAATAATGGCAGGAACATCATCAGGCATAGAAGATGCCGAAGGTATCACCGGAGCCGGGGTATAATAAGACATCGACGGCATTGGAACGTTGTTACCCACTGCACGCTCGCTCATTATGTCATGCACAAGTTTCTTCAGGTCTGTTATATCCTGACGCATATCAAAGAGCACCTGATACAGAATCTCTCGTTCACTTTCAAATCCTTTCCCTCCTCTGCTTCCCAAAAGAGCCGGCAAACGCTGTGTCTTATCCTGTTCGGGCAAATATCGTCTCAACAGCGAAGCGCTTATCTCACGATTGGTTTCTATAATGGATATCTGTTCCGTAATATTTTTCAGTTGTCTTACATTACCCGGCCAGGAGTAATCGAGCAACATATGTTTGGCATCTTCCGTGAGCTGAATGGGAGGCATATGATACTTCTCGGCAAAGTCCGATGCAAACTTACGAAACAGTAATAATGCATCGTCGCCGCGCTCGCGTAATGGAGGAAGTTGAACGGGAACCGTATTCAGACGATAATACAAATCTTCGCGGAAACGTCCCTCGGCAATCGCTTGTGCTAAATTCACATTGGTAGCCGCCACAATACGCACATCGGTTTTTTCTACTTTCGAGGAGCCTACCTTGATAAATTCTCCGCTCTCAAGCACACGCAACAAACGTGCTTGTGTAGGCAAAGGTAGTTCACCTACCTCATCCAGAAAGATTGTCCCTCCGTTGGCTTCACCAAAATACCCCTTCCGCTCACCGATAGCTCCGGTAAAAGCACCCTTTTCATGACCAAACAGTTCCGAATCGATTGTTCCTTCGGGAATAGCCCCGCAATTGACCGCTATATATTGTCCATGTTTACGACGACTATACTGATGAATGATTTGCGGAAAACTTTCCTTACCGGAGCCGCTCTCACCAGTAATCAACACAGATAAATCAGTAGGCGCCACCTGAATAGCAATATCTATCGCACGCATCAATGCTTCGTTATTGCCAATGATACCGAAACGCAATTTAATCTGTTGTATTTCTGCCCTCGTCATATTCTAGTCTTTCTCGCACTGATTATTCTTACAAATCTTCCTCCACACCATCCAGTTTCAGCTTATCGCTATCGTCTCGCTTTTCGTAATACTGCTTGCGTAAAGGATTGACACGTGCATTTCTCTCACGCTCACGATTCCGGTAAACATCAATGGCTACATAAATGGCTTGTCTAAAAGAATCTTCATTGGCAATACCTTTCCCCGCAATATCATAAGCTGTACCATGGGCAGGAGAAGTCCGTACTACAGGCAAACCTGCCGTGTAGTTCACTCCTTCATCCATAGCCAAAGCCTTAAATGGAGCAAGCCCCTGGTCGTGATACATAGCCAATATACCATCGAAATGTTCGTATCTACCCGACCCCATGAACCCATCAGCAGGATAGGGACCATAACATAAAATACCCTGAGATGCCATCTCACTCATGGCAGGAGATATGATATCTTCTTCTTCCTTACCCAGCAAACCGCCATCACCTGCATGCGGATTCAAAGAAAGTACCGCGATACGTGGTGCACCGATGTTAAAATCCTGCTTTAGGGACTGATGGAAGATTTTTAGCTTCTCCTGTATAAGTTCACGGGTCAGTACGGATGAGATTCGATTGACGGGTATATGACCGGTTACCAATGCAACCCGAAAATCGTTTTTCATCAAAATCATTAACGATTTATATCCTCCTCCCAAACGTTCCTCAATATATTCCGTATGTCCTGGAAAAGAAAATCCTTCGGACTGGATGGAATGCTTATTTATAGGAGCAGTAACGATTACATCGATCAGCCCTTTTTTATACTCTTCCACTGCACGTTCCAAAGCTCCCAAAGCAGCTTTTCCCGCTTCCGGATCAACCTTGGCATACTCCACTTTCACTTCGTCGTCCGTACAGTTTACGATACTCAATCTATTTTCCTGCGCTTCTCCGGCCGAATTGATAATACTGAAATTTGTAGACAAATCCAGCGATTTACGATGATAGGCAGCCACTTTAGGCGAACCATAAACAATGGGGGTGCACAATTCCAACATAGCCGGTTCGGCAAATGTCTTAAGAATAACTTCGTAGCCAACTCCATTGATATCACCTTGCGTAATACCTATTCGTATTTTATTTCCTTCCATGTATTTTTATTAATTAACTATCGTAGTAGCTTCCGTTCTCTCCCCCAATGGGATTTCCAATTCGCTTCGGTTGTCATCCGGCAATCTCAAAGTGTACAATGAGGCTTCCATCGAGCGCACTAAGTTGCGTTTCAGTTTATCCGGTGAATAAATGAATATTTCCGCCACCACCACGCGTTGATTCTGTTCGTCGACCCTCATATGCGAGACGAAAGGACCTCCCATAAAATCCCCTTTCATGCGCCACAGCCCTCGCGCCTCCAAAGCATATTTGCCCTGTATGGTCAACGGACGAACATCTGTCATAAGAGAATCCGTCATCATATACATTCCCTCACGCGCCCCGGGGATATTCGCTTTCATCACCGAGTCACGCTTGTGGACGAAATATGATTTAGTAAAGGTATTCTTGTCTCTGTACGGAAAAGAGTAAATCACAAAATTCTGATCGCCTGTTGCCGCATTGGTTCCTGCCCAAAAGAAATTTTCTCCCTGCTTGGAGGAAGCGAGCTCTGCCGGCACGCGAACATCCGCATCAAACATGCTCTTTACCTTTACGGCCACATAATCGTTGTATTTTTTATTCAACTGGGCAATCTGACGATTCATTTCCACCCGTGTGAAAAAACCTATAATAGCTTGAGCATTGTCCGTCACAAATTTCTCGAACGTTTCCTCGTCAGGCGCCTGTATGGTAAGAATCATCTGAGGAGAAGCATATACGTCTCTCGCATATTTAAATTTAGGTTGGGTATATATATCCTGCACGTCCGCAATAATAATATTGCGAACAAGTTTCAATGTGGAATTGAAATGGGAAGGCGCAGTAAACATCATCCGAAAAGAACGTTCAGACTGAGGCAATCCAGGAACATCCGAATCAAGCACATCATAAAGAGCTCTACCTGCAGAACGTTCCCACATGCCGGCATCCACCACTACCAGTATTTCATAGGCTCTTCCGCTGGAGGTTGCAGTAAACACTCCCTTCTTACCACTGCATGCAGAAAACAAGAGCACAATCAGGAGTGCACTCAGGTTAAATATAAATTGTCTCATCTCTCCTCTTTTTTTATGTTCCTACAAAGCTACAAAGAAAGCATCTATTCCCAATCACAGACTTAATAATTTATATTAAAAAACCATTTAAGGCTGTAATTCCACTCTCCCCCCCAACAGAACATATACAACCTATAGCGATTCATATAATTTGTAAAGAAAAAAGAGTCGTATACCCGTGAGGTAAAATTCCCTATCCCATCTGTTTAGCCGTAGAGAGCATGCCACATGCCGCAAAGATATCCTCGCCACGGGAAGCACGAATGGTGGTAAACAGTCCGTGTGAGGTCAGATAGTCGCGCAAAGCGGTTATCGTTTCCAAATCCGCACCTTCAAGATCAACTCCAGGTATTGCATGAAAACGAATCAAATTGACACGACAATCCACGCCACGAAGCAACTTCAACAACTCTTTGGCATAAAGCGTGGAGTCATTTACCCCTTTAAAAACAATATACTCGAATGAAAGACGCCGCTGCTTGCTAAAGTCATACCCCTTGAGTATATCCACTATCTCAGTAATCGAAAATGCCTTCTCTGCCGGCATCAGTTCGCGGCGTTGCATAGGAACAGGAGAATGCAAACTTATTGCAAGATGACAATCCGACTCTTCAATAAAACGACGAAGCCCTTTCCTGAGTCCTACAGTCGACACCGTTATTCGTTTGGGACTCCATCCGTAGCCATAGGTAGACGTCATGATTTCCAATGCTTTAAGAACTTCATCCAAATTATCCAACGGTTCACCCATCCCCATCATGACAACATTAGTCAGCTTTTCTCTCTCCGGCAGCGAGTTAACCTGATTAATTATCGCATTTGCCGTCAACTGGGAAGAAAATCCCTGCTTTCCGGTCATACAGAACTTACAATTCATTTTGCATCCCACCTGCGACGAGACGCATAGCGTTGCCCTATCTTCTTCCGGAATATAAACCGCTTCCACATATTGTCCATCTGCCACTTTATAGAGATACTTCACCGTACCATCCATAGAGCGCATGGATTCTACCGGTTCAGCAGAACCGACCTCAAAGGTATCCTTAAGCAATTCACGATGTTTTAAGGAAAGATTGGTCATTTCATCAATCGATGAGACTTTCTTATCATATAGCCAAGCCGCTAGTTGCTTTGCCGTAAAAGCCGGCATTCCTAATCGCTTTGCCACATCTTGCAGTTCAACGAGTGTTAATCCTAAAAGGGGTTGTTTAGACATCTTCTTCCGGAGCTACATTATTCAACGATACAAAGGTAGAAATAAACTGACAGAACAACAATATCAGCTATCACCTCTTTAGACTATCTTCTGCAACCACATCTGTGCAAAGATATACGTATAGCATAACTCCAATATACTTAAAAGAGATAATGCCACATAAAAAATTTGCTCCTGTAAACCATCCCAAGCAGTTTACAAGAGCAAATCTTATCTGCGACATCCAAATCTGAATATCGATCTTACAACAATATATACTGTTTTAGAAGAACAGATAACGGGTATCTTTCACTTCCGCTTTAATATACAAGTCATTCAAGAACTGTCCCGCCATACGCGCATGCATATTTGCTTGCGTAGTCTCTTCCGTTTTTCCATTAAACGTTTCGTTGATTTGTTCCTTTGCATAAGGCTTCACAACAAAGACTCCCGTATTACCCTTCACCGGAGAGCTCAGCTTGTCCAGACCAGTTACCTCTGCATAAGCGCCAACCAGGGGTTCGCTCGAACGCAAAACAGGAACATAAGTGGGAGCTGCAAAAGTAACATATTTCACCGAATCGCTTACGGCATTAGGAAGAGCAGCATAGGCTTCATAAGAATCAGCGGTTTTCATGTCTGCCATAATCTTCTCTGCCTTCTTTTCCAAGAGAATCTCTCTTCTCAATTCATCCTTTACCATTTCCAACGGACGATAACCTTCCTTAATGATGGCAGATACGCCAACCACCAGCATCCGGTCGCTTTCACCGCATTCATATAATCCGGAAACTTCACCCCGCTTGGCAGAGAAAGCCCATCTCAATGCTTCTTTGCTACCTTTGATACCTCCGATAGTATGTTCAGAACTATAAAGGTCATTTCTTTCCAACAAACGATATCCTGCATCTTCGGCATTTTCCATCAATTTGTCCAAAGTGGAGTTTGCCGCTATAAATTGGCTGAATTCATTGTATGCTTTGTTATATGTAGCTTTACTGAATTCCACCGGACGTTTAATTACCGCAATCTTATATTTGTTTTGCACTGCTTTGTGGTTAACAACCTGGAGTATCACATTCGCCTGCAAAAGCGAAAGGTTGGTCAAGACATTCTTTTCGAGCGAAGTGATTGTCTTCACATACTTCAGATTATCGCCATCCAATTGAGAACCCTCATAATTTGCAGAAGATATCCATGTGGTTTCACCCGTCTGACCGTATTTTTGAGCAACCGCAGTAAAATCGGCTCCTTCTTTAATTGCGTTATAAATACTGTCTGCAAGTACCTTTACCTTCTCCGGAGTTTCAGCAACTACCTGAATCTGACGATACTCAATGGAGTCGGGCAATGAAGCCACCGCCAGTTTCTTGAACGAATTGAACGTATTGTCCGAAGCATTATAATAAGGACCGTACACACTACCCGTAGACACGGAATCCAAACGAGCCACCACATCATTCGGCAATGCCTTCGCAGTATAATATAAGTCTACATAAGAAACCTCCGAACCCGTCGAACGGATAAAAGCGGCATAATCATTCTGTTCGCCGGCCAGTTGCTGTGCATAGTCTTCTACTTCCTTTTGGATTTCGGCACGGTCTTCGGGACTTGCAGTCACCTGTACATCAATATATTTGATGTTACGTGCCTCCGAACGTTGCTTGAATTGCTCTTTCTTCTTATCATAAGCAGCCTTCAGATCAGATTCTTTTACCACGACTGCGGAATCGGCAACCGAACTATAGGGAACAGCAGCGAGCAGCAAACTGTACTGATTGGCTCTTGCATCGAATGCAGCCTGTGCCTCTACGGGATTAGAGAGCAAAGATTTCACTATCAGGGAACGATATTTTTCAGCCAGACGGGTTTGCTTCAAGCTTTTCTCGACAAAAGTCCAAAACTTATGCATAGACTGATAATACTCGACGTATTGCGCCGGCATTTGTGAAGAATTCAAATTAGAA
>JBHADT010000119.1:0-9844 GCA_041855205.1 Bacteroides sp.
CAACGAATCCATCAGTTCGCAATATATAATATAAGACAAAAGGATGTTTGCATAGCCTCAATCAAATCAGGCAAGTATCCTTTTCAATATAAGATAAAAAGCACGGAGTCCGTACGACAGACTCCGTGCTTTTTTATATAGAAGATTCAGATATAAGACAATCCTTTTCAGCGAGGAAGAGTATCCACATGGTTCAGGAACCGCACTTGCACCGTTCCCGTACGGCGCCCGTATCGTTTCCGAACCGTTCTTGTGTCGTTCCCCGAACACAACACGAGCCCATTACCTTGTTTCAAAGTAGTTTTCCGTTTTGATAAGTCCCTTGCTTTATAATCTTTCCCGTTTTGTCTTTCTCAACAAAAGTACCGTCTTTCTTTCCTCGTTTAAACGAGCCTTCGTAGCGGTTGCCGTTCTTATCCTCCTGAACTCCTCTGCCTTCTTTCAGACCATTGACAAATCCGCCCTTATATTTGGTTCCATCGGTTAAGATGAGAATTCCTTCCCCTTCAAAACAATCATTCTTCCAATCACCTTCATAAGAGTCTCCCACATTCCATTTGTAGGAACCTTTACCCTCACGTTTATTTTGCTTCCAATATCCTTCATAAACGGCTCCGTTAGTCCAATAGAATGTTCCTTTGCCTTCCTGCGCTCCATTACGGAAACCGCCTACATATCTGTTACCGTTGGCATACGTATAACTACCCGCTCCGGTACGCTCACCTTGCACATAGTTTCCTTCGTACCGTTCTCCGGTATGGAAGTTATACGTACCGGTTCCGTGTTGCATATCCTCTTTCCAGTCGCCTGTATATTTATCTCCGTTGGCATACTCGAAGACACCCTTCCCTTCGCGCATATCCCCCTTCCAGCTACCGGAATATTTAGACCCATCGTTCCAAACCAATACACCCTGCCCTTCTTTCTTGTCGTTTTTCCACAAACCGGTGTATTGGGAACCGTTTTTCCACGTATAAGTCCCTTGTCCTTCGCGTTTATCCATCGCCCAACCTCCCGAATAAGAATCTCCATTGTGATAAAACATCACCCCTTGCCCATGCTGAAGGTCTTGATACCACATTCCCTCGTAACGATTGTTGTTAACGAAATAGCAAATACCTCTGCCATTCCGCTTATCCTGCGTCCATTGTCCCTCATAACGTTTGCCATCGGGAAAGACATATGTCCCGTAGCCATCCCGTTTGGCATTTACATAATCACCTTCATAGACCGTACCATTCTTAAAAATGGTTTTTCCTTTACCGTGAGGCTTTCTTCCTCTCATTTCACCGGTGTACACCGAACCGTCTTTAAAACGATAGGTTCCTATCTTAATACCGGAAGACGAAGTCATCGGCTGTGCCACTATATTTCCCTGTGAAAACAATAAAGACAAGAATATTATACAGACATATTTCATAACAAGGTTTAGATTAATGGGTAAAATATCAAGGAAACACCTCAGCATAGAGATGCTTTTCCCGGTACAAAACGTTCTCTTTTCCACTCTTGTAACCGGCTTTTAGGCAAAGGTACGATTTATCCCTATTGAGGATATCTGCCATTTATTTTTTTAACACTTTGCCCGATATCACTTCTACCAGTCTCTCTTTATGCAAATAACGAATAGCCAAATCCTGTATTTCATCGGGAGTTACGCTTCTCACCGCTCTCCAAACCGTCTCTGGATAAGTAAAAGAGAGATTTTCCGTCAGTATAAATATCCAATTATCTGCAAGAGAGAAAGCCGATTCGAAATTCCGGCACATGTCGCCAAGCATATAATTCTTCACCATATTCAGTTCCTGCACACCGACAGATTCCTGGCATAAACGGTCTATTTCCTTATAGACCTCTTCTATCAACGGCTCGACAAATTCATTGGTTGTTTCGGCATTTATAATAAAAAGCCCACTGTCCGGATAAGAAAGAAGAGAAGCAGAGATGTGATAAGTGTATCCTTTCTCTTCTCTGATATTGGACATGAGTCTGCTACCGAAATAGCCGCCGAGCAACGTGGTAAGAACATTCAGTTTCAAATAATCCGGATGTTTCTTGTCGATGGAAAGCATTCCCATTCGAACCGCACTTTGCAGTGCGTCTTCACGTTCTATGAAGATGCGTTTATCCGCTACGGAAAGCGGAGATGAAATCTTATCCGGCAAGACCGGCTCATCGTTTCCGAACGGTTCATTCCCAAAGAAAGTCTCCACCAAGCGTATAGAATCTTCAGCCACTTTTCCGGAAAGGAAGACGCGACAATTGCCTGAATGATAGAACCTCTCGTAAAATGAACGGAGTACCGACGGAGTAATACATTCATAATCCGGTTCCTCCGGTAGTTTTCCACAAGGGTGTTGTGCTCCGTACAATGCACGCATCAATGAACGATGAGCCAGAAAATCCACTTTCTTCCGGTTTATCTTAAACTGCCGGATATTGTTTTTCTTGATGATTTCCAATTGCTCTTCAGGAAATAGAGGCTCTTTGACGAGCGATTCCAAAACAATTAACGTCTCAACAAGATATTTAGTCAATGAGTAAAGCGTGATGTAAGCGTATTCGGAAGAGATGGAGAGGTGAAGCGTGGCTCCGTAATAGTCCAGTTTCTCGGCAATGACTGCAGCCGTATAACTCCGGGTTCCTTCGCGCAACATCCGATTAGTGAATAAGGCCTGCATACTTTGCGCCTGCAACCAGTTTCCGGCCTTTATCACCAAATCGACACGTATAACATCATTTTCCCCCAGATTGAGTACATACAGCGGGACTCCATTTTTCATTGTCCGACAATCCGGCACATGCAATTTCAAGGTTTCGGGTTCAACTACCGGAGGAGGTAAGTTCCTGTTCAACATATTCTATTCATGAAATACCATTATATTGAAGAAACTCTTCCGCCCTGCTCAAATCCTCCGGAGTGTCTATGCCTATTGTTTCAACTGTGGTAATTCCAGTCTTGATGGTATATCCGTTTTCCAACCAACGCAACTGTTCCAGAGATTCCGCCATTTCCAACGAAGACTGCGGAAGAGAGGTCAGTTCTTTCAAGATCTCTGCCCGGTAGGCATACAAACCGATGTGCTTATAATAGGTATGATTGCAAAGCCATTCCTCTTTATCCGCATTTCGCTGATAGGGAATGATGGAGCGGCTGAAGTAAAGCGCATTCCGGTTAGAATCCAATACTACCTTCGGAGTATTCACGTTCTCCAAGGCTTCATATCCATTATCAGGCATAAAGGGTTTCACCAGCGTGGCTATCTGCGTTGAAGCATCGTCAAAGCAAGCCTTGAGCGATTCAAGTTGCGAAGGTTGCACAAATGGTTCGTCTCCCTGAATATTCACAATCACGTCATATTGTTTCCCTATACGGAGATAAGCCTCGTAACAACGATCGGTCCCACTACGATGTTCTACAGAAGTCATCACCACTCTGCCACCGAAAGAGAGCACATGTTCTCTAATGCGTTCGTCATCAGTAGCCACATAGGTCTCCTCGAATACAGCGGAAACCTGTTCGTACACCCTTTGTATCACGCTCTTTCCTCCCAATACAGCCAGAGGCTTTGCCGGAAAACGTGTGGAGGCATAGCGTGCAGGGATAATTCCTATAAAGTTCATTGATATATTTATTTAAGAGTCATTCCATCTACCGAAATACGGAGTTCATGAAGTCCTCGCCGAATATAGTCTCGTCGCATATCTTCCGGCTTGTAAACATCCTTATCACACATAAGAAGGTCAATATCCAGACGTACGATACCTTTTTCCTTATCTGCAAGCCTCCTTCCCGCTTCGCGTTCAATCTCTTTGAAAAGTCTGCGTATCTGTCCGGGCTGTTTGCCACAAGTAAAACAAGCCACCTGATTAGTAAACTTTCCGATATAGTTCGAACCAATGGGAAAAGTTTCCTCCTCAACAGAAAAACGAATATCGGGAAAGAGTTCCTTCAAGTGTTTTCGTGCCATCGAGAGGTTTTCCGTTCCGCATAGATTACTCCCCAAAGCTATTACACAAAACATCCTGTTTTAGTTAAAGAAATCATCCAAGCCATAATTTTCCCGACCGGAAACGGACTCTTCCCCGTTACTATTACAAGGTTCAAAATCATCCGGAAAACGAAACTGTTCGCTGGCGTCGTAACCGAGGCTTTTATCCGCATAGACCTTGAGCATATATTTTGTCCAGATGGGCAATGCCATGGAAGCCCCCTGTCCGTGCAGCATCGTATCGAAGTGAATATCTCGCTCCTCACCACCAACCCAACAACCGGAGACCAGCGAAGGGGTGAAACCCATAAACCAGCCATCGGCGTTATAGTTTGTGGTACCCGTTTTACCGCCCATCTCTGCATGGAATCCCATACGACGTACCCTTCCTCCCGTACCCTCGTTAATGACGGCACGCAACATGAATTGCATTTTATATGCACTCGATACGCTGATAACTTCTTCCATTTCCGGGGAGAACGTAGCAAGCACGTTACCCTCACTGTCTTCAATGTGGGTTACGAACAAAGGAGCCACTCGAATACCCTTATTGGCAAACGCTGTGTATGCGCTCACCATTTCTCCTACCGAGATCTCGCACGGTCCAAGACAAAGGGAAACAGTAGGAGCTATCTCCCGATTGCGAACACCGAAGTTATGTATAAGACGTTTCAGTTGATAGGGATTGAGTTTGCTCATCAAATAAGCAGTAATCCAGTTGTCCGAATTTGCCAATCCCCACTTGACGGTGACCATTTCGCCATAATGACTTTGGTTGGCGTTGCGTGGTGTCCAGGGTTCACCGTTTTCATCCAACAAGGTATACTCAACATGCCGCACTTCATCACAAGGAGAAAATCCGTTCTCCATAGCGAGCGTATAGAGATAAGGTTTAATGGTAGATCCCACTTGACGACGTCCTACCATGGCCATATCATATTGAAAATAGGAATAGTTGGGTCCGCCCACATAAGCCTTTACATGTCCGTTACGCGGATTCATCGACATGAAACCCGAACGGAGGAAGTGTTTATAATAACGGATGGAATCCATCGGGGTCATAATTGTATCTATCTCACCGTTCCAACTGAACACAGACATCTTTTGCGGTGTATTGAAGGCTTTGTTAATCTCCGCTTGCGTAGCTCCGGCATTTCGCATAATACGATAACGGTCGGACTGTCTCATCGTGCGAGCTAATATCTCATCTACCTGCTCCTGAGTGATACGATTACTGTATGGGGCCTTCCCGCGTCCTTTCTTCTCTTTAAAAAAGTATGCTTGTAATTCTTTCAGGTGTTCTATCACCGCCTCCTCGGCATAGCGTTGCATACGCGAGTCAATGGTAGTGTAAATCTTCAATCCGTCCGTATAAAGATTATATTTCGAACCATCCTTCTTCACATTCTTTTCGCACCAACCGAACAGAGGATTTTTTTCCCAGTCAAGTGAATCTTCATAGAACTTTTGTTGCTGCCATTCACGATAATTCGATTTTTCCGGTTTCTTGGCGGTGAGTACACTCCGGAGGTACTCGCGGAAATAAGTTGCTGCACCCTCCTTATGGTCCACACGATTATATTTCAATTTTAGCGGAAGTGCTTGCAATGAATCGCACTCAGCGGCGGTAATGTAATTCGCTTTCCTCATCTGATCTAACACTACATTACGCCTGCCGCGTGAACGCTCGTTAAATCGCACGGGGTTATACAGCGCAGGATTCTTACACATGCCCACCAATGTGGCAGCTTCCTCCACTTTCAGATCTTTAGGCAAACAACCGAAATAAGTGTGTGCTGCAGTCTTTATTCCCACCGCATTGTTCAGAAAATCAAACTTATTAAGATACATCGTAAGAATTTCCTCCTTGGTATAGTAACGCTCCAACTTGACTGCAATAACCCATTCTATCGGCTTCTGCAGTAAACGTTCCATCACATTATCTACAGTGGGGGAATAAAGCTGCTTGGATAACTGCTGTGTAATGGTACTTCCGCCACCCGCATTTTTTTGAAAAAGCAATCCGCGTTTAACAATGGCACGCAGCAAAGCAATAGCGTCGATACCTGAATGCTCGGCGAAACGGATGTCTTCCGTGGCTATCAGTGCCTGCACTATATTCGCAGATAGATCGTTATATCCAACATAAACACGATTTTCCTTACTGTACGAATAAGTGCCCAGAACTTCTCCGTCTTCCGAGAACACCTGAGTAGCAAATTTATAATTCGGATTTTCCAAATCTTCCACCGGCGGCATGTACCCTATCCATCCTTGGGCTATGGAGAAAAATACGACTATACTCACCAACAGTATAACTGCCAAAAATATCCAGAATGATTTAACTATTTTCTTTATCATGGACTTTCTAATTCTCTATAATTAAGACAAAACAAACTTTTTGAGCACAAATACTTCAAAACTCATCTATTGCAACAAATCCTTACTCAAGCATACTCCTATCGTTCTTCCTAAAATATCATGATTCTACATATAGACAAGGTTTGGGAATACGCTGATTCATAAGTTCATCACTCGTTATACAAACAACCCCACACCGGAGCATACGCATCAGTGAATGCAAAGGTATGCATTTATCTTGGAAGCGTTTACTTTTATAACCCTAAAACTCTCTATCAGAAGATGTTTTTCTCCAACATTTATGACAAACAGTATAAGTAGATGAATTTTATCCACCCATAGCACTACATTCACTAATTTTCGTACCTTTACACTCTCGAAAAGACATTATACTACAAACGATATGGAAAACAGAAGTTTAGTCTCCATTGCCGAACACAGCAAGGAGAAAATCCTCTACCTGATCGAAATGGCACAAGAGTTTGAAACTCATCCCAACCGGCGTCTGCTCGAAGGAAAAATCATTGCCACTCTCTTTTTCGAGCCTTCCACACGCACACGCCTTAGTTTTGAAACCGCCGCCAATCGTTTAGGAGCCCGAGTGATAGGGTTCAGTGATCCCAAAGCCACCAGCTCGTCCAAAGGAGAAACGCTGAAAGATACTATCAAAATGGTTAGCAACTATGCAGACATCATCGTAATGCGGCATTATCTTGAAGGAGCGGCACGGTATGCCAGTGAAGTAACATCTGTTCCTATCGTCAATGCCGGAGACGGAGCAAACCAGCATCCATCGCAAACGATGCTCGATCTATATTCCATATATAAAACACAGGGAAAACTCGATAACCTGAACATCTTTCTGGTAGGAGACCTCAAATACGGGCGTACCGTACATTCACTCCTCATGGCAATGCGGCACTTTAATCCCACTTTTCACTTTATCGCTCCCGAAGAACTTAAAATGCCCGAAGAATATAAAATGTATTGCAGAGAACAGGGAATACGCTATGTGGAACACACCGACTTTAACGAAGAGATTATCGCAGAAGCGGATATTCTGTACATGACCCGTGTGCAACGCGAACGTTTTACTGATTTGATGGAATACGAACGGGTGAAAAACGTGTACATTCTACGCAACAAGATGTTAGAGAACACCCGTCCCAATCTGCGTATATTGCATCCGCTACCACGAGTAAACGAAATCGCATATGACGTAGACGAAAGTCCCAAAGCATATTATTTTCAACAAGCGCAGAACGGAGTGTATGCCCGTGAAGCCATACTCTGTGATGTGTTGGGTATCACATTGGATCAAGTTAAAAGCTTGTAACTTCCAACTAAGATATCTCTTCCGATAAAAGTCTTTTAATAAACATGTAAAAAAGATGAGCGAAAAGAAACAAGAATTGCAGGTCGCCGCTTTGGAGAACGGAACAGTCATAGACCATATTCCTTCAGAAAAACTCTTTACAGTGGTATCTTTATTGGGTCTGGAACGTATGAACAACAATATCACCATCGGCTTTAACCTTAAAAGTGCAAAACTGAAAAAGAAAGGTATCATCAAGATAGCTGACAAGTACTTCTGCGATGAGGAAATAAACCGGATTGCCGTTGTGGCTCCGAATGTAAAACTGAACATTATCCGCGATTACATGGTGGCGGAAAAACGCGAAATAAGCCTGCCGGATGAATTGAGGGGTATAGTCAAATGTTCCAATCCTCAATGTATAACGAACAACGAGCCCATGCCCACTCTGTTTCACGTAACGAACAAAGCGGAGTGTGTCATCAAATGCCATTACTGCGAAAAAGAGCAAACAAGAGAACAAATTAAAATATTGTAGAAAACGGCAATCGGAATATCTTATTCCGAACATAGTTTATCTTTATTTCTTTCTTAATATATAACTTATGAAAGAAGACTGGAAACCGGGAACCATGATTTATCCCTTACCTGCTATTTTGGTAAGTTGCGGCAGCACGCCCGAAGAATACAACATTCTGACCATAGCGTGGACAGGAACCATATGCAGCAATCCACCCATGTGCTACATCTCTGTGCGTCCCGAACGATACTCATACGAAATTCTAAAACGCAACATGGAGTTCGTAATAAACCTTACCACCAAGGATATGGCTTTTGCTACCGATTGGTGTGGTGTACGTTCGGGTAAGAAGTACAATAAATTTAAGGAAATGAACCTCACACCGGGAAAATGTTCCGTCATAAATGCTCCGTTGATCGAAGAATCGCCTTTATGCATCGAGTGTCGAGTAAAAGAGATTATCTCGCTTGGTTCGCACGATATGTTCATTGCCGATGTGGTGAATGTTCGTGCAGACGTCCGTAACCTAAACTCTGAAACGGGTAAACTAGAACTGGCCGAAACCAATCCGTTGGTATATGTACATGGAGGTTACTATGATTTAGGAGAAAAACTGGGTAAATTCGGATGGTCTGTCGAAAAGAAAAAATAAACATCAAACCACTATATAGGACTTGTAGCATGATGAAACATATATTCATCTACATACTTACCTCTCACTTCCGTTACGGAGAGCGGAAACCTTTGTATATTATATTCTGTTTGCTGTTTCTTTCCACATCCGTACTATGGGGGCAATCTCCTCATGTTGCGGGAACACCCGACGATAGCAGACCTACCTATCGGGAACCTTTCCTGAACATCGGAATCAAAGGCGGATTCACCGCATCGCTGCTGCTCGTCTCCAATCTGACACTAAATGGCGTACGTATCGAGAAGGTACAAAACAATTACAAGATAGGCCATTTCGGTTCACTCTTTATGCGCATGAACTTCGGACATCATTTTCTGCAACCGGAACTTTCCTATGCCATCAATCGCTGTAACATCACTTTCGGAAAATCCGACCCGGAAAAGTCGACGCTGCGAGAAAGCGCTATCCTATCTTCTATTCACAGTATCGATATCCCCTTTCTCTACGGATATAATATCGTAAAAGAAAAGCCATACAGTATGGCTCTTTTTGCCGGTCCTAAACTCCGCTATTTGTGGAACAAGAAAAGTAAGGTATCCTTTATCAACTTCGACCAGCAAAACATTGAGGAAAAGCTCAGACCGCTATGTCTAAGTCTTACTATTGGAGCTTCAGTCACCATTTCCCGCATATTCTTCGATTTTCGTTACGATGTAGGTCTTCACAACATTTCCCGAAGCGTGACATATACACCCGTAGCAACTACCTCTTCCTCAGAAGACAAGACAGGCTCTGCAGATGATATACGATTCCGGAGACGGGAAAACGTGCTGAGTTTTTCTCTGGGAATATTCTTCTGATTAACAATCTGATGAAGTTTATGTCCTATAAGAGATTGAATTCCGGAAGTACCTGATTTCCACAGAACCGCCCCCGCTAATGAATCTTCTCCCAAACAAAAAAGAAACCAAGTGATACAAACGGGAAAGAAGTGTAAAAGACAAAGATGAAAACGTATATAC
>JBHADT010000120.1:0-66722 GCA_041855205.1 Bacteroides sp.
ACTGGTAGGTTCCACCTTCAGCGTTTCCCGTTTGAGTACACGGGTATGCGGATTGAAATGGAAGATTTTGCCCGGCGTATGCTGTTCAAACCATACTTCGGAATATTTATCCACATACACGCTGTGTATTGGGTCGGCACCGAATATTGTGGCGGAATAGTGTTTGGTTTCTTCCGTCTGCAGGTCATATACAAAAAAACCATCTTTCTTCGTCACAAAAATCAGTTCATTTTGTCTCACCGACTTTATCGATATGACAGGAGATTCGGATGAAAGGGTAAGCAAACGGAAATCTCCATCTTTTTTCTGATAATACCATATCCTGCCATTATCCGAACCGAAAAAGAGTTTATCGTCCTGCTCCCAACAGGTATAGAATGCTTGTCCTTTTTTACCTTTATCCGTCATTTCCGAGAAATAAAAAGCGGGGGATTTACTTCCCGACATCAGTACACCGAGTCCGTTATCGGATAATATCCACTCATTGCCCGCCTTATCCTCATATATATCATAGATATGTGCCGCCTGAAGAGTACCTAAAGACATGGAATACCACTCCGTGTTAGGAGCATGATTCTGCGGACTGATTGTCACTCGAATGCCTCCTTCGGTCTCCGTCAGTAGCCACACGCTTCCGCCGGGAAGAACTTTGATGCCGCTGATGGCAGCCAGACTGCCTATTTCTTGTGTGGAGGGTATTCGCTGAAATCTTTCGGAACGAGGGTCGAAACGATAGGCGTGCGCATCGTACGTCTGCAGCCAAAGATAACCGTATTTATCTTCATACATGTGATCAATACGGTTGTGACTCAATGAAACCGCGCTTTCCTGTTGAGCTGCTTTATATGCTTTGAAAGAATAGCCGTCGAATTTATTGATGCCATCCCAGGTTGAAAACCACATATTTCCTTTCCTGTCTTGCAGAATACTCATAATGGTACTCTGGGAAAGTCCGTCTTCCAATGAATAATGGGTAAAAAAGCAATTAGATTGTGCATACAGATTGGTAACGCATAGTAACAAGACTATCGGAAATATGATCTTTTTTATCATAAGTTATTCATTTCTACGGCGTGAAGATACGTAATTCAGTGAAATTACATTTATCTTTGTTCTTATTTTAACAACCTTCCGGATAATGAGAAACATAGCAATCAGTCTGCTCATCGTATCATGGGGATGTATGTGTTGTGCCCAAGCACAAAACGGCGACACGCTTCCCTACTCTATCGTCAACAACATGCCGGTGTTCTACAAACAAATGAAGAAAGAACTCACTTACCCCTTGGCATGGGGGAATTCTCCCGTCCGAAACTTCGCTAAATGGCGCAAAAAGGCACGGCAGACGCTGATGGAGTGTATGCAGAACGTTCCTCCCGCACCCAAAGAATACCGGATGAATGTTACCGGTATCGAAAAACGGGATGGATATGAGGTACATAAGATTTTCTTCAACGTATCCGATTGGTATCGTATACCCGCCTATTTATCGATACCTGAAGGTTCCGGACGCTTTCCGGCAGTTATCATGTTGCACGACCACGGCGCTCATTTTTCTATCGGAAAAGAAAAAATGATACGTCCGTTCAATGTGCCGGAAGAAATAACAAAAGATGCGGACAATTGGGTAGAGCGTTGTTACGACGGTCAATATGTCGGAGACTATTTTGCGGCAAGAGGTTATGTGGTACTCTCCATAGACGCCCTGTTTTGGGGCGAACGTAGCCGGAAAGAAGGAGCAGACTATAACGGTCAACAGGCACTTGCTTCCAACTTTCTGCAAATGGGTAGTTCGTGGGGTGCTTTCATCAATATGGATGATTTACGCAGCGCAGAGTTTCTAAGCTCACTGCCTTTCGTCGACAGGGAAAAGATAGGTTGTTTGGGTTTTTCCATGGGGGCATACCGCTCATGGATGCTTTCTGCCATGAGCGATATCATAAAAGTATCCGCCTCCATCTGCTGGATGAATACGACCGACTGCCTGATGACGGAGACAAATAATCAGAATAAAGGAGGCTCTGCTTTCTCCATGTTGCTTCCCCACATCAGACGTTACTTAGACTATCCTCACACCGCAAGCATAGCCTGCCCCAAGCCTACTCTCTTTTTCAATGGTGCAAAAGACAAGTTGTTTCCCGTGGAGGGGGTAATGAAGGCATACTCAACCATGCAGTCCGTATGGCAAGACCGCAAGGCATCCGATCGTTTAGTTACCCGGATATGGGATGAGAAACACTTTTTCAACAAAGAGATGCAACAGGCGACATTGGCCTTTTTCGACAAATGGTTGAAAGAATAACAAGTCTTCTTTCAGAAATCCGACTTGGAATAAGTCTGTTCAGCACACTCGTTCAGGGGCTTTTTCAGATTACTGTAAATAACTGACAAACAGTACCTACAAGATAAGTAAAAATGTAGTTCGTACCGTACCCGTGTGGTTCCAGGAACATCCTTTGTTCGGTACGGGAGCCATACCCGTGCGGTAAAAGTACCGTGCCTGTGTCATTCCCGGAGCATACGACGAGTATGCCTGCATCTCATCCCAAACGGACAGAGGTTTCCCCGGTGCGGGGTAATATTCGGAGAACGGAAACCTGTGCTGCCTGTTCAGAAGCGCGTCATTCTCATGCCCTGCGGCTTATTCCGGGAAAAAGCGATATGCTATTGATTTTCAAATCTCTTTCTCACCCGGTCACATATCAATAATGTATCTGCCGGGAAGAGCGACTGAAGCAACAAAGTAAAGCAGAATATTCTTTCTTGGGTTTCCTCTGCCTGTATCCGTCGGAGACATCCTATTCAACTTTTAGTCTTAACTTCATTGTCCTGTGTGTCAAAAGTCATATCTTTGTCTCATAAAGCAGTCGGTCGGTCTGTCGCCTGCGCATATGCGCATGAGGAAAGTCCGGGCAACACAGAGCATTCCACTTCCTAACAGAAAGCTATCCGCGAGGGTGGAGTAACGCAGAAGAAAAGAACCGCCGGTATCTCCTGCGAGATATGCGGGTAAGGGTGAGAAGGTGAGGTAAGAGCTCACCAGTCTTGTGGCGACACAAGAGCTGTGCGTCTTGGAGGTTGTAAGGTCATGTAAACCGACGCAATGAGAGTTGCTCGCTCCATGTCGGAGGGTAGACCGCTAAAGCGCGCATGGCAACATGCCGCTCAGATAAATGACAGACATCCTGAGTATATTGCTAAGGATACAGAACCCGGCTTACAGACCGACTGCTTTTTCTTATTCTCTATAATTCTACACCATGAATCAACGTATTTCTGCCTTGTGGAAATTCCTCACATACGACATCTGGCGTATCACGGAAGATGAAGTGAACAGAACAACCTTCTCTTTATACACCGTTATCAAAACCATTTACATCAGCATCGACCGTTTTACAAACGACCGTCTGATAAATAAAGCCTCTGCCCTCACATACAGCACATTGCTGGCAATCGTCCCCATTCTTGCCATATTATTTGCCGTGGCGCGCGGATTTGGCTTTTCCTCGTTAATGGAACATCAGGTACGTACAGGATTCGGCGGTCACAACGAAACGACGGAAGTCATTCTGCAATTTGTAGATTCATACCTGTTGCAGACACGCAATGGAGTCTTCATCGGAGTGGGTTTGGTAATGCTCTTGGGTACAGTGCTCAACCTGATTACCAACATCGAAATCACTTTCAACCGGATTTGGCAGGTGAAGAAAGCGCGTAGCATGTACCGGAAAATCACGGACTACTTTTCAATGTTCCTGCTAATGCCGATATTGATCGTTATTTCGGGAGGTCTATCAGTCTTCATGACCACCATGTTGAAGAACATGGAAGATTTCGTCCTATTGGGCAGTATGACTAAATTCCTCATACGTCTCATCCCTTTCGCACTTACTTGGATTATGTACACCGGACTATATGTTTTCATGCCCAATACCAAAGTGAAGCTTAAATATGCGCTCATTGCGGGCATATTGGCAGGAACAGCCCATCAAACTTTCCAGTTTTTGTATATCAACGGACAGTTGTGGGTTTCGAACTACAATGCCATATATGGCAGTTTTGCCGCACTTCCATTGTTCCTGTTATGGCTGCAAATATCATGGACCATCTGTCTTTTCGGAGCAGAATTGACATACGCCGGACAGAACATACAGAATTTCAGCTTCGACAAAGACGCCCGCAATGTCAGTCGTCGATACCGTGAGTTTATTGCCATAGTACTCATGTCCATCATAGTCAAACGGTTTCAAGAGAACGGGAAACCATATACAGCCAAGGAACTCTCTTCGATGGGAAGAATTCCCATTCGACTCACTCAACAAATTCTCTATCAACTACAAGAGATTAATCTCATCCATGAAGTAATGACCGATGAAAAGAGTGAAGACATCGCATTCCAACCATCCATAGACATTAATCGGCTCAGTGTGGCACTTTTGATGGAAAGACTGGATACACAAGGTTCGGAAGATTTCAAGGTTGATAAAGAAAACACCTATAGAAATCAATGGAAAGCGTTGATGGACTCGCAGGAAGCATATTACCGCAATGCCGGAAACATTCTGCTGAAAGACCTGTAACTTCCCCTAAAGATGAGTGAAAGAAATACGGATTAACAGGGCGATGAGAATACTTTGTTTAGTTGGCGAAAAACCTCTCGAAGTATTTTTCTGCCAACCGCATAATCGCTATAAAATGCAAGATATAAGTTTCTTTGCATTCTCCCATATCCTTGCCAATCCGTATGCAGATACAAATCCCATATAGGCTCTGTCTGCAAAGAGAATTAGCCGTTCACACTCTTGTAATCGGCAAGAAACTTCTGCAAACCTGAATCCGTAAGCGGGTGATTCAACAAACCTTTAATCGCAGCCAAAGGACAGGTTGCCACATCCGCTCCTACCTCCAAACACTGTATGATGTGAGCTGTATGTCGAATGGAAGCCGCAAGTACCTCCGTACGATAACCATACATACGATACATCTCCACTATCTTTGCCACTAACGCAATGCCGTCTTCGCAGATATCATCCAAACGCCCCACAAAAGGAGAAACGTATGTGGCTCCTGCTTTTGCGGCCAGTAATGCCTGCCCCAGGGAAAACACCAACGTACAGTTCGTACGGATATTTTTCGATGCAAAATATTGTATGGCCTTTATTCCGTCAGCAATACAGGGCACTTTCACTACAATGTTAGGATGAAGTGAGGCAAGTTTTTCACCTTCCTTTATCATCCCCTCATAGTCAGTGGAAATCACTTCGGCACTGACATCACCTTGAACAAGATGACAAATCTCTACATAATGTTTATACTGGCTCTCTACTCCTTTTATTCCCTCTTTCGCCATTAACGAAGGGTTAGTCGTCACTCCGTCGAGAATACCCATTTCGCTGGCTTCCCGAATCTGATTCAGGTTAGCTGTGTCGATAAAGAATTTCATAATACTAAGAATTAAACTAAGGTTTATAACTATTTTATTTATAGAAAAAGTACGAATCTCATCAGGAGAGTAAGAAAACAGCTGCATAAAAAAGAAGTCAAACATTTCTTTCCATATCAAGCTCCTAAAACAGTGAATCACCCAAAGATAAACAATATCCCGATGGATTAATCATAAAATCCGCCCAAAAGCATAAACTACCTCTCTGAAATTCTAAGAGAGACACACATTAATCCCCCGAAAATGCTATATACAACTTACAAAAAACTTTCTTTTTATCTCTTTTTACACTATAAACAGATATTTTATATGTTATACAACATATTATACACAAATATGCTGTATCTTTGCAGTGTAAATAATAGAATTAAGAACCGGCTTTCCGAAACGCGGGAAGCATAAAAGATGACGATTATGAAAAAGAATGAAAATGAAATCCTGATGTTGAAGTACCGTATCAAACGTTATCAATCCATGGGAAACGGCACCATGTGCCAGGCTTTGAACGGTAAACTTCAGAAACTGCTTGCACAGCAGACTACCATGTAAATAAACACTTTCATATAGAAACAGTAAAAGCGGAGATCCCTATTAAAGGCTTCTCCGCTTTTGCTATATCGAGAGTGGTACAAGAGATAAAGAGAGGACAATCCTATCTGATTACAAACGTATATTTCCCTTCTTGTTCCACGCGCTCTGCATTCAAACTGATACGATATATTTCTCCGCCCCACACATTGGATAAACGAGTATCCGGAAGCTCAATTGTTTCTACAACAGGTGTCAAACGACTGGGATACTCCAATGCGATGTGCTGACCTTCCACCTCAATACGCACAACACCTCTCTTCGAGATATCCACCTTTCCCCAAGTAAGAAAGTTTATTTGGTGTGGCTCATTGGCTGTCTTCAGCGAAAAATCATCGGTAATCGTGAGTCCTTTATCTCCAAGCCTGTATGAACGCACCCAATGTTTGATTGCCGCCGTTTCCGGATACGCATCAGCCAGATTCAATAAGAACGAACGCTTCTGCGGACGACAGATAACATTCGTTGCCTTAAACTGTTGTCCATGCTTTTGAGAAATACCGTTTATTTTCGGCAAGTTGTGATAATCGCTTTGCATCGTCCAGATGGTATACCGCTCACTGCTGAAAGTTTTTCTTGTATACGTTCCTACACCGGCATCAATCAGCACTGGTGTCTCATTGATATATAAAGAAAAAGTACCGACATCGTTGTGATTATGGCTTTCATTGTTAAAGCCTCCTTTTGCAGCAAAAAACCATCCCGATTTGTTCTTCAGATAACAGAATTCCGTTTCGGGATACCATGTACATGTGGGAGTATCGTGAGTTGCCGGTACCTTTGCAAGCTCCCCATTATACAGGATAGATTGCAGCGAACGGAAAGTATCATTCCCCAATGAGATAGAAGGTCTTTTGCCTTTCAGCAGAAAAGAAGCAAAACGCATCATTTCCTCGCTGTTGACGGCACGGCCGTAACGGTATATCAATGCAGCATCTCCACCTCCTTTGGCCGAGGCATCGGCAAAGTTTACCACCCAACCATTCCCCACATAGGTACGACTGATGTACTCTCCCATACGACGAATCATAGGTTCATCAAACAGAGAAATCTTACCGCTCGTCCCGTCCGAAAGCATCTGGAGATAGTCATATAGCTTCCCTGCCGCATGTCCCCAATAAGAAGGTCCCTCCTCGCAAGCTCCATCCGCTTTGACGAAGTTAATAAACTTATCTACAGACTGCATACTACGCCATACGGCTTTCGCCAGACGTTCACGGTCTTCTTCGAGCAAGAAGAAACACTGCAACACATTGGAATTACACCACGGATTCCAGTTGTTGATGATTTCTCCCGGTTTCCAATGAAATGCCATCCACCATTCACGATCGTTATTCATAAAAGGGGTCAGAATACGCTCTTCCAATACATGACGCAGCCGCTGGGAAATCACAGGGTCTATCTTATCGAACGAGGAACGGAAGAAAAAGTATACCCATGACAACATAGCTCCATAACCTCCCGAACCCAAGTCGATGATTTGTTCCCGGTAATCGGGTAACGAACGTTTTGTTGTCTGTCTCGGCAGATGAGCCGAAAGAACCCAAGAGGTCATCTCGCAACTGAAAACCACCCCATTCAACAACTGGTCTATAAAACGCCCCTTACCTTCGGCAAGCTCGGCAAGCATCAACGTATTGATGGCTTTCCGGTTAGACTCGTAGGGATGCTGCATGATGTTACGTTCTCCGCTACGCTCATATTCCAGGTAATCGGTAGCACGAATTACTTTCCATTCATAATCCAACATACCTTCGCCGGCACGTATGAGTATCTGCTTATCCTCGCCCAATAGTTCATCCCAGGCATTCCTATCCGTATAGGCAGGATAAGGTACCCAATCTTGATTCATGAGCAAAGCCTCACTCAAACGGAGTTCATTTCCGGCAAGCTGTTGCAACAGATTCCGTTCGGTATAAGCATGCGATGCGAGAGTTCCTGTAAGACTCAGGCAAAGTATGGTCACTACTCGGTAAAGAAGAGTCTTATTCATAACAATAACTGATTTAAGGTAATGATTTGTGTTCCGGCAGAAAGAATCACTTTCCGACCTCTTTACGAAGTTTCGGCAATATGAAGTTAAGTACGGTATAACCGATGATACCAGATGTAATTGTACCGCATATCACTCCGAACTTAGCCTGATTCAGTAATTCGGGATGATCTCCTGCAAATGAAAGATTAGCGATGAACAACGATACGGTAAAGCCTATTCCTCCCAACAGACAGACCCCCGCGAGATTGTGCCAGTTCATACCTTCGGGCATAGAAGTGATGCGCAACTTGATTGTAAGCCATGTAAACAGATAAATACCAATAAACTTACCCAATAGCAAACCGATGGCTACGGCGAAAGTAACATGACCGACAAGGGTTTCAGCCGCACCAAAAACCACTCCCGCATTGGCAAAAGCAAAAAGAGGCAGGATAACGTAATTAACCGAGCCACGCAGGTTGTCTTCCAGCGACTGCAAGGGACTGATAACGCGGTCGGAAGCACGTTCCACCTGTTTCAAACGCGCAATCTGCTCATTGGTCAGGACGATATTATCCGACTTAAGCAACGGAAACTCGCCGATGGTAATCTTGATGCGTCTGATGTATTTACCCGCATTCAACCTCGGGCGGGCAGGTATCACGAAAGCAAGTATTACTCCCGATATCGTGCTGTGAATACCCGACTGCAAGAAAAGATACCATATAATCACACCGAAGAAAAGGAAAAATATCTTCTGCGAAACACCGAATTTACCCATATAATATAAGAAAACATACAACGCGGCGGCAACCAGCAAATAGCCGTATGCGACTTCCGTACTGTAGAAAAGAGCGATGACCAGAATGCCACCTATATCATCGACCACAGCAAAAGCAGTAAGGAATATTTTCAATGAAAGCGGGACGCGATTTCCCAACAGACTGAGTACTCCCAAAGAAAAAGCTATATCCGTAGCCATCGGGATAGCCATACCACGGGTTTCAGGAGTGCCGGAAGTAGCAATAAACGAATAGATGATTATGGGAAAAATCATTCCTCCGCATGCCGCAATAATAGGTAACGCAGCTTTACGGAATGAAGAAAGTTCGCCCACCAGCAACTCACGTTTGATTTCAAGTCCCACCGCGATAAAGAAGATGGTCATCAACCCATCGTTGATGAACTCAAGCATCGTGAGGTTGTGCCCGCCATGCGAAAAGAGATTGAAATCACCGATTCTAAACTGCAATTCCTGCGAAAGGAAATTCTCATAAGCCGGAGCCAATGGAGAGTTTGCGACAACGGCAGCCAGCATGGCCGTCAGAAACAACAGGACACTCGCCGCGATATTGGACGACGAGATATTCCTCATAGTGCGTGAAATAATCATAAATGTTTTTATTTAAATGTGCGGCATATTCCGCCCGGTCGCTACACTCACTACTACCGGCCAGCTATACCTTATAACTTTTCAAAGCAAGATTCTTTACCCACAGCACAAAGATACCTGTCAATATAAGATTCAGTACAATCGTGAGCACCGAAACAACTAATGCCGGTCCGCCCAAGTTATAACCTAAGGCAATGAATATAATGCCCGCCCCCACCTCACCGCGGGTAAACATACCTATCGAAAGCGCGAGCCGTTCGCTCAGCAAACGTTCCCGATAGAAGAACAGCGGCATCAGTTTGCCTATATTCGACAGTAAAGAAACCATCAGTACATGTAGGGTCATCACTCCCCACGGCATCATCGGTTGCGAACCGGTCAGCGACACGGCTGTTTCCGTAACGGCGGTCAATCCAACACCCAGAAACGGCGGCATGCTGACACCCACCAGAAACATGAAGAGAAAAGAGATACCGGAGGCTACTTTCCGCTCCATAACAGAATCCGTGTCCTTATGCTTCATCATCATTCCGAGTACAAAAGCCGGCAGCAGGACCTCGATGTGGATGCTCCCCTCCTCACCATAATAATGTTTGGTAATGAGATAAAGTATCTGCGTAACGGCAAACACCAGCACGGCATAGAGCAAGACCGCTTTCCAGTCTTGACGCCAATCGTTCTTTCCGAGATATTTCCATCCTGCGACCAACAGTAAAAAAACGATGAGCACAATCAATATCAATTGCCAGCGCAATCCTATCATCATAATCTGTAACGGAATCATCAGAATAATGGTATCTAAATCATCAAAAATAGCCAATACCTGAATCTTCTTATAAATCCAACTGTCTTTGAGATGCAGCGCCGCCAACATCGTAA
Source organism: Bacteroides sp. (assembly GCA_041855205.1). GTDB lineage: Bacteria > Bacteroidota > Bacteroidia > Bacteroidales > Bacteroidaceae > Bacteroides. The sequence continues at coordinate 10,279 of JBHADT010000120.1, forward strand.
ACAGAATTCCCGCAGATGTGGGAGCGGCGAAACGGCTCAACAAGAGGTTTTCTTTCCATGCTTCCCAACTGCCCCAGTATTCGGCTGGAAGCAGTACATACACATAATAAATGGCAACCAGAAACCACGGTACGGCAGCGGTGGCCATAGCAATGAAATAATCCTGAGCGTAGGATTTCCAACGCGTCTTGTCAATCTCGAACTCACGCCCCACGTTAATCATGATAAAACTCAGACAAACGTAGAGTAGCGTATTGGTGAAAGTCTTCACCGTGCCGTAATCACTTCCGGCAAACTGCGGAAGAGCTTGCGACACCAAAAGCCCCACAATCAGGAAGGCTGAAAACAATAGAACTTTAGTCATCCGGTTAGAATTAGGTGATGAAACCACCCGCTCAAGAAAGTCCTATGGAAAGAGACAGGCAGTTCCGGTTTAAACATGAATATATATTGGTCAATCCAATTTCAATACGGCAAGGAATGCTTTTTGAGGCACTTCTACGTTGCCTATCTGCTTCATGCGCTTCTTACCCCGTTTCTGTTTCTCGAGCAATTTACGCTTGCGGCTCACGTCGCCTCCATAACATTTTGCAGTAACATCTTTACGCACGGCTTTGATGGTTTCACGGGCTATGATTTTTGCCCCGATAGCTGCCTGAATGGCTATCTCAAACTGTTGTCGGGGAATCAGTTCTTTCAGTTTCTCGCACATACGGCGTCCCAATTCGTAGGCATTATCTACGTGCGTGAGTGTGGAGAGGGCGTCCACGGGTTCTCCATTGAGCAAGATATCGAGCTTTATCAGTTTGGACGGGCGGAACCCGTTCATGTGATAATCGAACGATGCATATCCCTTGGATATGCTCTTCAATCGGTCGTAGAAATCGATCACAATTTCGCCCAAAGGCATGTCATAGTATATCTCCACACGATTTCCGGAGATGTACTCCTGCTTCACGAGTTCGCCCCGTTTACCCAGACAAAGGGTCATGATGGGACCGATGTAGTCGGTGGTAGTGATGACAGAAGCGCGTATATAAGGTTCTTCGATATGGTCTATCAATGTTTGTTCGGGCATTCCTCCGGGGTTATGTACCTCGGTCATGCGTCCTTGCTTGTCGTAAATATTATAGGAAACGTTGGGCACGGTGGTGATAACATTCATGTCGAACTCCCGGTCGAGACGTTCCTGCACGATCTCCATGTGCAGGAGTCCCAGAAATCCGCAACGGAATCCGAATCCCAGCGCCAGCGAAGATTCCGGCTGAAAGGTAAGCGAGGCATCGTTGAGCTGCAACTTTTCCAATGACGAGCGAAGGTCTTCAAAATCTTCCGCCTCGATGGGGTATACACCGGCAAAGACCATCGGCTTCACTTCCTCAAAACCATCGATAGCCTCTCGACAAGGGCGTGCTATGTGTGTAATAGTGTCGCCCACTTTCACTTCTTTGGAGGTTTTTATTCCGGAGATAATATAGCCCACATCGCCCGTACGCAATTCTTTCCGGGGAATCATGTCGAGTTTGAGTACACCTATTTCGTCCGCATCATACTCTTTTCCCGTATTGAAGAACTTCACCTTGTCTCCTGTACGAATCACACCGTTCACAACCTTAAAGTAAGCGATGATACCCCGGAAAGAGTTGAACACCGAGTCGAAGATGAGTGCCTGCAAAGGAGCTTCCTCATCGCCTACGGGGGGGGATATCCGCTCTATAACCGCAGCCAGAATCTCTTCCACGCCCATACCGGTCTTACCGGACGCCCGGATAATCTCCTCGCGCTTGCATCCCAACAGTTCCACAATTTCATCTTCCACCTCTTCGGGCATGGCGCTTGCCATGTCGCATTTATTAATGATGGGAATAATCTCCAAATCATGTTCAATTGCCATGTAGAGATTCGAGATGGTTTGCGCCTGCACTCCCTGCGAAGCGTCTACAATGAGCAGAGCGCCTTCACACGCGGCAATGGAGCGCGATACCTCGTATGAAAAATCGACGTGTCCCGGCGTGTCAATCAGGTTAAGGATATACTTCTCTCCCCGGTACGTATACTCCATCTGAATGGCATGGCTCTTAATTGTGATTCCTCGCTCGCGTTCCAGATCCATATCGTCAAGCATCTGACCTGCCGTAACCTGTACGGTGTTTGTATATTCCAGCAAACGGTCTGCCAAGGTGGACTTGCCGTGATCTATGTGAGCTATGATACAAAAGTTGCGTATATTCTTCATTTACGTTTTTAAGTTTCCTGTTTTTCCATTGATACATCCGGTATGTCTCCATCCCGTCGCATTTCTCCGGCTTTTCTGTCCGGCTCCTGCAAGCACGATCGCTTGTCCTGAATTTAAAAGTGCGCGAATCGCTCCGCCTCACGCCCGCATATCGTTTCCGGCAGAGAGAAACATACTGTTTTTTCAAGGCGCAAAGATAATGAAAATCATCAACTCCGGAAATTCATTTTCAGCATAGTTAAGGCAAACCGGAATAAGGTTCCGGAAGAAAACATGATTCGAAGGTCGAATTTGAAAAAAGAGCAGATTTCACGAAATAACAAAAAGATGCTATTTATCCCATTTCAACTTCTTAAAGAAAGCATAATGCATATTATAAAAACAAATCATTTTCCTAAAAAGAGTAATTACAATAAAATTACGTAGAAAAGCCGCCGGGAAAAGATAGGACACGGAAGTGTTACGGGAACCGCACGGACGCGGTACGAGAACCGTGCAGGTCAGCCGGAAGCAGAGCAGCAGTCTGTCCGGAGTTTTTTTGCTGTAAACTCCCGCTTCAGGATAGCCAAGACACAGGTACTTTACCCGGACGGACAGTTTTATGCAAAATTCATGGGCAGTTCCGCATCTCTGAAAACCACTCAAAACATACATTCAGTATGCCTACGCAAATTATTTAAAATGTAAATATTTCGATAAAGAACTGTCTTCCTGACAGATACCGAATTTTATTCGTTTATTTCCGTTCACCTTACCCATCGGATGAAAATATGCGATTCTCAGCGCATGCACATAACAAAATGTCAGTTACACACAACACCTGCCACCGCTTATAGATGCTCCGAAGAGTGACTCCCGGTGTTGTCTCTCACACAAACCTATCGAAAACGTTTTCGTTTACAAGCCCCAAAAGAACAGAAAAATAGACAAAAAGCTTGTCGCTATTCATTCAAATTAGGATATATCTATTATTTTTGCCGTAGTTTCGTTTACCCTGCGAAAGACGGAATCGTTCATAACAATACCAAGTTTTAAAAAGAACAGCCATGAAAACAACAGCAAACCTCCGTTCCTTGACCTTCGGTGAATCCAGAACTTACCTGTTTGCCACGCTGTTTGTCTGCGGGAACCTTGCGCTACCGCAACTATGCCACTTCTTGCCTGTGGGAGGTCCTACGTTACTGCCTATATATTTCTTTACGCTGATTGCGGCTTATAAATACGGTCTGACGGTGGGTATCCTCACCGCCGTCCTCTCTCCGGCAGCCAACCATTTGTTGTTCGGCATGCCTCCTGTCGGCATACTGCCCGTGATACTGGTAAAGTCGATACTTCTGGCAACAGCCGCAGCCATTGCGGCACAACGCGTAAAGTCCGTATCGTTCACCGCACTGTTTGCAGTGATTCTCTCCTATCAGGTCATAGGGATGCTTTTCGAATGGGGAGTGACCGGAAATCTTATGCCGGCAATACAGAACCTTCGCACGGGAATACCGGGCATGCTCATCCAATGGTTCGGAGGATATCTCATACTTAAAACCATTGCCAAGAAATAGGACCGTTATTCTGACTTTATGGAAACAGCAATCGATCATTCATATACCGCCAAACATCCGATAGGGTTTGCCCTGAGTGGAGGATTCATCAAGGGATTCGCCCACTTAGGGGTCATTCAGGCTCTGTTGGAACACGATATCCGTCCCGGTATTCTTGCCGGTGTAAGCGCCGGCTCATTAGCCGGCGTGTTTTATGCTGACGGTAACGAACCGTATAAAGTACTGGAGTTTTTCTCGGGACATAAATTTCAAGATTTGACTAAGTTGATTTTTTCTAAAAAAGGTTTTTTCGAGCTGAGCGAACTCATCGACTTCATCAAAAGCAATCTCAAAGCTCAGAGACTCGAAGACCTGAAGTTGCCGCTGATTGTCACGGCTACCGACTTGGATCACGGGCGTTCCGTACACTTTCACAAAGGGATGATAGCCGAACGGGTTGCTGCCTCGTGCTGCATGCCCGTGTTGTTTGCCCCTATCGTCATTGACGGTGTTCATTATGTAGACGGCGGCGTGTTGATGAATCTGCCCGTATCGCCCATTCGCCGGATATGCGAGAAGGTAGTCGCCATCAATGTAAGTCCGCTGATAGCCACGGAGTATAAAAAAAACATCGTAAGCATCGCCCTGAGGTCTTACAACTTCATGTTCCGTTCCAACACTTTTTCCGAACGGGAGAAAGCAGACCTGCTCATCGAACCTTGCGACCTGAACAATTACAGCAACGTCGAGTTGGAAAAAGCGGAAGAAATCTTTATGCAGGGCTATAACACTGCCAATACCGTACTGAACAACCTGCTTTCCGGGAAAGGGAAAGTGTGGAAAGACAGCACACCGCTGCCTCTGCTCGACGAAGAGAATCTGCCATCTCACCGGTAACGGGCACAGACACATTGAAATATATAATAAAGAATAAGCAATAAAACACTTTCCGCCACTCAGTTCCTGCATGGAATAGAAAAGAGGCGCAAACCGAAGTTGAAGAAGAAAAGAAATGAACAATCAAAACAAAATAGTCATATATCAGGTGCTCCCCCGCCTGTTCGGGAACAACAATGATCACTGCATACCCAACGGCGACATTAATCAAAACGGATGTGGTAAGATGGCGGATTTTACCGCAAAGGCATTGGGCGAGATAAAAAGTCTGGGCGCCACACACATCTGGTACACAGGAATCATAGAGCATGCCACACAAACGGACTACCGCCGGTATGGCATCAACCCCGACCATCCAGCCGTGGTAAAAGGAAAGGCCGGGTCTCCATACGCCATTAAGGATTACTATGACATAGACCCCGACCTGGCGAAGAACGTCCCTGAACGCATGAAAGAGTTTGAATGCCTGGTGCAACGTACGCATCGCAGCGGACTGAAGGTCATCATCGACTTCGTACCCAACCACGTCGCACGTCAGTATCACTCCGATTCGCAACCCGATGGAACCACGCAACTGGGAGCAAATGACGACCCGGAACAGGCTTTCAGTTCATACAACAATTTCTACTATATCCCCCACACCGTTTTCAACGGACAGTTCGACATGCGGGCGGGCACTCCGGAAACCTACCATGAGCTACCCGCCAAAGCCACGGGAAACAACCGGTTCGACGCTTCTCCCGGCAGCGACGACTGGTACGAGACGGTGAAGTTGAACTATGGCGTAGACTATCTGAACGGAAACACCCGCCACTTCTACCCCATTCCCGACACATGGAATAAAATGTTGGAAATATTGCTATTCTGGAGCGACAAACATATCGATGGTTTCCGGTGCGATATGGTCGAAATGGTTCCCGTGGAGTTTTGGAGATGGGTCATTCCGCAAGTAAAGGCGCAATATCCCGATATACTCTTCATTGCCGAGGTGTATAACCCGAATGAATACCGTAACTATCTGCTTCAAGGCAAATTCGACTATCTGTACGACAAAGTGGGACTTTACGACACGCTGCGTGCCGTGACCTGCGGTTATGAGTCAGCCACGGCAATCACCCGCGCATGGCAGTCTCTCGGAGGGATTGAACAACGCATGCTCAACTTCCTCGAAAACCATGACGAACAGCGTATTGCCTCCGATTTTTTCGCGGGAAATCCGTTCAGAGCCATCCCTGCCTTGATTGTGGGAGCTCTGATGAACACCAACCCCTTTATGATTTACTTCGGGCAGGAGTTCGGCGAACGGGGTATGGATGCCGAAGGATTCAGCGGAACGGACGGACGAACTTCTATTTTCGACTATTGGAGTGTGGAGAGCATACGGCACTGGCGGAACAGCGGAAAATTCGACGGGAAGCAGCTAAGTCATACACAAAAACAGTTACATGCTTCTTACCGTCGCATCTTGACCCTTTGCAACCGAGAAAAGGCAGTAAGAGAAGGAGTATTCTTCGATTTAATGTATGCCAATCTCAACGGTTGGCGTTTCAACGAACACAAGCAATACGCATTCATGCGAAAGGCGGACGACGAACTGCTCTTCATCCTCGCCAACTTCGACTACAATGCCGTCGATATAGCCGTCAACATCCCGTCTCACGCATTCGACTTCATGCAAATTCCACAAAAAGAGACATACAAGGCAATAGACCTGCTTACGGGCGCCGAAGAGACCATAATCCTGCTTCCCTACAAGGCGTCCGAAGTAAAGCTTGAAGGATACGGTGGAAAAATTTTGAAAATAAACCTGAACTCACCTCATTAATCACGCAACGGAATACCCTCGTGATTGCCGTAAAAGCATCCTTCGTTCAAGTGTTTTTTTCTCCACTGTATGCAGTATATGAAAATATTACGTAAATTTGTCAGACATCATAAAAAGGAAAGGCATGAACATACCAGTAATATTCCGCTTCTTGAAAGAAATTTCCACTAACAACAACCGCGAATGGTTCAATGCCAACCGGGACTTGTATGAAGAGGCGCGGAACGAGTTCGAAAACATGCTCTCGGCAACCATCGCACGTATTTCACTGTTCGATGAAAGCATCCGAAACGTACAAGCCAAAGATTGTACATACCGCATCTACCGGGACACACGCTTCTCGCAAGACAAAACACCCTATAAAAACCACTTCGGAGGATATATAAACGCGCATGGAAAGAAATCTTTTCATTGCGGTTATTACATTCACCTCGAACCGGGTAATTGTCTCCTCGCAGGAGGCGGATACTGCCTCCCGCCTCAAATGCTGCGTGCTGTCAGGCAAGCCGTATATGACAATATGGACGAGTATAGAAAAATAGTGGAAGACCCTGCTTTCACACAGTATTTTCCCGTCATCGGAGAGAGTTTTCTCAAAACGGCTCCTCAGGGATTTCCCCGCGACTACGAATATCTGAAATACTTGAAATGTAAGGATTACTCTTGTTTCAACGCCCAGCCGGACTCCTTTTTCACTGCACCGGACATGTTCGACCGCATGGAAGAGATTTTCAGACAGCTGAAACGGCTTTCGGATTTCCTCAATTATACGATTGACGATTTCGAATAGTCCCTCCGCCCACCCCCGCTTCGCGACATTGGAAAAACAGATTCATTTCTAAAAAAATAATAACCAACTAACAAATGTAATTATGATAGTAGATAGATTGGAGAACCTGAAAAAATACGTGTCATTGAACCCTCTATTCGCACAAGCGATGGATTTTCTTGAAAAGACAGACCTGAACACACTCGAAGTGGGAAAGATAGAATTAAAAGGGAAAGACCTTGTGGTGAACGTGGCGCAAACAGCTCCGAAAACAAAAGAAGAAGCCAAACTGGAAACTCACAATGAATTTATCGATATACAAATTCCTCTTTCGGGAACAGAAATAATGGGATATACCGCCGCCGAAGACTGTTTGCCCGCGAATGCTCCTTACAATGCCGAAAAAGATCTTACTTTCTTTGAAGGCTTGGCAGAAGACTACATTGTGGTAAAACCCGGAATGTTTGCCATCTTCTTCCCACAAGACGGTCACGCGCCCGGAATCACTTCTACCGGAGTAAAGAAAGTAATTGTTAAAGTTAAAGTATCGTAGTTTTCCATCTTCTTCCTTTTAAACACCCTTCCCTATGGAAACACTGAATCTGCTTAAAAACGATCCATGGCTCGAACCGTATGCCGAAGCCATCAAAGGACGACATCAACATGTCTTGGACAAAGAAATGGAACTTACCGGTAAAGGCAAACAAACATTGAGCGAGTTTGCCTCGGGATATTTATACTTCGGATTGCACCGTACGGACAAAGAGTGGACCATTCGCGAATGGGCTCCTCACGCCACAAAAATATTTCTGGTGGGAACGTTTAACAATTGGCAGGAATCTCCGGAATTTGCCTTTCAACCGCTTTCCAATGGAAACTGGGAATTGACTCTTCCGACAAAAGCAATCGGTCATGGCGATTTATACAAGTTAATGATACATTGGGAAGGTGGATGCGGAGAACGCATACCGGCATGGGTTACCCGTGTGGTACAAGACGAGCAAACCAAAATATTCAGCGCTCAAGTGTGGCAACCCGAAAATCCATACCAGCCTAAAGTTGCACACTTCAAACCTAAAACGGATCCGCTCTTAATATACGAATGCCACATCGGCATGGCACAGGAGGAAGAGAAGGTCGGCTCATACAAAGAGTTTCGCGAAAAGACATTGCCTCGTATTGTTCAGGCAGGCTATAACTGCATACAGATTATGGGTATACAGGAGCATCCCTACTATGGCAGCTTCGGTTACCACGTATCCAACTTCTTCGCTCCGTCTTCCCGGTTCGGTACCCCCGATGAACTGAAAGAGCTGATAGATGCTGCACATGAATCGGGCATAGCTGTCATCATGGATATAGTTCACTCCCATGCAGTAAAGAACGAGGTTGAAGGATTGGGAAACCTTGCCGGAGATCCCAATCAGTATTTCTATCCGGGCGACCGGCACGAGCATCCTGCATGGGATTCGCTTTGCTTCGACTACGGAAAAAACGAAGTTCTACACTTCCTGCTCTCTAACTGCAAATATTGGCTGGAAGAGTTTCGTTTCGATGGTTTTCGGTTTGACGGTGTCACCTCCATGCTCTATTACAGCCACGGATTGGGAGAAGCGTTCTGTAACTATGCCGATTACTTCAACGGTCATCAGGATGACAATGCCATCTGCTACCTGACACTTGCCAACAAACTCATACATGAGATAAAACCCTCTGCCATTACCATAGCCGAGGAGGTATCCGGTATGCCCGGACTTGCCGTACCGTTCGCCGACGGAGGTTACGGTTTCGATTACCGTATGGCAATGAACATACCTGACTACTGGATCAAGACCATCAAAGAAAAAATAGATGAAGACTGGAAGCCCTCTTCCATGTTTTGGGAGGTCACCAACCGTCGCAAGGACGAAAAGACAATTTCATATGCGGAAAGTCATGACCAGGCATTGGTCGGAGATAAAACCATCATTTTCCGCTTAATCGACTCCGACATGTATTGGCATATGCAGAAAGGAGATGAAAACTATACCGTCCACCGAGGCATTGCACTGCACAAAATGATTCGTCTGCTCACAGCAACAACCATCAATGGAGGTTATCTCAACTTCATGGGCAATGAGTTCGGACATCCCGAGTGGATTGACTTCCCGCGTGAAGGAAACGGATGGTCATGCAAATATGCACGCCGCCAATGGAAACTGCTGGACGATAAGAATCTTACCTATCACTACATGGCGGATTTCGATGCAGATATGCTGAAAGTAATAAGAAACGTAAAAAACTTCCAGAATATTCCCGTGCAGGAAATATGGCATAACGACGGCGACCAGATTCTGGCGTATATGCGTAAGGATTATGTATTTGTATTCAACTTCAATCCGAAACATTCATTCACCGATTACGGATTCCTTGTACCTCCGGGCACATACGAAGCGATATTGAACACTGATAATCCGTCTTATGGTGGAAATGGGTTCGTGGATGATACGGTGAAACACTTCACTATATCCGACCCGCTATACAAACCGGAAAGGAAAGAGTGGCTGAAGCTATACATCCCGGCACGTACGGCTGTTGTCCTGAAAAAAGTTCAATAGAAATAATATGTACATCTATCTCAAGCAGGAGCAATACCTAACAGGTTTTGCTCCTGTCTGATTTTCCGATGTCTGAACATATATGCCTTCTCCTTTGTTTTCTTGACAAGACAAATCAATCGTAGAGTCAAGAATTGGAGACTTAGTGAAATTGGACTATAATTCTCCCAGGGGAGCTTCCAGAACTTCTTAGCAAGAATTCTTCTTACATAAAAGATGCAATTGCTCAGGTTCATAAAAGACAGGAAAGAAAATCACATATTATTTCTGAGTATATATAGTATTTATAAACTATTTCGAACCGATGAAGTCAATAAAAGAACTATATCGTATAGGTACAGGACCATCAAGTAGCCATACCATGGGACCGCGTAAAGCTGCTGAGTTGTTTTTGGCAAAACATCCCGATGCCTCGGCTTTTCGGGTCACACTCTATGGCAGTTTGGCTGCCACGGGTAAAGGGCACATGACAAATATTGCCATTACGGAAACCCTCCAGTCTTCGGCCCCGGTGGAAATTATTTGGGAACCGAAAATTTTTCTTCCCTTCCACCCCAATGGAATGAAATTCGTTTCATTAAATATGGAAGGAAAGGAAACAGATACATGGACTGTATTCAGTGTAGGAGGAGGAGCGCTTGCCGAAGAGAATGACAGTGCACTCTCCGTAAACACTCCCGATGTTTACGAGATGACACACCTTACGGAAATCATGCAATGGTGCGAAAGAACCGGTAAAAGCTATTGGGAATATGTGAAAGAATGCGAAGAAAGTGACATCTGGGACTATCTGGAAGAAGTGTGGAAGACGATGAATGACGCGGTTCGCCGCGGGCTGGAGCAGGAAGGTGTTCTGCCCGGTCCATTAAACCTGCGACGAAAGGCTTCTACCTACTTCATACGCGCCAGCGGATATAAACAGTCCCTGCAATCGCGAGGATTGGTATTTGCTTATGCACTTGCCGTCAGCGAAGAGAATGCCTCGGGAGGTACCATTGTGACAGCTCCCACTTGCGGCTCATGTGGTGTGATGCCGGCAGTATTGTATCATTTGGCAAAAAGCAGAGATTTCAGCACCATTCGTATCTTACGCGCATTGGCAACTGCTGGTTTGGTAGGGAACATTGCTAAAGCAAACGCCTCTATATCGGGTGCAGAAGTAGGTTGTCAAGGAGAGGTCGGTGTAGCATGTGCTATGGCATCCGCTGCCGCCAATCAACTTTTCGGTGGGAGTCCTGCACAAATAGAATATGCCGCCGAAATGGGATTAGAACACCACTTGGGAATGACTTGCGACCCGGTATGCGGACTTGTACAGATTCCCTGTATCGAACGAAACGCATATGCTGCAGCACGCGCTTTAGATGCGAACCTATATTCCTCTTTCACTGATGGCATGCATCGTGTTTCCTTCGACAAAGTGGTGGCTGTGATGAAAGAAACCGGTAATGATCTCCCTTCTCTATATAAAGAAACCGGCGAAGGCGGATTGGCTAAAGATTATCATCCTATGGGAGGATGATAATCCCACAAGATGATTTATCGTGAATTTGAGCACTATCTTTTTTCCTTCTTCAGTATTCATAATTATGAATCAATACAGAATGAACAATGCCGAAACATTACTTAGTGGTCAAACATACTCCTATGCAGCTCTCGAACCCTTTTCTACAAGAAAATTATAGCTACTTATATTAGAAGTTGCGTTATTATAGATACATATAACTAAAGACACAAATTCTTTAGGACAGCCCACAAAAAAGAGGATGTACCTATTTGGACACATCCCCTTCTTTTATCTATATACAAAAGTATAATGTCTGTTCCAAAAGGTATTTGCTCCGGTTTATACCAATTTTACAAACAACTCTCCTTCAATTTCCTGCGCAGTTACTTTGTCTTCACGCAACAACCATCCAAGCCCCAAGAACAAATCTTTGTCAACCAATTTGGTCGCTTTTTTAATTTGTTTGGCAGTTAAACCCTCGGTTTCATTCAGTACATTCCAAATTTTACCTGCAGTTTCACCAGCTTTTTCTTTCAACATTTTCTTTGTGCTTTTAGTTAAACATGTCTTAATTACCGGTTTTCTCCTTTAATTCAACGCTACTGACACTTTTGTCCATCTCTACAAATCATTCCTCCTTGAATCCAAGAAAAAATGCTTTATGCATAAAGAACATTAAACAGAGCGTATAAGCAAATGTTAAATAAGTAAACCAATAATTGATTTCGCGACAAAGGTATATATATTTTTCATGTTATACAACATGCTTATAACCTTATTTTAAGATAGTTCTATCTTGTAGAAGTATCATTTCCCGAATTCATCAGAGGATAAAGCCTGTTTCTCTCCTGCTCTTTTCAAATATTCCGTCCATATACGAGCCGCCTCTTCGACGATGCGAACACAAGGGCGTTTGGCGTAATATCTCTCCGTACGTTCTTCCGGAATAGCAGTTCCTTCAGGTTTTTTAAGTCCCAATAACTCTCCGCAGGTCAAAGAACCATTCCGGTGTACAAACTCCTTTGCCAGTTCCTGCACCAAAGCGTAATTAGCAGCTTTTTGCGCCTTATCTTCCGGTGCCACACTTCCGGTTTCCAATCCAGCCAGCAGAAATATGCCACACGCTGCCCCACAGGTTTGTCTCATACGCCCTATACCTCCTCCGAAGGAAGCGGAAATGAGCAATGCCTGTGATTCCGTCAGACCATATCGATCTGCAAAGGCAGCCGTAACAGCCTGAGAACAATTATACCCACTTCTAAAAAGCGTTATCGCCTTTTCTATCCGTTCTTCATCCGTCATTCTTATGATTTGACAAAAGTATATTCTTTAAAGAGAGCTTTACATCCGGTTATGTTCCGTCGAAACGGTCAATCAGAAAAAACAGGAAAAAACAAAAGCGCGATTCTCCATCGGATATTTACCGGTCTTTCAACTTTAACATCATGGGACAATGGTCGGAATGTACCGCATCATTCAGTATCCGTGCCTCATAGAGTAATGGACGTACAGGTTCGCTCACCATACAGTAATCAATTCTCCATCCTTTATTCTTTGCACGCGAATTGAATCGATAGCTCCACCACGTATATTCCCGGCTTTCAGGATGCAAAAATCTGAAAGCATCTATAAATCCGGCAGATAAGAAACCTGTCATCCATTCCCTTTCTTCGGGTAGGAAACCGCTATTGGTGGCGTTCCTTACCGGGTCATGAATATCAATGGGTTCATGGCAAATGTTGTAATCGCCACAAAGCAGTAATCCGGGGCGTTCCCGCCTGAGGTTCAACACATATTCCTGAAACCTGTCCAACCAGTTCATCTTAAATGCCTGCCGCTCGTCTCCGCTCGTACCCGAAGGATGGTAAACGCTAACGACAGACAAGTTACCATAATCGGCCCGAATAAAACGTCCTTCATTATCATACTCCGGAATATCCATTCCATAAACCACCTTGTCCGGCTCCCGCTTCGAGAGGATAGCCACTCCGCTATATCCTTTCTTTTGCGCAGAAAACAGATAATGCTTATAACCCAACTCACGCAAGGCATCCGCCGGATATTGTTCGGGCTGGAGTTTGGTTTCCTGCAAACATACCACATCGGCTTGTTCATGCGCCAACCATTCCGCCAGTCCTTTAGCTACTGCAGCACGCAGTCCGTTCACATTGTAAGTAATAATCTTCATCTATGTTCGTTCAATGAGGTTTTCGGATTCACCGGTCATCAACCGAAAAGTTCGGTAACAATCAACATCAGGTTCAGTACAGTCACAACAGCCGCAATCGTATAAAGAACACAACTGCTCCAACGGCTGTTTGCATAAGCTCCCATCACCCTACGCGAAGAGGTTAGCCCCACCTGTAGAAAGACTGTAAAGGGCAATTGAATACTCAGTATCATTTGAGATATCAAGAGTCCCTTGAACGGATTGGCAATAAAGAATATCACAAGCAAAGCCACTCCCAGCGACAATATCACACCTAACTGAGAATGAGAGTCTTTTATGTGGTAAGATTCTCCAAAGATACCGGCAAAAATGGAACCGGCAGCCATTCCACTCGTTATTGTAGAGGAAATTCCGGCCATTAACAAAGCCAAAGCAAACACTATTGCCGCATTATTTCCCAACAGAGGTTCAAGCAATGATTGGGCTTGTTGCAATTCTTCCACCTGCACATTATTTTTAAAGAAAGTGGCCGCCGCAAGTAAAATCATCGCACTGTTTATCGCCCATCCCACAATCATTGAAAAGAGTGTATCGAAAAGCTCGTACTTCAAGAGTTTACGTATGGAAGCCTCGTCTTTCTTATTATACTCATGGCTCTGAATAATCTCAGAATGTAAAAACAAATTATGAGGCATGACCACCGCTCCCAACACGCTCATGATTATGAGTATGCTACCTTCCGGGAAAGCAGGTTTCACCCAACCCTCCACAGCCAGTGGCCAATCGATTTCTACCAAAAACAACTCATAGATAAATGAAAGCCCAATAACCGATACGAAAGCGATAATAGACCGTTCTATCTTCTTATAGGAATTGGTAAAAAGCAGAATGGAGACAAACAGCGTAGTGAGTACGGCTCCCCACACTATCGGTACATCGAAAAGCATCTGCAAGGCAATGGCGCCTCCCAGTATTTCGGCAAGCGATGTGGAAATGGATGCCAGTATCGCAGTTCCCAAGACAGGACGAGATACCCACTTGGGAGTGTACACCGTGGCCGCTTCGGAGAGGCACAAACCGGTTACTATTCCTAAATGGGCGACATTATGTTGCAAGATGATAAGCATAATTGTAGAGAGAGTCACCACCCACAATAAAGAATAGCCGAACTCTGAACCTGCAGCAAAGTTAGATGCCCAGTTGCCCGGATCGATAAAACCAACCGTAACCAATAGCCCCGGTCCGATGTACCGGAAGAAATCCCAACCACCCAAATAACGTTTATGGTCTTTCCGTTTTAAGTCTTTCAGTATATTTTTCATCATTTTTCTCTTGGTATAATACAGCAGATGACAGACCTGAGACGGTAAAGAAGTCTCTACCTATGTAATGAATTCATAAACTCATACGATAACCTTGTATCCCTTAGTCCGTTGACAATACCGAACAGCCGGCAATGCATAGGCGGGAAAAAGCTACCTCACCCTATAAAACAAGAAACGAGCCGGCAAGCCTTTTGTTCCGGCTTATCAACCCGTTTCTCCATTCAAATCAATATCCCATCTGACGCAGAGCCTTGCATAGCTGATCCGGACAAGAAGACTTTCGCGTTCCGCAACGTATACCTTCCAGACGAGTCAGCACCTCCTGTACCTGCATTCCTCTGACCAAGCGGGAAATCCCTTGCAGGTTTCCATTACATCCTCCCCAGAATGCCACGTCGCGAAGCACGCCGTCGTCTACATCCAGTTCGATGACCAAGCTGCAGGTTCCCTCTGTTCTATAGGTATATTTCATGATTAATCTTCCGATTCCTCCGGTTTCATATTTGTATAAACGGTTTGCACGTCATCAAACTCTTCCAGACGTTCTATCATCTTATTAAGAGTTTCACGCTGATCGGCAGCAATTTCCTTTACATCATTCGGCAAGTAGGTAAAATCACCGCCGACATCCTCAAAGCCACACTCTTCCAGATGTTTCTGAATGGCCGCATAACTCTTGGGATCGCCGTAAATGGTGATTGTTCCTTCTTCCTCATCTTCTTCAAAGTCATCATCCACATTGTAGTCTATCAAATCAAGAATAAGTTCCTCCATATCCAGATTATCTTTCTTCTTGAATGTAAACACACATTTGTGATCGAACAGAAAAGCCAAGGAACCCATAGTTCCTAAATTGCCGCCAAATTTATTGAACACAGAACGTACATCCGCCACGGTACGGGTAGGGTTATCGGTCAGCGTATCCACAAATACGGCAATCCCATGAGGCCCGTATCCTTCGTAAGTCATGCTTTTATACTCGCTCTGATCTTTACCCATTGCGTTCTTGATAGCACGGTCTATGTTGTCCTTGGGCATGTTTTCACGCTTACATGTCGCTATTACCGAACGTAAGGTAGGATTGTTCTCCGGTTCCGGACCACCTGCTTTCACAGCTATGGCAATCTGTTTACCCAGTCTTGTAAACGTTTTTGCCATGTGCCCCCAACGTTTCATTTTCGCCGCTTTTCTATATTCAAATGCTCTTCCCATTGGTATTTGTTGTTTTATATTTATTTTTCAGTTCTTTTACTTCGTATGAATCATCTCAATCTCGCTCCAAGACCTTCTTCGAGGTTTCGTATCAACCTGGACATGATTTTATCGATTGTCTTGTCATTCAAAGTCTGTGTCTCATCCTGCAACAAGAAACTCACTGCATACGACTTTTTCCCCGACTCCAGATTCTTTCCTTCATAGACATCGAACAGGGAAACGTCTTTCAACAGTTTCTTCTCTGTCTCATAAGCAATTCTTTCTATATCGGCAAATTGCACTTTTTTGTCCACCAACAAGGCGAGGTCACGCTTCACTGCCGGATATTTAGACAATTCCGTATAGCTCACTTTCACGGAGCGAACAGCTTTCATCAAGGCTTTCCAATCGAAATCTGCATAATATACTTCTGCCTCTATATCGAAGCGTTTGAGTATTTTTTTAGTTACCACTCCGAATGAGGCCAAGCGTTTTCCGTTTTTCGTATGTACGGACAATGCGGCAGAGAAGATGTCATCCGTCAGGTTGCCTACCACCAAGTTCTTCAGATTCAAGCCTAATCTGAGGAATATATTTTCCACATAGGCTTTCAGTTCGTATACAGAGCTCTGTTCTTCGGGGTGCGCCCAAGAATTAGTCACTCGCGCACCGGTCAGCCAAAGTCCGAGACGGTAGTCTTCGGAGTAAGCCGACAATGTCTTTTCCTTGTCTCTTTTCTCTGCATTGAAATAGTAGCAATTGCCGAACTCGAACAAACGCAGGTCTGCGCTCTTCCGGTTGATGTTATAAGCTATGCTTTCCAAACCTCCGAAAAGTAATGACTGGCGCATGGCGTTCAGGTCGGTGCTCAAGGGGTTCATCAGCATGACAAGGTTCTGAGAAGGATAGGTTTCAAGTTCTTCGTAGTACGCGGCACGCGTCAATGAGTTGTTCAGAATCTCACTGAATCCGCAACCGACAAGCTGTTCCGCAATCAGATTCTGCAATTTGTTGGATACATCATGTTCTCCTTTTGTGATCAGGCTGGACTTCAGTGTCTGGGGTATTTCCACATTATTATATCCATATATACGCAGAATATCCTCTATCACATCGCAATCTCTTTGTACGTCCACGCGATAAGGAGGTACAGCCAATGTAATTCCTTCGGGAGTATCCTCCAGTATTTTCATTTCCAGACTGGTCACAATGTTTTTAATGACATCCGCCGGAATTTCTTTTCCTATCAACGAAGTTACTTTGGCGTAAGGCAAGTTTACGATAAAATCTTGGGCAGGCGCATCGCAAATATCTTTAATCCCGGAAGAAATGGTGCCACCTGCCAGTTCCTTCACCATCAGGGCAGCCAGTTTCAAGCAGTAAACCGTTGCTTGAGGGTCCACACCACGCTCGAAACGGAAAGAAGCGTCCGTATTCAGCCCATGGCGACGCGCGGTTTTCCTTACCCATGTAGGATGAAAGTATGCGCTCTCCAAGAAGATGTCACGGGTGGTTTCCGTGGAGCCCGAATCGAGTCCGCCAAATACGCCGGCTATGCACATGGGGGCTTCCCGGTTGCAAATCATCAGGTCGTGCGCACTCAGTTTGCGTTCCACCCCATCCAGTGTAACGAACGGAGTGGCTTCCGGCATTGTTTTCACACGCACTTCCTTTCCTGTGATGCGCTCCGCATCGAAGCAATGCAGAGGTTGCCCGAAGGCATGCACCACATAGTTGGTGATATCCACCACATTGTTGATGGGACGTACTCCTATGGTCCGCAGTTTGTTTTGCAACCATTCGGGACTCTCTTTCACCGTCACTCCCTTCACCGTCACTCCAGCATAACGGGGGCAGGCTTCTTTGTTCTCCACCACCACCTGAATATCCAGTTCCGTATTGTCTGTGGCAAAAGCATCGACAGAGGGTTTTCTCAATTCGGTCTTTTTCCCGTTCTGTTTCAGATATGCATACAGGTCGCGCGCCACACCGTAGTGTGAGCAGGCATCCGCCCGGTTGGGGGTAATGTCTACTTCGAGCAGGAAGTCACTTTTGACGTTGTAGTAGTCCTTTGCGAGCGTACCGGCAGGAACGCCGGCTGGAAGCACGATAATACCTTCATGGCTCGTACCCACTCCTATCTCATCTTCCGCACAAATCATACCGTTCGATTCCACGCCCCGGAGTTTCGATTTCTTGATGGTAAAGCATTCTTCGCCATCATAGAGTTTTGCTCCCAACGTAGCCACCACCACTTTCTGACCGGCAGCGACATTCGATGCGCCGCATACTATCTGCACCGGTTCCCCCTGCCCTAAAGACACAGTGGTGACATGCATGTGATCGGAATTCGGGTGAGGGATGCATGTCAGCACCTCACCAACCACCAACCCTTCCAATCCTCCTTTGATGGTTTGTACCTCTTCCACGCCACCTGTCTCCAAGCCTATCGAGGTCAGAGCCGCAGCCACCTCATTGGCAGACAAATCAAAATCGACATATTCTTTCAACCAGTTATAGGAAATATTCATATCATTAACTATTTAGTTTTCAAAAGTGACTTGCAAAGGTAATAAGTTTTTTCGGTTGACCGGGAATATCATTTAAGAAAATACACTTCCACAAGCAAGTTCAATGCAAGTAAGCATGGCGGTACGAAACGAGTTCACACACCTCGCATAAAAAGGGAAAAATCGGGTTGTCACAAACACCTGATACATTGTCGTTTACTACTCTCCTTATATAGTCCGGAAAGCGTACCCGTTCGGTTCGGGAACCATGCCCGTATGGTTCGGAAACCATACCTGTGTCTTAAAAGTACCGTGCCTTCATCGTTCTCCGGGCAGTGTGTAACGACTGTTGTCATACGCCTTACCGGCGTCTGTTCAGATGCAACTATCCGGTTACATGTTTCCCTCGAAAAATAAAAAAGGCAAACAAGGCGGTCGATTAAAAAGAACGATTATCTTTGTGTCGAAAGTATCTGTCCCATAACCATATATTCCAACAGTTTATGTATACCATACAAGCAAATCTCAGCGGCACCCGCAGCATGGAAGTTTCGGAAGAGAATCTGATTACCATTGAGAAATACGGTCTTTTCCGCCATTTGATTGACAGCAATGGTATCATCGACGAGTCCGTACTGGAGAAACTTCGCCTCAACGTTCGTTCACTCATTGCCGCACAGGAAGAAGACAGCAAAGACCTGCTGGACTTATGCATCGACGTTATATATCATAACAACATGAAAGCTTTCGGTTTGCAACAGCTCATCAGACTTTACCTGAAGTGGTTTTCTCAACAAGACACACCCGAAACCTCCACGCCATGAAAACAATCGACACCCGCGGACAACGCTCCTACAGTCAGCTTATCCCCGCTATGCTCGCCTTTTGCGAGGCAAAACCGAACGAAGAGTTGGAAATCGTAATGAACGAACTCTCTTCTTTCAACGACCTGAAGGAATTTCTGGCTGAACGGGAAATCGGTTTTCGGGAGATTTACAATGGAGAGGAGATGGCAGTACAGTTCATCAAAACATCTCCGAAGCAGGATTGATCCCTCTTCCGTTTATCTTTCTTACATTATATAATATTCTTGTTACAATCCCTGATTTTCGTTTCCTCGTCTCATATCAGGCGAAAGCAATGTCATTAGTCATTGCGGCACGTCCTGCACATCAGGATATTTGCTATCTTTGCAGCCATGAAAGAATATAGACTGACCGACTGGTTGCCGACAACAAAAAAGGAAATGGAACTTCGAGGATGGGATGAAGCGGACGTCATTCTCTTCAGCGGAGATGCCTATGTAGACCATCCTTCCTTTGGTGCGGCGGTTATAGGACGTATTCTTGAGGCCGAAGGATTGAGGGTAGCCATTGTTCCTCAACCCAATTGGAGAGACGACCTGCGCGATTTTAAGAAGTTGGGGCGTCCGCGGTTGTTTTTCGGCGTATCGGCTGGATGTATGGACTCCATGGTGAACAAATACACTGCCAATAAACGACTGCGCAGCGAAGATGCCTATACGCCCGACGCCCGACCGGACATGCGACCGGAATATCCCTCCATTGTCTATACACAAATTCTGAAAAAGCTATTTCCCGGTGTCCCCGTGGTTTTAGGCGGTATCGAGGCAAGCATGAGGCGCCTTACTCATTATGATTACTGGCAGGATACGGTGCGTAAAAGCATCCTCATCGATAGCGGGGCCGACTTGTTGATATACGGTATGGGCGAAAAGCCGATTGTGGCTTTAGCCCGGCAGATGAAAGCACTTGCCCCGATAGAGGACACGGAGCAAACTCCTCTTTCTGCAAATCCCTCCATCGCGTCCATCCCGCAGATAAGCTACCTGCAACCCATCGAAGGTTTTATCTCGCAAAAAGAAGACATCCGTCTTTTCAGCCATGCCGAATGCCTGAAAGATAAGAGGAAACAAGCAGCCAACTTCAGACACATCGAGGAGGAAAGCAATAAATATGCGGCGGCGCGCATCACGCAACAGACAGATAAACACATGGTGGTGGTGAATCCGCCGTATCCCCCGTTAAGCGAAGCCGAATTGGATCACTCGTTCGACTTGCCGTACACACGGCTTCCACATCCCAAATACAAAAACAAACGCATTCCGGCGTACGACATGATAAAATTCTCCATCAACATTCACCGCGGCTGCTTCGGAGGTTGTGCGTTCTGTACCATCTCGGCACATCAGGGAAAGTTCATCGTAAGCCGCAGCAAGGAGAGTATTCTGAAAGAAGTAAAAGCCGTATGCGAACTGCCCGACTTCAAGGGGTATCTGAGCGACTTGGGAGGACCATCGGCAAACATGTATCGAATGAAAGGAATAAATCAAGCCGTCTGCCAACGCTGTAAGCGTCCATCCTGCATTCATCCCCGGATATGTCCGAATCTGAACGTAGACCACCGGCCCTTACTGGAAATATACCGTGCCGTAGACGCGCTGCCCGGTATCAAGAAAAGCTTTATCGGCAGCGGGGTACGCTACGACCTGTTACTTCACACCGACAAAAATCCTGCTGTCAACCGCAGTCTCGCCGATTACAGCCGGGAACTTATTTCCCGGCACGTCAGCGGACGTCTTAAAGTAGCCCCCGAACATACAGCGGACAGGGTGTTAGACATCATGCGCAAACCGTCTTTCCGGCTGTTTCAGGATTTTAAGCTTTTGTTCGACCGCATCAATAAAGAAGAGCACTTGAACCAACAACTCATCCCCTACTTCATCTCCAGTCATCCGGGATGTACGGAGGAAGATATGGCGGAACTCGCGGTAATCACCAAACGTATGGACTTCCGCCTGGAACAAGTGCAGGACTTCACCCCCACTCCCATGACCGTAGCTACCGAAGCATGGTATACAGGTTATCACCCCTACACGCTCGAACCGGTTTTCAGCGCTAAAAGTACCCGCGAGAAACTGGCTCAACGTCAGTTCTTCTTCTGGTACAAACCCGAAGAACGCAAAAACATCATACAGGAATTACGCAGACTCGGAAGGCAGGATCTGATAGACAAGCTATACGGGAAACGATAACCTCTCTCATCGTCTCTTTCATTCTACCTACATTTGGTTATACGTTCCGTCGGTTTTCACCATTTCTGGGTATTTCAGGAGTATTCTTCATTCTCTTACTTTGCACTGAACAAATAAAACGAAGAATCAAGTATGAAGAAAACAGGTGTATTTTACGGTTCCTCTACCGGAACCACCCAAAGTATGGCAGAATCCATCGCAGAGAAATTGGGTATTTCCGCATCGGATGTCATCGATGTGAGCAAACTGACCGTTGAAAAAGTAAACGAATATGAGGCGCTCATATTAGGTACTTCCACGTGGGGCGACGGCGAGTTGCAAGACGACTGGTACGATGGCGTGAAAGTATTGAAATCTGCCGACTTAAAAGGAAAAACCATCGCCTTGTTCGGATGCGGAGATGCGGATTCTTATTGTGATACGTTTTGCGACGGTATGGGAATCATTTATGAAGACATCAAAGATTCAGGCTGTACGGTGGTAGGAAAAGTTCCGGCAAGCGGTTACTCATTCTCATCTTCCATCGCTGTCATCGACGACATGTTCGTAGGGCTTGCACTGGACGACGTCAACGAAAGCGACCGTACGGAAGCCCGCATCAGTGCCTGGGTGGAAGAGCTTAAGAAACACCTGTCATAACCTGATAAAAAAAACGACTCCTGATATATGGTGTTATCCGACATTAACCCTTTAGAGTTGAAAGTATTCCTAAACCATATCTATGAATTTAAGAAAGGCGTACGGCAAATGGTTCTATATACCACTCACAAGAAGTATGAGCCATTTGCCGTCAAACGCCTTACCGATCAGAAAATCAGCCATCTTATACAACCGGTGGGAAATGGCAGGATCAACATCTTCTTCGGACGGAAAGAGTGCATAGACGCTATTCGACTGTTGGTAAAACAGCCGTTGAATAAACTATCTCCGGAGGAGGACTTCATTCTCGGAGCCATGCTGGGCTATGATATTTGCGCACAATGCGAACGATACTGCGAAAGAAAAGTGAGGTACGCTTAATTCTCTTTGCATGTGTTTATGTTAGTTGTTTTTTGTGAATGAGAGGGGGGCTGTCTTTATTATTAAGACCGCCCCTCTTTATTTCAATATTCCTCACTTCACGTTTTTCCTTTTCGATTCTTTGCACCGAAGAAGAGTATATCTGCAATATCGCATGCCGCGGGAAGCCTTCCGAAAGTTAGAACATTGGAAAGCGAAGCGAAGTACGGTATTTCCTATATCGATAATTTCGGCACAAAGGTTGGTTAACCGGTTAATAATGTAAACGTAACACTTCCTTACACCGGATCATATAAGAAATCTCCGGAGGTACACACCTTAAATTAACGGTGAGTCACCCCCGGAGATATAAGTCAAAAAAGATTTCCGATTAATATATACCGTTTTTTAAAAGCCGTTATTCCCAACCTTTATTTTGTCCTAACTTACGGTTGTTGAAATATTCTGCCTGCGGAATGGGATAAAGATTCATCTTCTCGTCCCAATTACGGGTTTCGAGTAATTCCCTTTTATAAACGGGGGTTCCGTTCTCCAATGTAATCTTCACACAATAAATTTCTTTTGTGCTTCCGCCTATCTTCCAGCGGCGGATGTCCCAGAAACGATGGTCTTCAAAAGCCAGTTCCACACGACGTTCGCGACGGATGCTTTCGGTGAACTCATCTCCGTTGGTCGTTACGGGTGGCATCTTCGCTGCACTGCGTACTTGATTCAAAGCGGCACGCGCCGACAGTTGATAAGTAGCATCGGTATAATCCGCCCCCTTCCATGCATTCATCGCCTCGGCATAGTTCAGCAACACTTCTGCATAGCGGAAAAGCGCATAATGATGCGGTTTCTTCCGTTCCTTGGACGGGGTCAACGAAACAGTCTCGTTCATATACTTTTTCAGATAGTAACCCGTTTTAGTGGCACCCGGAGTTCCCGCTCCGTCTTTGCCTCCTTCGTAGGCTTCAATGGTAGCTTGCATCCAGGTGTCTCCATTGCAAAGAACTGTATGGTAGAAGCGCGGATCACGGTTCTCATATGGGTTGACTCCGGGAGCCAACACACTCCAGTCGAAATCGCTGCCATCCGCCATCTGAAAAGCATCCACCAGATTCTGGGTAGGTACATTGCCTGTTTTACCTTTCTCATAGCTGATAGGCAAATTATTCATTTCATAGTCGAATGTATCCCCCGAGCGACGCTCGAATATCAACTGTGCAGACTTCAACACCTCATTTCCCCCATCTTTATGATAAAGCGGATCTTTATCGATCTGAGGCAATGAATATTTTCCTTCCTTAATCAGCGTATAAGCTGCGGAGGCGGCAGCTTCCCAGCGCGCAATATCCAACGTAGAGTTGTGTAAAGGACTGGCGGCATACAACAAAGCACGCGCTTTCAACGCTTGTGCCGTTCCTTTCGTCACACGACCGGTTTCCGCCCAGAAATCTTTCTGATATACCGGCAAATGTTCCGCAGCCTCGTCACATTCCTTACAGATGAAATCGATAATTTCATGAAAAGGCTTCTTATCCACATTGTTTATTTCATCCGTCGCATAAGTACGTGTAAGCAACGGAATATCCCCGTAACGTTTTGCCAGTTCAAAGAAAAAGAAAGCGCGAAGTACCCGCAACTCATAGCCATACATATTGGCTTTGGAAATCTCCTCTTCATAAGTATCGTTCCAACGAAAACGTTCCAAACGTTCCGCGGAATAATTCTCCAGAAATGAATTGCATGAACGTATTGCACCGTAACATCTGTTCCACATATTATCTACCGCATTGTTCGGGCTCCATGCGTTGTTGTAGAAAGTATGCACGTCATTGTCGCTCCATATATACACTGAATTATCCGTTGCCGACTCGCGAAGCGCACCTTTAATGCCTCCCAGTTCGTCGGGAAGGCGGCTATACACATAGGTCGCCAATCCTTTCACATTATTGAAGTATGCATACGCCTCTTCTTGAGTCAAACCTGTGGATTCATCCAGTTCCAGTAAACCGCAGCCGGATACGGAAAGCATCATACCCGCTGCCATGATATATTTTTTCATCGTTCTCTATCTTTAAAAGTTAACATTAAATCCGAAGTAAACGGAAACCATATCCGGATAATTCACTCTTAGGCTTTCACTGTTCAGATACTTCACATGGTCAAGCGAGAACAGATTGTTTGCACGGGCATAAACCTGTACTTTCTCCATTTTCAGTTTCTTTGTCCATACCGATGGCAGATTATAGTACACGTTCAGATTGCGCAGCTTCAGATAATTCCCATTCTCCAGCCACTGAGTACTGTTTCTGAAATTATTGGCATTGTTTTCCGTTGTCAACCTAGGCACATTCGCCATGTCTTTCGTTTCCTCCGTCCAGCGGATTCTATCTTTCAGATACCATGCAGATATATTGGTGTTGTTGCGAAGCGGCCAGTAAACACTCTCCGTATTCAGCATTACACTGTATCCTCCTATACCTTGAAAAAGGGCATCCACACCAAAACCTTTGTACTCGAAACCGATATTGATACCATAATACCAATCAGGAATCATACCTGATTTCCCGATTGCTTTCACATCGTTCTTATCTATCACATTATCATTATTGAGATCTCTATATTTCACATCACCCGGACGAACTTCCGAGAAACGCTGTACGGGACTGTTCTTAATATCATCCTCGTCGCGGAAGTATCCTATGGCTTCCAACCCGAAAGTTTGTCCCAATCGATGCCCCTTCGCAGAAAGATACGGATAGGGCTGATAACCCTCTCCATTCTCTATAATCTCCGTTCGCACATACGACACGTTGGCACCCGCATAATAGCGGAAATTCTTGTTTTCGCCCTTCCACATCACGGCGAATTCTGCTCCTTTGGTGTCCACTCTACCCGCATTCATGTTAGGCACTTCCACACCGATAGCTCCTGAAATCAAGCCACTACCATCGATAAGAATCTTTGAACGCCGGTCATAGAATACGTCGGCGGACAAAAATAAACCTTTCCATAAAGTAGCATCCACTCCTACGTTGTACTTATCGGCGACCTCCAGGTCCAGTTTCTTCATCGCCAGTTTTCCTTCGGTCAGGCTGGCGCCCGCACTGGTATTAGCTTCCCTGAAGTAATACGAACCTGTTCCCACCCAATACTGTCTGTCCTGAGCATAGTCATACAAATCATATCCCGACCGTCCGTATGACGCACGCAGTTTAAGATAGTCCACAACCGGACTAGACTTCAGGAAATCCTCGTTAGACAATAACCAAGCGGTGGAAACCGCCGGATAGAAACGATATTTATCATTCTTGGCAAGTACACTGCTTCCGAAAGTATTTGCTACAACATCCACGAAATAACGGTTGTCATAATTGTACGCCATCGTACCCAAGATGTACTGACGATAGCGGCTGTTGTTGGCTCCGCTCAACGTCATGGACTCATGACGGAACATACCTGAAGCAGAGAACCCGTGTTTATTCCACAAACGATTATAATTCAGTTTGGCTTCGAAGTTGGCATGTATATATTGGTTTGCCAAGCCGGTATTACTCACTTTCAGTTCGCTATTGGCATCACCGTAGTGTTTGTATACGATATTTCCTGTCACATCTTTCTCCACCGTCTGATAGCGGAATCCTTTCTGCCCCGTTTCACGATAAGTGGCATTGTTGTCATAAGCCACGGCCAGTTCCGCACTTAGTCCCGGAGTCAGTACAGAAAGGTCTTGCAGCAAACGTAAATCCGCCTGTAACATACGTTGGTTCAGTTTGTAGTATCCCTCATCCGCAAGACGTGCAATCGGGTTTGTTTTCAGGATATTGTTTCCTCCCCACTCACCTTCCCGGGTTTTCAGCGGAAAAGCAGCAGAAGGAGTGTTATAAAGCAAGCCAAACAAAGTAGTCTCGTTGGCATAGGGACGTTTCGTTTCGCGCAACATACCCAGCATACTCAGTTTCAAACGAGTTACCTCCGAAACATCCACATCGAGGTTCATGCGTAGGTTCAGAAAATACTTTTTCATCTGCGAGTTGTAACGTTCCGTATAGTCGGTGTATTTCGTACTCAGCAATCCCATATCATTCTTGTAGTTCAACGCCGTGAAATAGCGCAAACGCTTACTCCCTCCACGGAACAAAATATCTAACTGATGATTGGTTGTATGATCTCGCAGAGCTTCTTTCTGCCAGTCCACGTCGGGATATAAATCACTGGTTCCCGCCTCTTTATGAAAACCTTCGACATCCATATCGGGTTGGAGTCCGTCATTTTTCAACGCCTCGTTACGAGCCTGTGCATAGGTGTAGGCATCGGCAAATTCCGGTTGGTTGACAGGTAACCCCATACCGTATTTGTAATTCACCTGAATATCTTTCTTTTCATACATTCCGCGTTTAGTGGTCACCACTATCACTCCATTGGCTCCTCTCCCGCCCCATAGTGCCGTAGCGGCTCCATCTTTCAGTACGGATATCGATTCTATCTCGGATAAGTTGATAAACTCCATCGGGCGCACAAATCCGTCGACCACCACCAACGGAGCGGCACCGTTCAACGAGCCTCTTCCACGCACGTTCAAGCGCGATTTCTCCGTATCCCAAGCCGTGTTTTGCATGACACTCAAGCCGGGTAGCAGTCCGTATATCGCATTGTAAGGACTAACCGTCGCATTTTTCTCCAACTCATCCGCATAGACTGTTGACACCGCCTGTGTTTTCTGTTGTTCCGAAGCGGCAAACATACCCATATCTACCGTCTTATTCTTATTGTTCTGCAATAAGAGAAACTCCGTATCTTTCTTTCCTTCTTCTTCCACCTTTGTTTGCGCCATTCCGGCAGAAACAAACGCAAATGAAAGAACTATCGTATATATCGCATTTTTCATACTTAATATCTGTTTTATGGTATTGCTTCTTGTTACTACCAACCGGGATTCTGAATCAAACCGTATTTCTTGTTTATCTCGGAGACCGGCAACGGCATCAGGAAATACTTCTCGCTCCACGCCTTAGGTTCCACGTGTTTTCTTTGTTCAGCCATTTCAGTGGAGACTGTATAGGTATACGTCTTTCCTGTTTTTTCAATAACCAGACGAGTAAGCGGCTTGGTAAATATATCCGAGCGTTTCCAGCGGACAAGGTCGAAATAGCGCACTTCCTCATATCCAAATTCCAACGCCCGCTCACGCAATATGGCTTCGCGCAAAGGCTCTCCTTCCGGAACCTTAGCGGCAGTCAGTCCGGGCATACCGGCACGGCTTCTCACAAGGTTTACATAGTCGTAGGCAGTACGTCCGAACTCATCGGCAACATTTGCCTTACCCAGCTCGTTCATAGCTTCCGCCATGTTCAGGTACACTTCGGGCAAACGAAGTAATGGACAGATGTAAGGTTTTCCATTCACCTCTTCGTTGAAGTTACGGATAAACTTTCGCATGGCAAATCCGTTGTAGCTCATGCGTCCGCTGTTATACGGAGCTTGCTTGGTACCCACATAAATGTCCACCTTTTGATTGCCTCTGAACTTATCGCCGGTCACGGCAACCGTTTCGTACAAGCGGATATCCCTCCGCGGATTACCCGCGGCATCAAAGAAAGGATTCTTTGCATGATCCGGATTGTTCCAGTCGAACTCCGTTCCATCGTTCATTGAGAACATATCCACATATGTAAGCGTGGGAGAGGCTACCCCATAACGTATTTGGGCAAAAGGCAGTTTACCGGTCATATACGTGGTGAAACGCCGGGAAGAGATGAGAGTTTCATTATTGTTACGTTCGAAGTATCCGGCAACAAAGTCTTCGCGCGGATTACCCGTATTTACCAACTTATAAACTTCGGCATGCTTCTTATTCTCGCGCACAAAAGACAAGCCTGCATCCAGCGCTTTCTGCCATCTGTCTGCCGAATAGTTGCCATACCACACAAGATGAGCCGTCGCCGCGTCACCCTCTTTATAAGGCTTATCCGCATTGAAGAGCGGACTGGCTGCAAACTGAAGTACTCTGCTCTTCAAAGCCAAGGCAGAAGCAGCCGTCATGCGTCCGTCGTTATCCGCATGGTTCTCCCATTTCCACGGAAGAAGCGCGGCAGCCTCATCCAGCAGGGAAACTATCTTTTCCACTGTTTCCTGCAGAGTCATGCGGGGCATTATCATGTCATCGCCGGCTTTGTAAGCATGGTCTATCCAAGGCATCCCTCCGTAGTAACGGAGCATCTGCGAATAGTGATAAGCGATTATCATTTTGGCTTCACCCTTCCCGCGCGCTTTCTCCTCAGGCGTCATATCCTGTACGTGATCCACGTTCTCCAGATATATATAAGCCCGGCGTATTCCGTATATGGGACCTACACCTATGGTATTGTTGTCCGTATCCAGACGATAAGGAAGATGTTCCAGAAACGCAGTAGTGGCATCCACTGTACCCGTATAGAATTTCGGAGCACCTTTTTTGCTCCAATCGCCCATATCCGTCAATACTTCCAGCACTCCATAACCCATCCGTCCCTGCATGGGAAGAAAATCGGGCAAGGAATGATAAGTCTCCGCCAAAGCCTGTTCCGCGAATATCTTCTTGCTGAACACCGAGTCGATGGTATATTCCGTACTCAAAGGTTTATCCAAGAAAGCTTCACCGAACTTGATATCCTCGCAGCCGGCAAATACACTTCCCAGAACCAGGGAAAGGGCTGCAATATGTTTCCGACAGTTTTTCATCGTAATCATGAGAATTAGAAAGTTAAGTTGATTCCTAAGTTATATATCTTGATAATAGGATACGAATCCGCATTATCCGGGCGCGCCTCGGGATCCATGATATCGAACTTGTCGAAAGTGAGCAGATTATATCCCGTGAGCTGAATGCCCAGCTGCTGAATGCCCAGTTTCTTCAAGAGTTTCTTATCGGTGAAGTTGTAGCCGATGGTCATGTTCTTCAGTTTCAGATAAGAAGCATCGCGTACCCAAAGTGAAGAATTACGCATGTTATACACCGCATTTGTTTCGGTGAATCGCGGTGTGGTGGCCGTATGAGCGGTTTCCGGTGTCCAGCGGGTATCTGCATGAAACTGCATCAACCCGCGTATCTTACCATTGCCGAACGGTTCTCTGAAAGCGCCATTGAGCAAGAGCGAGCGTTGAGCGGTTCCCGTCCAGTTCATGGTCAGGAAGAACCCTTTATAACCTATTCTGTAGTTCAAACCGAACGTATAGGCAGGACGTGAGGGATAACCTATGATGCCTTGGTCGTCCGAGGTAATTTTACCATCCTTATTCAGGTCCCTGTATTTCACGTCTCCGGGTTTTACGGTTATTCCCGGATCGGGCATTCCTTTCTTGAGTTCTCCCTTCGAGTCGAAGTCGTCCGGAGCATAGAATCCGTATGCCACGTATCCGAAGAGCGTACCTACGGGATTGCCCGTACGCCACATATAAGGCTCGTTCGGTTCCACTTCATCCTGAAAGATGATTTTATTCTTGGAGTAAGACATATTGGCATCGATATGATAGTTCCAGTCTTTCACCTTATCGTCCCATTTTACTTCTATCTCATAACCATGATTCTCCACTTTTCCCATGTTTACAGCCGGCAGCACATCCACGGTAAGTCCGGTAAGCAATGGTACCGTCTTGCGATTGATGAGGATATCCTTACGGTCTTCACGGAAATAGTCGAACGACATTTTCAAGCGGCTCTTCAGGAAGTGGATGTCCATACCGTAGTTTTGCTTGAGGGCTTTTTCCCATGTAACCATCGGGTTTCCCAGACGGTTTTCCAAAGCACCTTTAATATATCCTTTACCATCCGCCCCGAAATTAAATCCATATTTATTGTTGTTCCAGCCGTCTACACCCGAGAGATTCACATTATACGAGTCGGGCAGAAAGAGGAAGCGGTTATTTTCCAGATGGTCGTTACCCACGAGACCCACGGATGCACGGAACTTCAGGTAGTCTACAATCTTTTGCTTTTTCATAAAGGCTTCTTCCGAAAGTATGTAACCCACCGACCCCGCGGGGAAGGCTCCAAAACGCTTGCCGGGTGCAAAATTCTCGGAACCGTTGTAGCCGAAGTTAAATTCTGCCATGTAGCGCGACTTATAGTCGTATGTCAACCGCCCCACAAAACCGATGTATGCCGACGGTATCTCCACCCATTGGGCGGGATAGTACTTTTTGCTCTGATTATACAGAAACAGTCCGCTCACGTTGTGCGCACCGAACTTCCGGTTATAGCGCAAACTGCCTTCCAAATACCAGTCTCTGCTGCGTAAGGTACTCTCTTCGTATTGCAGACTTTTGTTCTCGCCGTTTATCTTATACACCACCTCTTTGTTGAAAGCAGGATCGTTGTAAGGCAGCGAGGTACTCTCGAGCGACGAACGATAGAAAGGCAAATACTGTTCCACCTCCCCTTTTCTCTGCTTGGTGAAACCATAGCCGGTGTTATACGCCCCTTTCACTTCCATAGAAAGTCCTTTGGTGATGAAGTCCAGTTTCTGGTTGACAAGCAGATCGAGGTTCATTGTGTTTTGAATGGCGGTAAAGTATCCTGTTCCGTATACCTTGGGAAGTACGCTGTTTCCCAAATTTATTTTTTCGTCAAAACGCTTTTCGGGGGTGACAATCAAGTGTCCGTCCACAATACCCGGACTACTGAAAGGCGTCGTTTGATTGATCAACGTCCAGATAGAATTCACCTTATCATTGATCATAGGTTCGTTCCGGTTGCCTACTCTTCCTCCTATACCTATTTTGAGTGTGGTGGTTTTGGTGGCGTCAAAGTCGAGATTGGCACGGTAGTTATAACGTTTATACTTATAGTTATTGTCATAGTCCATCCCCTTGAACTGTTTGAGCAAACCATTCTGATAAAGGAATCCCAACGATATGAAGTAGCGCATATTGGCTGTTCCACCCGATATGTTGACATTGTGTTGCGTTTGTACCGAAGTTTTGTTGAGCAAATATCTTCTCCAGTCCACATTGGGATAGAGAAGAGGTTCGTCGTTTTTCCTGAACCGTTCGATGGCGTAGTCATCGAATATCATGTCGGCCGGGGTAGCTTCCGGTTTGTCGTTTTTGATGATTTCGTTGCGCAGTATGGCATAGGTGTAACTGTCCGCCATTTCCAGCACACGCGTAGGCATCTGTATACCCACCGAGGAGTTGACCGCTATTTTGGTTTTTCCTTCTTTTCCTCTGCGAGTGGTAACCAGAATGACACCGTTGGCTCCTCTTACACCGAACACGGCGGTGGCCGAGGCATCTTTCAGTACGGTCACATTCTCTATCTCGTTGGGGTCCATCTGAAAGAAAGAGCGTTCCACTCCATCCACAAGGATAAGAGGAGACGAAGCGCCTTCGGATAGCGAACCCACACCGCGGATGTATACTTTAGGGTCTTCCAAACCGGGTTGTCCGCTGGTTTGCACGGACGATAATCCGGTTATCTGCCCAGCCAGCGTGTTTGCCACGCTCGCATTCGGCGAACGTACTAACGCCTCGTTGTTTAGTGCCGAAATGGCTCCGGTAAGGGTTTCTTTCTTCTGTGTTCCATAAGCCACCACGGTAACCTCCTGAAGTTCGTTGGCTGTTTCCTTAAGCGTTACGTGTACTCTCTGCTCTCCGTTGAGTTTTACCTCTTTTGTTTCGTAACCTATAAAAGAGACTTGCAACACAGCTTTCCGCACATCATTTATCTGTATCCGGAATTTACCGTCCACATCCGTAATAGTTCCGTTGGGCGTTCCTTTCTCTCTTACATTGGCTCCGATTATCTCCAAACCCGATTCATCGACAACCGTTCCCGTAACCGGTGTTTGAGCCCACGCCATCATAGTGCAGCACAGCAATGCAAACAAGCCGGCTGCTCTTCGGGCGTTTCTCAACCTCGTCTGTTTATTCATAGATAGTGATTTTAACAATTAACAAAATCAATTAAAACTATTTTATAGCGCAAAAATAGAGATAACCATATAGATGAAATTCTATAATCATACTCAATTTGTACAAAAACGTACAGAACATGCGCCGGCAGCCTCTTGAAAGGCCATATAAAAGGGGTTAAGGAGAGAATCCGGTTTGGAAGCAATACGAATTGAGGTAAAGAGTCCGGTCTGGAGAATTTATCATCCCCTTGCATCCGTTCTTAACTTTTTTAAAGATGACCGGAACTACTCGTCCGAACAAAATGTCAGCAGAAGTTTCTTTTTGACAATTTGCTCGGATAAGTCCGCGAGAATCGAATATTCACGTCTGAAGTCAGGAGTTTCCGGAAATAACGGAATTAAAATTAGCAATACACGCATACACAGTGCTTTATCGAAATATTTACAACTCAACGAGCAAAAATAAAGGGGACAAAACATCCGGACAAACGTTTCAGTGAATTCGACATGGGTTCCCCAGTCGTATCACACAGGTACGGTAGAGACGGTACACTTGTGTCTTACTCCTCGAAAACAGGCGTTTCGAGCGATAATTATCCATATTGAGAGCGACTCCGAGAGGTTTTTAGCATGCATCAAACGGCACTTACAGGTGTGCCGAGTGTCTGATTCGGACTTTTATTCCGGATAGCGAGTTACCATAAAAAGCAAATCTTGTTCTTTTAGAACGAAAAATCCCTTATTTACTATCTTTATGTACATCAACCATGCACCGGATACAGGTATGCAGTCTCTCCGATTACGAATGGAGTTGTGTCTGTTTTTAGAGAATAGAGCGTATATTTGCAACATACAACATTTAAGAAAAAACGAAATGAAGTCACCTGAAATCATAGTAGCCGGCATTGGTCCCGGTGGTGAGCAAGACATCACTCCCGCCGTTATCGACGCCGTGCAGAAAGCAGATGCGGTGGTGGGCTACAAATACTACTTCCGCTTCATCGAACCTTACCTGCACCCCGGCACAGTGTGCATAGACACGGGCATGAAGCGCGAACGTACCCGTGCGGAACAGGCTTTCGAACTAGCGGAAAAAGGGCAAACGGTATGCGTCATCAGTTCGGGAGATGCGGGCATCTACGGTATGGCGCCCCTCATCTATGAGATGAAACGGGAAAGGAATAGCCGGGTTGAGATAACGGTATTGCCCGGTATCAGCGCCTTCCAGAAAGCCGCCGCGTTGCTGGGCGCACCGGTGGGACACGATTTCTGCGTCATCTCCCTCTCGGATCTGATGACTCCGTGGGAACGTATCGAGAAACGCATCCGGGCCGCCGCCACAGCAGATTTTGTTACAGCCGTATATAATCCCAAAAGCGACGGACGCTACTGGCAACTCTACCGGTTGAAAGAAATCTTCCTCGCCGAGGGATGCCGGGTCGACACGCCCGTAGGATATGTTCGGCAGGCAGGCAGGACGGAACAGGAAATTTCGCTCACTACACTCGGAGCGTTCGACCCCGAAACCGTCGATATGTTTACGGTGGTACTGATAGGCAACTCGCAATCCTACAATTGGGAAGGGCACTTTATCACTCCCCGCGGGTATTACCTCTCGAATGAACCTTCCGCGGAAAAAATCGGTCAGGACATCATGATACAAAGTTTCCGCACCATCGAAGCTGAACTAAAAAACAAGGAAATCCCTCCGGGGCACAAATGGGCATTGCTGCACGCCATCCACACGACCGCCGATTTCGACATGGAGTCGCTTCTCCACACCGACAAGGGAGCCGTGGAGCACTTGTACTCCGAGATAGCGGCGGGAAGACTAAAAACCATCGTCACGGATGTAACGATGGCGGCGAGCGGCATCCGTAAAGGAGCCTTGCAGAGGCTGGGCGTGGAGGTTAAGTGTTACCTCAGCGACGAGCGCACCAACGTAATGGCTGCCGAAAAGGGAATAACCCGCACGCAAGCCGGCATCAGACTGGCTGTGGAAGAACATCCCGACGCCTTGTTCGTTTTCGGCAATGCGCCTACCGCGCTGATGGAACTTTGCGATCTCGTGCGCAGGCAGAAGGCCTCACCCGCCGGCATAGTGGCAGCCCCCGTAGGGTTCGTGCACGTGCAGGAGTCCAAACACATGACAAAGCCTTTCGCCCACATACCCAAGCTCATTGTGGAAGGACGGAAAGGCGGCAGTAACCTTGCAGCCACGTTGGTCAATGCCATTCTGTGTTTTGATGACGCGGAGAAACTGAAACCGGGACGCGACGTCTGACCGCACTGCTTATAAGCCCTCAACGCTGTAAAAAAAACATGAAACGGAACTTTATCATCATAGGCATGGACGACAACCGGAAGGTTAGCTTTCCGGAGGAGGTATGGAGAGAGATTCGTCGGGGAAAAGTCTTCTCCGGCGGATTACGCCATCGCGAAATCATGGCGAAACACCTGCCTGCCGACGCGCATTGGATTCCCATTATCGTACCGTTGGAGGAAGTCTTCAAGCAGTACGAATCACATTTCTCACGACAAGAGCAAACTCCCATTATCGTTTTTGCATCGGGCGATCCGCTGTTCTTCGGATTTGCCAACACGGTAAAGCGAATGTCACCCGATTCGGAAATAAGGCTGTTTCCCTCCTTCAACTCGCTCCAAACGCTGGCTCACCGACTGACGATGCCATACGACGATATGCGAATGGTATCGCTCACCGGTCGCCCATGGGACGAACTGGACAGGGCGCTGATGGAACGTACCGCCAAAATAGGCATACTGACCGACCGTACACACACGCCCGCCACCATTGCCGCCCGCATGCTGGAGTATGGTTACACTCACTATACATTATACATAGGTGAATTGTTGGGGAATCCCGAACAAGAACGCATCCGCCGGATGACTTTACAAGAGGCGGCAAATGAGACGTTCCGGCATCCGAATAACCTCATTGCCATACAACACGGAACTCCCTCCGCCCTACCCGCTCATCGACCGTTCGGTATTCCGGACAATGACTTTGAGTTGTTGGACGGTCGAGCGCGAATGCTCACCAAAGCACCCATCCGTCTGCTGACCCTACAAGCGCTGGAACTGAACAAACGAAGCGTATTCTGGGATATCGGTTTTTGTACCGGTTCGGTGTCCATCGAGGCACGCTTGCTCTTTCCGCACCTGAAAGTCATCGCCTTTGAAAGACGTCCGGAAGGGGAAAAGTTGATGCGGATAAACTCCAGACGCTTCGGGGCGCCGGGCATCACGGCTTTGACGGGAGATTTTCTGCAAACAGATCTCTCGGACTTGCCGCGTCCCGATGCGGTATTCATCGGTGGGCACGGCGGAGAACTGAAGCGGATGCTACAACGTGTCAGAGAATACATCGCTCCCGGAGGCACGGTAGTGTTCAATTCCGTATCGGCCGAAAGCAAGGAACTGTTCATTCAAGGAGCAAAGGAGGCGGGATTCCGCTACGATTCATCCCATCGCATCGCTTTGGACGAGTACAACCCGATAGAAATAATGAAAATAACTCATCAACCGCCCCATACATAATAAATCGTTATGAAAACAGCCATTATATTCATATCCGAAAACAGTTTCGCATTGGCGGAAAGCCTGAAACGGGAGCTTTCCGAAGCCGAACTTATCAGTACGACCGGCGTCGGCGAATGCCGGCGAATTACTTCGCTGAACGAGTTCATGAGCGAGTCGTTTCACCTATACGACGCCTTTATTTTCATCGGGGCGCTGGGAATTTGCATACGCTCCATCTCTCCTTTTGTAGAAGACAAGCGAACAGATCCCGCAGTAGTTTGCGTAGATGCCATGGGACGACACGCCATTTCCGTTCTTTCGGGACATATAGGCAAGGCAAACGAACTGACCCTGAGGGTAGCAGGTATTTTGGGAGCGGAACCGGTCATCACCACTCAAAGCGACCTTTCCGGAATGTGGGCCTTGGATACATTGGGCGAAAAATTCCACTGGCACAGCCACGTCTTCTTGCCTGAACATCATGCCAACGCCATCGATTCACTGCGGGAAAACACACCCGGAGCGCAAAAGAGCGGAATGAACAGCGTCATCGGTTTGTTCGTGTCGGGTGCCCCCACGGCGCTTTATCTCGCTACTCGTGACAAAGGAACCGAATGGCTCGAAGCGCACTTGCCTGCTCATGTCACATTGTGCAAGCAAACGGAAGAGATAGATTCCCGACGCTTCAAACTGTTGATAGCTGTTTCGCCCGTCTTGCCCGATGTTTCTCTTCCCACACTCACGTATATACCTCAAGTGGTGCAGGTCGGCATCGGCTTAGCGCATCAGGCAGGTCCCGTCGAAGAGGTGAAAGAAGCGTTGTTCGAGACGTTGGGCAGACATGGAGTCGTTCCGCAAGCCGTTGCCGCATTCAACACCATCGATGTCAAGCAAAACGAACCCGTGGTGCATGCATTGATACAAGAGGGATACACCGTGAATTTCTTCTGCGCGGAAGAGTTGAATTCGGTAGAAGTGCCTAATCCGAGTACGGTGGTAGCCAAGCATGTAGGCACGCCGAGCGTGTCCGAGGCCTCCGCCCTGCTGGCTGCGGGTAGTAGAAGATCGCTTGTTCCGAAGCAAAAAGGAAGCAATTATACCTTGGCTGCAAGCATACAACGTCGTAACCTGCGCGAAGGACATATAGAGATTGTGGGAGCCGGACCGGGAGATCCCGACCTCATTTCCGTTCGCGGAAGACAGTTTTTGGAAAAAGCAGACCTGATTCTCTACGCCGGAAGCCTTGTTCCGCATGAGTTGACACTGTGCGCCAAACCGGGAGCCACCGTACGAAGCTCCGCTTCCATGGATCTGGAAGAACAGTTCAGGCTGATGAAACAGTTCTATGATAACGGTGCATTCATTGTCCGCCTCCACACGGGCGACCCTTGCATATATGGAGCAATTCAGGAACAGATGAATTATTTCGACAAGTACGGCATGAGCTATCACATCACACCGGGCATCTCTTCTTTTCAAGCGGCAGCGGCGGCGCTGCAATCGCAGTTTACCATCCCGGAAAAGGTGCAAAGCATCATTCTCACACGAGGAGAAGGACGTACTCCCATGCCGGAGAAAGAGCAATTGCACTTGTTGGCACGTTCGCAAAGCACAATGTGTATCTTTCTCAGCGCAGGCATTGCCGAAGAAGTGCAGAAGGAACTTATGCAGGAGTATCCGCCACACACACCTGTAGCTGTCTGCTATCATCTGACGTGGAAAGACGAACGCATCTACCGCGGAGAACTGAAAGATTTGGCTCGAATTGTCAAAGAAAATAAGCTGACCCTCACGACCATGATAGTGGTGGGCGAAGCCATAGACAACAGGAAAGGGCTATCCAGGTTGTATGCAGCGGATTTTAAACATTTATTCCGGGAGTAAGGTTCCGCCATTGTTAGGGAAACGACACGGAAGGAGACACTGAAAAGAGGGTAATTTCATGATACTTATTTTAGGAGGAACCACGGAAGGACGGACAGCCGCACGCACCTTAGAGGAAGCGGGAAACAGCTATTACTACTCTACCAAAGGAGATGAGCAGGAGATAGCGTTGCACCACGGTGTGCGACTGCAAGGAGGAATGGATGCCGATGCAATGGAAAACTTCTGCCTCCGGAACGGCATACGGCTGATAATAGATGCTGCCCATCCTTTCGCCGTGTTGTTGCATGAAACGGTAAATAAAGTAGCGGACAGACTCAGGATAAGCGTAATCCGCTACGAACGGATATATCCTTCCTGCCCGAATCCGCATATTCATTGGTGCAGCGATTTCGACGATGCCGTATCGCAAATACAAGAGCAAGGAATTTCCCGCCTGCTGGCTCTCACGGGAGTACAAACCATTTCCAGACTGAAACCTCTATGGGAGGAGGGAAAAGAGTGTTATTTTCGCATACTGAACAGGGAAAGTTCCCGCAAAATCGCCGAACAAGCGGGATTTCCCACACACCGTCTTTGTTATTATGTGCCGGATGGGGATGAGCGCATCATACTACGGAAACTACGCCCCGAAGCCATACTGATGAAAGAAAGCGGTATTTCCGGCGGGTTTGTGGAAAAAGCAAATGCAGCTTTGGAAGAGAATATAGCGGTTTATGCCATTAAACGCCCCGCACTGCCCAAAGGGTTTATCACCGTAAACGGCGAACACGGACTTAGAAGAATGGTTGAGAAGCTGCTTCCGGAATTCTATCCGCTACGCAGCGGAGTGAGCACAGGTACTTGTGCAACTGCAGCTTCCGTAGCGGCAATATGGAATTTACAAGCGGAAAAGAGAAGTGTACCGAAGGAATTTCCCGTGATTCTTCCCAACGGAGAAACCATTTATGTAGCGGCTGAACCTTCTGTCTGCCCCCCTTGCATAATCTGCGAAGAGGGAAAACTTTTCGTCGAGTCTGAAGCAACGGTATGCAAAGACGCGGGAGACGATCCCGACATAACCAATGGAATGGAAATCAAAGTCAAGGTAGCCATTCCCTACTGTAAGGACAATGATGAGACATCCTCTCTCCTATCGGACGCCGGCAAGCAAACGAACGATGCTTCCGGCACACCGATAGAACCAGTCGTCATCATACGGGGAGGAGAAGGGGTAGGCATTGTCACCATCCCCGGACTGGGGTTGGAAATAGGCGGACCAGCCATCAACACCGCTCCTCGACGAATGATTGAAGAGAATGTAAGAGCCACCTTATACCGGTTACCTCTTCCATCCGTCTCTTCTCCCGTCATTGTCACCGTCTCTGCCGTAGGGGGAGCCGAGGTAGCGCAACGCACCTTCAACCCAAGGCTTGGAATAGAAGGCGGTATCTCTATAATAGGGACTTCAGGAATCGTCAAACCTTTCTCTTCCGCAGCTTTCATCAATTCCATACGTAAATCCATGGAAGTGGCGCGTGCTACCGGAAGCAATCGCGTAGTAATCAACTCCGGGGCAAAGAGCGAAAAGTTTGTCAGGATGTCTCATCCCGACGTTCCGGCACAGGCTTTCGTACATTATGGAAACTTCATCGGTGAAACTTTGAAGATTGCTGCCGAACTGAATATCCCGTCTGTCACACTCGGCATCATGATAGGCAAAGCGGTAAAGTTGGCGGAGGGATATTTGGATACGCATAGCAAACAGGTGACAATGAACAAAGAGTTTCTGCAAGAGATAGCACAAAATGCAGGATGCGAAGAAACGACTTGCAAGGCGATAGGCGGTATAAAACTGGCACGAGAGTTATGGACTTTATTGCCGGAACATGAATTATCTCTGTATTGCAAAGAACTGCTCCGCTTGTGCCACACACACTGCAACCCCTTGTTACCCAATGGCGAGTTGGAGATTCTACTGATTACGGAAGAGGGACAGATTATCGCTTGAAAATTTCTCTTCCCAACACAGCGGATAACAGTTCCTCAATAGTATGAACCACTACAATTTCTCCCGTTTCGGTATGAAGAATGAATTCCGAAACATCAACATTCTGCAAACTTCCGGTTTCGATATAGACATCCGACTCTATCTGGCGTCCTGCCAAAATGCCATTGCGTTGCAAAGCCTTTCGTACCATGGCATATCGTTGTCCGTGCCCGACCAAGCGTATGGATGAAATGTATTCGTTATCCACCCTGAACAATCCCGTCTCCCAATCGAAAACGATCCCTTTGCGGGCGAAAAACTTGCTCAGGCTGGAATCCAGAGCCAAATCCTCCGGAGTACCTATATTTACGCCGTTAATCTGATCCATAAGCCAAATCTTATCCGCTATTTGCAAAGCAAGTTCCAGATCATGTGTGGAGAGAAAAACGGTTTTATTCATCTTCCGGCTTAAGCGATGTAACAGTTGCATGATTTCCACCTTGCTCGGAAAGTCAAGGAAAGCGGTTGGTTCGTCGAGGTAAATAATAGGCGTTTGCTGTGCAAGAGCCTTGGCGATCATCACCTTTTGGCGTTCGCCATCACTCAACGTATGTATCATGCGATTGGAGAGATGTGTGATACCTACCAATTCCACCGACTCGCGTACGATTCGTTTATCATCCCGCGAAAGAGTTCCCCAAAAACCGGTATAGGGACTTCTCCCCAAACCAACAAGTTCCGAAACACTCATATTGCGGATATCACACTTCTCAGTGAGCACCACGCTTAACACCTTTGATAGTTGTTTATCCGTATATCGGCCGATATCTTTCCCCAATATGTTTATCGTACCGGACAAGCCGGGTTGAAAGGCGGAAATCGTACGCAACAGAGTAGACTTACCTACTCCGTTCGCTCCCAACAAACAAGTGAGTTCGCCACTGCTGATACCGGCAGAGATACCACTTGCCACCACTTTGATTTCTCCTTTACCGGAGTATCCGATAGATAAATCCTCTATATGTATCGTTTCTTGTTTCAAGTTCCTCTCATCACTATATATCATGCGAACACTGTTATTCGTTTATCTCTCCCTTACGTCTCCTGAAAAGTACCGATGCCACGACAGGTGCCCCGACCAAGGCCGTTACGGAATTTACAGGCAAAGCCCCTTCCAATCCCGGCATACGGGCTATAAGGTTGCACGCCAAGGCCAATGAAGCGCCCACCAGCAAAGAGGCAGGCATCAGCACCCGATGGTCCGACGAACGAAAAATGGCTCTGCACAGATGAGGTACCGCCAAACCGATGAACATGATGGGACCACAATAAGCAGTAACTACGGCGACTAATAATCCGGAGCTGGTAATCACCGCAAGCCGGGCGTAACGTATGTTCAATCCGAGATTACGTGCATACCCATCGCCAAGCAACAGCAGATTCATTGTCTTTATGAGCAGAAAAGAGAGTGGAAGCAGGAATGCCATCAGGCATACGAATAACAACATCTGATCGCCCGATACTCGGGAAAAACTCCCCAATCCCCATATTACGTAAGCCCGAATGTCTTCCTCCACACTGAAGAACTTAAGTACACCGATAATCGCATTGGCAACATATCCTATCATCACGCCGATAATGAGCAGTGTCACATTGCCCCGCACTTTCTGCGAAACATATACGATAAGCGCCATTATGGACAATGCACCTGCTACGGCCGCCAGAGATAAGGCAATCTCCCCCATATACCCCATACGGCTCAACGCCACACCTCCCAATGTTCCGGACAGCAACACTACACACGCCACTCCCAAACTTGCTCCCGAACTGATACCCAATACCGACGGACCCGCCAAAGGATTCCTGAACACAGTCTGCATTTGCAATCCGCTGACAGAAAGTCCCGCTCCTGCCACCAAAGCAGTCAAAGATTGGGGAACCCGAGATTTCCACACAATATTTTGCCAGATGACAGATTCGTCCGTTGAGCCGCACAGTATATTCCACACAGAACGAAACGGAATGGAAACAGAACCCAGCAAGAGGTTCAGCAAGAAAAATAATACGATGGAGGCAAAAACGACCAACATCAACGGTAGCGTACGTCCGTTCATGGAAGAAGTTTGTAATATTTGGATTGATAATCGGGTACAAGTCCGGGATGAAAAGCTTTTATCAGATCTCCCAGCACAATCTCCGGCTCCATGGGCATACTTTCATAGAAAGGCTTCTCACGCATGTTACAGTAGATAACTCCTTTATTACGGAAAGCTTTAAAGTCTGCGTAACGTGAATCGAGAGCTTTCAATGCATCGTATGTAAATGTTCCGTCATAACTGTTCACTATACGCCAATACTCGGCACTTTCCGCCTGACTGTAAACTGTCTCAAAATCTAAGGTCACACCACCCGAGCGGGGATCGTCTTTCAAGAAATAATCGGCGCCGGCATCACGGAAAAGTTGTGCAAGAAAACTTTTTCCTCCCACGGCATACCAGTTTCCACCTCTGATTTCTCCACTGAAAACCGTTGGTCGATGTTCCACTGTGGCGGTAAGTTCTTTCAGTTCCTGATAACGTCTCTCGATGGAGGCGAAGATCCGGTTCGCCTCCATCTCTCTACCGGTAAACAGCCCGACGAACTTTATCCACTCAGCCTGTCCCAAAGGAGTCATTTCTTTATAGCCCAGATGAGGGACAAGTGGAATGCCGGTCTCACGCATCGCATCATAGCCTCCTCGCTTAAAAGGAGAAATGAATATGATGTCAGGATTGAGACTTATAATCACTTCACTGTCGAAGTTCCCTTCAATACCTATCTTGGCAGTCTTACCACTTTTTAAACGCTCATTCATTTCCTCATTAAACAAATGCCTGGTGCTGGTTATGCCCACTACATGATCGCAGGCTTTCAATTTAATAAAGTTCGAAAGCTGCAAAGAAGTCATGCAAATAACCGTACGCACCGGAGTTTCTATGAGCGTATAACCCGGAGGGACATTCTGCGGCATGGTTCCACGAGGTATCAATGCATAATGGAAAGTGTGGGCGTTCTCTTTCTGCGGATCTTGAATATCTATCAAACGTATGTTTCCCGAAAGATAGCTGACCTTAAATCCCCGAGCGTATTGTGTATGCACGGAGTCGGTAGCGGCAACTGTAGCGACAAGTGCTACATCCGGTTCGTTTGCAGATTGTTTATTGGTTTGGCGATTGCAGGATGCGGTCAGAATGCATATCAACGCTATGAAAGCCGGGTAAGCTATAAATTTCATATCAACGGAATTTCATGAAAAACAGATGCAATATTCGCCATTTTTAAAGACTTACGCAAATACCGATGACATATTAACACCAGAACTTGCTTGCTCTGGAGATTTTACCCACTTTTGCAGTCATCGAAAATAAAACAGTTTTGATATGCAAGATACAGACCAATCATCTCCTCCGATCACTCTCCCTAACCCGGTATTATTTGTCTCTCTCGGTCCCGGAGATCCGGAACTTATCACCCTCAAAGGATTAAAAGCATTACAGAGTGCCGATCTTATATTCCATCCTGTCACAAAAAAGCATGATGGAAGCCGCATCTCCCGCTCCTCCCATCTTTTACGGGCATTGGATATTCCGGAAGAACGTCTGA
Source organism: Bacteroides sp. (assembly GCA_041855205.1). Classification (GTDB taxonomy): domain Bacteria; phylum Bacteroidota; class Bacteroidia; order Bacteroidales; family Bacteroidaceae; genus Bacteroides. Next base: position 53,832 of record JBHADT010000120.1, read on the forward strand.
TAGAGTTTCATCTCCCTATGAATAGGGAACGAACAGAAGCTCTTAACACGTATGACACGGTTTGCAATGAGATTATCCGTGCTAATCCCACCCATACAAAAATCTGTGTAGTAGCCGAAGGAGATGCCGGTTTCTACTCTTCCGTACATTATATATATGAGAAGCTGCAAAACAACCGGATTCCAGTTAAGCATATACCGGGAATACCCGCATTTATAGCTGCAGGCGCATGTGCCGGTTTGCATGTGGTGAGCCAAAAAGAACGTTTGTGTATTATTCCCGGTGCGACCACAGTCAGTGAAATAGAAGAACATATCCGGAAGCAGGAAACTGTGGTCATTATGAAACTGTCACAATGTATCGATGAGGTTCATCTTTTCATACGCTCTCATTCCGAGTTCGATTATCACTACTTCGAAAATATAGGAACAAACGGCGAGAAGTATCTGCGTGATGCTCAGGAAATAGCTCTGTTGACCTTCCCTTACTTTTCTCTATTGATTATACACCGTAAATAGGTCACCTAAGGGTTATTTAATACTATTTTATACAAAGAAACAACTGTTTATATGAAATTCCCTTAACTTTGTCACACATTATTTTAAAACGACATGTTATGAAACAGTTTTTTTGCTATATACTGACACTTGTTTTGAGTATCGGTTACGTTTCCGCTCAAGGAAAAGCGGATATGAAGTTTGACAAAACAACCCACAACTTCGGGACTTTCTCGGAAAAGGATCCCGTAGTGCATTGTACCTTTACATTTACAAATGTAGGAGATGCACCTTTAGTTATACATCAGGCGGTTGCTTCCTGTGGATGCACCGTACCTGAATACACGCAAGAACCTGTGTTACCCGGAAAAACAGGTACCATAAAAATCACATATAACGGAAGTGGAAAGTACCCGGGACATTTCAAAAAATCCATTACCTTGCGTACCAATGCCCAGACAGAGATGATTCGACTGTATATTGAAGGAGATATGACTCCAAAAGATGCCAAATAGAGCAGCATTTCTCTCTCGTTCGGAACATCTGATTGTAAAGGTCTGAATCGGCCGAAATACGTCAGACCATATCTCTGTGAGCAATACACATTACCTGTTCACACATCGAAAAAGATAAAGAAAGTATATAACATCTTGCTTTCTTTATCTTTTTTTCATCTCTTCCACAAGGTTTCCATATCAAGTATTTTTCATTTTTTCTTTTTTTTGTTTTCTTTGAAACCGGTTTCACCGGCATACACCGGATAAAATATAAATACTGTACTGTATTGCTCAATTGTTCATAAGAGAATGAATATCAAATAATCAATAAAAGAAAAAGATGAAATCTGAAAAAGACAAATCAGCCGGATTGCCCGAAAACGCTTTTCGCGAACTCAAACAAGGCGAAGTGTACAATCCGCTGATGAAAGCTGAAAGAAAGTATCCGGAGATCAACTTCTGGTCCATCTCATGGGGTATTGCCATGGCTATTCTATTTTCTGCAGCAGCAGCCTATCTGGGACTTAGGGTAGGACAAGTATTCGAAGCTGCAATTCCCATTGCCATCATTGCCGTAGGAGTATCCGAGGCAGCCAAACGAAAAAATGCATTAGGAGAGAATGTAATCATCCAGTCCATCGGAGCCAGTTCCGGAGTGATTGTCGCAGGTGCCATCTTCACCCTACCCGCCCTGTACATCCTACAAGAATCGTATCCCGAAGAAATCACCGTCACCTTTACGCAAGTTTTCATAAGTTCCTTGCTTGGAGGAGTATTGGGTATACTTTTTCTTATCCCTTTCCGAAAATATTTTGTCAGTGATATGCACGGAAAATATCCTTTCCCTGAAGCAACGGCAACTACACAGGTATTAGTTTCCGGGGAAAAAGGAGGCGGACAGGCTAAACCGTTGCTGATAGCGGGTGCAATAGGAGGAATCTATGACTTTATCGTAGCGACTTTCGGTTGGTGGAACGAGAATTTCACCACACGAACCATTGCTTTGGGAGAGCTATTGGCGGAAAAAGTAAAACTCGTGTTCAAGGTAAATACCGGAGCTGCCGTTCTTGGATTAGGCTATATCGTAGGGTTGAAATACGCTTCTATCATCTGTGCTGGTTCATTGGCGGTATGGTGGTTAATCATACCGGGCATTTCTCTTATCTGGGGTGACACGATTCTTAACCAGTGGAACCCGGAGATAACGACCACCGTAGGCAGTATGAGTCCGGAAGAGATATTTAAATATTATGCCAAGAGCATCGGTATAGGAGGTATTGCCATGGCAGGTATAATCGGTATCTTCAAATCGCGGAATATCATCAAAAGCGCAGTAGGATTGGCTGCCAAGGAGATGAAAGGAAAAAATAAAGAAAAAGGAGAAGGAGCACCGGTCGTTCTGCGTACGCAACGGGATATTCCCATGAGAATCATAGGCATCGGTTCTATCGTCACTCTGGCGCTTATCGCTGTCTTCTTCTACTTCGATGTAATGCAAGGTAATTTACTTCACACTACGGTAGCCATCCTGTTGGTGGCCGGTATCGCTTTCCTGTTTACCACGGTAGCCGCCAATGCGATTGCCATTGTCGGTACCAATCCTGTCTCGGGCATGACGCTGATGACCCTCATTCTGGCATCCGTAGTGATGGTAGGTGTCGGATTAAAAGGAGCGGGAGGCATGGTAGCTGCTTTGATTATGGGAGGTGTTGTCTGTACAGCCCTGTCTATGGCAGGCGGATTCATAACCGACTTGAAAATCGGTTACTGGTTGGGTAGCACGCCTGCCAAACAAGAAGCGTGGAAGTTTCTCGGCACGGTGGTTTCAGCCGCCACAGTAGGAGGTGTAATGATTGTACTTAACCAGAGTTATGGTTTCACAAGCGGACAGTTAGCGGCTCCGCAAGCCAACGCAATGGCTGCCGTTATCGAGCCGTTGATGAATGGTATCGCCGCTCCCTGGTTACTTTACGGAATAGGCGCAGTAATTGCCACCGTCTTGAATCTATGTGGCATTCCCGCACTTGCTTTCGCTCTAGGCATGTTCATTCCGTTGGAACTGAACGTTCCTTTGGTGGTGGGAGGAGCCATTAACTGGTATGTGACCACACGTAGCCAGGACGCATCTGTAAATACTCAACGCGGTGAGAAAGGAACTCTGATAGCTTCCGGTTTCATTGCAGGAGGAGCCTTAATGGGGGTAGTGAGTGCAACCATGCGCTTCGGCGGTATCCATATGGTGAACGAAGAATGGCTCGCCAATTCCTGGTCTGAAGTAGTGGCATTGGTCGCTTATATCCTGCTTATCATCTACTTTGTAAAGGCAAGTAAGAAATAGTACTACGAGGTTCATCATGTAGAACGGATGAAAGCAAGTACAAAGAAAGCAAGTTTCCATTAAACATATACGCTTTTATGAGACTTCATTCCTTTTTTATTGCAAGCATGCTTATGTCGGTGACACTTTCTGCACAGAAAGCGACTGAAATACCGTTGTGGCCCAACGGTGCTCCCAACACAAACGGACTGAGCGGTTCTCAGGAGGATCTTGAAAACGGCCGTGTGGCAAACGTCGTAAATCCGAGCATCACGGTATATCATCCCCAGCATCCCAACGGTACGGTAATCCTCATGTGCCCGGGAGGAGGATATGCCCGTCTTGCCATGAATCATGAAGGTCATGACATGGCGGCATGGTTCAATGCACAGGGTATTACGTATGTAGTGCTGAAATATCGTATGCCGAACGGGCACCACAAGATCCCTCTCTCCGATGCCGAACAAGCCATGAAATATATACGCAGACACGCCAAAGCATGGAAAATCAATCCGAATTCCGTTGGCGTCATGGGAGCGTCGGCCGGTGGACATTTGGCCGCTACGCTTGCCACATTGTATAGTGGAGCGGATACACGACCTGATTTTCAAATACTGCTCTACCCCGTCATTTCAATGGTACCAGGCATTACACATGCCGGTTCCCGGACGAACCTGCTCGGTGAGCACGCGACACCGAAACTGGAAGAAGCCTACTCACTTGAAAGGCATGTGAGTTCGAAATCTCCCCGTGCTTTCATTGTACTATCGGCGGATGATAAAGCGGTTCCTCCCATCAACGGCATTGCCTACTTTCTCGCTCTGAACGACCAACAGGTAGCAGCCAGCCTGCACATCTATCCCACGGGAGGACACGGTTGGGGATTCCGAGACAGTTTTACCTACAAACGTCAATGGACGGAAGAGTTGGAGAAATGGATGAGGGACAAGTAACAAGAAGACATCCGCACGCTTCAGCCCGATAGAGAACTTTTGCCCTCATTACTTTAAACAAATAAGAAAACAAGATGAAAAAAACACTTTTATCCCTGCTGAGCATCTTATCCATCAGCATGCTTCACGCACAGCAACCCAATGCAAGAAACCTCATGATAAGCAACGGCATGAAGTTTCTGGATATTCCTTATGTGGCACAAACCTTGGAAGTAAACGGAAACGATGAAGAACTTATCATAAACTGCGACGAAGTTGACTGCACCACCTTTGTGGAGTACACACTGGCAATGTCCATATCTCCCGAAGAAGACGGACAGGTTTCGGAAGGGGATTTTGCCGAGGCATTACAAAAAATACGTTACCGAAACGGAATCATCAAAGGATATGCATCGCGATTGCACTACGTCACCGATTGGATAGCAAACGGAGTTAAAAATAATCTCCTCGAAGATGTGACCGCACTGCATAGCCCGTACAAAAAGCTATTAAACATCTATTACATGAGCGCTCATGCCAATCTATACAAACAGTTGGGGAACCCCGAAACCTTCAACGAGATAAAAAAGGCAGAAAAATCTCTTTCGGGTCAAGAAGTTCATTACTTACCCAAAGAAAACGTGCCGTTCAATGGTTTACCATGGATACAGAACGGAGACATCATTGCCATCACCTGCAACATACCGGGACTTGATATTGCCCATATGGGCATTGCCTTTTACGTAGAAGAAAAGCTCTGTCTGTTACACGCCTCATCGGTAGAGGGTAAGGTGGTAGTATCTAAAGTTGCTTTGGGACAAATGCTGAAAAACAATGACCGTTGGACAGGCATCCGGGTGGTCAGACTCAAGAAATAACATACAGATCTTTTTAACGTAACACAACCGGATATCTCATCCGGTATAAATTCAAGAAGTACGGGATTCAATAATCCCGTACTTCTTTTTTATCAAAGACCCGTATCAAGAGAGGTTGCAACCCACGAAACATACATGTACATCGATTCAGAATAAGAAGACATGCCGGAAAGCCACGGAACATTTCGTGTCCGCCGCATGCCCCCCGAATATGCCTGTGGCATACCCGGAGAACGACACGGGTACGGTACCCGAACCATGCGGGCATAGTATTCGAACCGTACGGGAACGGTTCCCGGAACCACACGGGCATGGTATGTGAACGTTCTTATTCCGCCCCCCTTTAGCGTTTTCTTACGAACAGGAGTTTTTTGAATTCATGAAATCAGCAAACTTCTGACAAGCGTTTGAGAAACATCCTAAATAAAAATACTATCTTTGCAAGGTTTTTAGATGATGTTCATCTACTCGAACCATAAAAATACCGATATGATAGCCAAAATCAATCAACTTCTGCAAGAAATAGAAGAGTTGAAGGCTGCCAATGCCAGTGAATTGGAAGCTCTCCGAATTAAATACCTCAGTAAGAAAGGAGTTATAAACGACCTGATGGCTGACTTTCGCAACGTGGCCGCCGAACAAAAAAAAGAGGTGGGCATGAGACTGAACGAATTGAAAAACAAAGCACAGGAACGAATAACAACTTTGAAAGAACAATTCGGCAGCCAAGAAACAAGCTCGGATGAACGCGATCTCACCCGTTCGGCGTATCCGGTAAGATTGGGAACACGCCATCCGCTTACCATCGTAAAAAATGAAGTAATAGATATTTTCTCCCGCTTGGGATTCAGCATTGCCGAAGGTCCCGAGATTGAAGATGACTGGCATGTGTTCTCCGCACTGAACTTTGCCGAAGACCATCCTGCACGCGACATGCAAGATACGTTCTTTATCGAAGCGCATCCTGACGTGGTACTGCGTACGCACACCTCTTCCGTACAAAGCCGGGTGATGGAGGTCTCACAACCACCCATCCGAATAATCTGTCCGGGACGGGTTTATCGCAATGAGGCAATCAGCTACCGTGCGCACTGTTTCTTTCATCAAGTAGAAGCGCTCTATATAGATAAAGATGTGTCATTCACTGATCTTAAACAAGTGTTGCTTCTTTTCGCCAAGGAAATGTTCGGAGAAGAGACCAAAATCAGACTTCGCCCCTCCTACTTCCCTTTCACGGAACCGAGTGCGGAGATGGATATCAGTTGCAACATTTGTGGCGGTAAAGGTTGCCCTTTCTGCAAATACACAGGTTGGGTGGAAATATTGGGATGCGGAATGGTAGATCCCAATGTTCTCGAAAGCAATGGTATAGACAGCAAGGTTTACAGCGGCTACGCTCTCGGTATGGGAATTGAACGTGTTACCAACCTGAAGTATCAGGTAAAAGACCTGCGTATGTTCTCTGAAAATGATATCAGATTCCTGAAAGAGTTCGAACACGCCTACTAACTTCCTCCTCATACGGAGTCCGGTCAAGCATTTGCTGACTCTCTTTCTCTTTCGGTTAAGACCTGTTTTTAACCTGCGTCCTGTATTCTTCCGGAAAAGGATTCCCGTTTTCACTTGTGCAATCCGGTGTTGCGAATGAAAACGGGAAGTTCAGACAGGATAAACTTTAATAAAACAGATAAAAGCCCGGAAAAGGAAATCATTACTGTGTTCACTCTAATCAGAATACGACAACCAAGTCATTCGCAACAATGAAAGACAGATTGATTACTCCCGGATATTGTCTCATGCTGGCAGCCAATTTCCTGTTATACTTTGGCTTTTGGCTGCTGATACCGGTGCTTCCGTTCTACCTTTCGGAAATATTCCAAGCGGGAAATTCCTCCATCGGGATAATTCTCTCCTGCTATACCGTGGCAGCTTTATGCATCCGTCCCTTTTCGGGATATTTATTAGACTCATTCGCACGCAAGCCCCTGTATCTGTTTGCATACCTTATCTTCACCGCCATGTTTGCCGGGTATCTCATTGCCGGCACGCTCACACTTTTCATACTGTTTCGCATCATCCACGGTTTGTCTTTCGGAATGGTCACGGTGAGCGGGAACACCGTGATTATAGATATCATGCCCTCCTCACGGAGGGGAGAAGGTCTGGGGTACTTCGGTTTATCCAACAATATCGCCATGGCAGTAGGTCCCATGTCCGGACTGTTTTTGCACGATGCAGGCATGAGCTATACCACCATCTTCTGCTCCTCTCTCGTTTCGTGCATTGCCGGTTTCCTATGCACTATTCCCGTAAAAACGCCTTATAAAGTTCCCGTACTGAGGGCTCCTTTATCTTTTGACCGTTTCTTCCTACTGAACGGCATCCCTGCCGGAGTCAGCCTGTTGCTGCTCTCTATCCCCTACGGAATAACAACCAACTATGTCGCCATGTATGCCAAAGAAATCGGCATGCAAGTCACCATTGGATTCTTTTTTACATTCATGGCAATAGGAATGGCCATCTCACGCATCTTCTCCGGCAAAATAGTAGATAAAGGAAAAGTCACTCAAGTCATCTCCGCCGGTCTGTATCTCGTTGTATCAAGTTTTCTCCTTCTTGCTTCGTGTGTCTATGTAATACAATGGAACCCGACGGTATGCAATATTCTTTTCTTCTTCATCGCCCTGTTGATGGGAATAGGATTCGGAATCATGTTTCCTGCGTACAATACGCTTTTTGTAAATCTTGCTCCCAACAATCGAAGAGGCACAGCCACCTCTACATATCTTACATCGTGGGATATAGGCATCGGAATCGGTATGCTAACGGGAGGATATATCGCTGAAATAAGTTCGTTCGACAAAGCCTACCTGTTCGGAGCCGGACTTACCATCATATCCCTTTTCTTTTTTCACTTTAAAGTTGCGCCTCATTATCAAAAGAAGAAATTAAGATGAGAAAGAAAGAACGTTATGACAAAATCATCGCATGGTTTCGAGAAAACATTCCGGTTGCGGAAACGGAACTGCACTACGAAAGTCCATTCGAATTGCTGATAGCCGTTATTCTGTCAGCCCAATGCACGGATAAACGGGTCAACATGGTCACCCCCGTCTTATATCGCGATTTCCCAACCCCCGAAGCACTCGCAGCAAGCAGTGTGGAGGTGATCTTCGAATACATACGAAGCGTATCATACCCCAACAATAAAGCCAAACATCTGTTGGGCATGGCTCAAATGCTGGTAAAAGATTTCCGGAGTCAGGTTCCCGATACACTGGAAGAACTGACACGGCTACCGGGTGTGGGACGTAAAACGGCTAATGTCATTCAGTCCGTTGTTTTCAAGAAAGCCGCCATGGCGGTGGATACGCATGTCTTTCGTGTCAGCCATCGTTTGGGACTGGTATCGGACAAATGCACCACTCCGCTCAGTGTGGAGAAAGAATTAGTAAAACATATACCGGAAGCCGATATCCCCATAGCACACCATTGGCTGATTCTCCACGGACGCTACATCTGCCAGGCACGTACTCCACAATGTGACAAGTGTGGTTTACGAATGTTATGTAAAGAGTATTGCCGCAAGTATAAAGTGGTGCAGACACGCGAGAATAGCAAATAATTAATAATAAACAGAACATTTCTGAATGAAATAAATATTAACTTTGCAATCTAAAAACAGAGAATAATTACACTTTTAAATAAACAAAGTATTATGACAATCGATCAATTCAACTTTGCCGGCAAAAAGGCATTTGTCCGTGTAGACTTCAATGTTCCTCTGGACGAAAATTTCCACATCACAGATGATACCCGCATCCGTGCCGCTCTTCCCACATTGAAAAAGATTCTGGCTGATGGCGGTAGTCTGATTATCGGTTCTCACTTAGGACGCCCGAAAGGTCCTGCTGAAAAATTTTCTTTGAAACATATCTTGAACCACGTTTCTCAGTTATTGGGCGTTGAAGTACAGTTTGCCGACGACTGCATGGGTCAACAAGCTGCTGATAAATCCGCCGCACTGAAACCGGGTGAGGCTTTGTTGCTCGAGAATCTTCGTTTTTATGCAGAAGAAGAAGGCAAGCCTCGTGGTTTGGCAGAAGATGCCACCGATGACGAAAAGGCCGCAGCAAAGAAAGCCGTAAAGGAAAGCCAGAAAGAGTTTACCAAGAAGTTGGCATCGTATGCCGACTGCTATGTAAACGATGCGTTCGGAACAGCTCACCGCGCACACGCTTCCACTGCTCTGATTGCAAAATACTTCGATAAGGACCATAAGATGTTCGGTTATCTGATGGAAAAAGAGGTGAAAGCCGTTGATAAGGTTTTGAACGATATCCAACGTCCGTTTACTGCCATCATGGGAGGTTCCAAGGTTTCTTCCAAAATCGAAATAATCGAAAATCTGCTCAATAAGGTAGACAACCTGATTATTGCCGGAGGTATGACATATACTTTCACTAAGGCAATGGGTGGCAAGATAGGTATTTCCATCTGCGAGGACGACAAGCTCGATCTGGCTCTTGAACTCATGAAGAAAGCCAAAGAGAAAGGTGTAAACCTTGTACTCGCTGTGGATGCCAAAATAGCGGACTCTTTCTCTAACGATGCCAACACCAAGTTCTGCAAAGTAGACGAAATCCCTGATGGCTGGGAGGGGCTGGACATCGGTCCCGAAACAGAGAAAATATTCGCCGGAGTTATCAGAAATTCAAAAACCATCTTGTGGAATGGTCCTACGGGAGTATTTGAATTCGATAACTTCACACATGGTTCGCGTGCGGTAGGCGAAGCTATTCTGGAAGCCACTAAAAACGGTGCCTTCTCGCTTGTAGGTGGTGGAGATTCCGTAGCCTGTGTTAATAAATTCGGCATGGCCAACGGCGTTTCATACGTATCGACCGGTGGCGGCGCATTGCTCGAAGCAATTGAAGGAAAGATTCTTCCGGGTATTGCTGCCATCAACGAATAATATAATCGAAGTGAATACGCAAGGCAGCTCTTTGAAAAAAGAGTTGCCTTTTTTTACTGTTCCATCCGGAATTTCCTTTCTTTTTTCTGAGATATACACGACTTAAAAGACACATTCATGAGAAAGTTTTTTTTACTTTACATTCTTCTATTCAACCTACTTATAATCAAAGCACAAGAATCTTGTCCGAACAATCTGCTCAACACTTTTAAAGAACGAATAAAGCTCCTCGGATACGTCCAAGTAGGATATACCTATAATGATGCAACCCCCAAAACAAACAACTTCGATATCAAAAGAGCGATATTGGTCGCCGGCGGACAAATCACCGACCGCTGGAGTTGCGCCTTCATGTACAGTCTGGCAAACAAACCGGAACTACTTGAGGCATATACCGAATACCGTCTGCTTCCTCAACTCAACATACGTATCGGACAATTTAAAACAATGTACACATTAGAAAGTCAGCTTTCTCCATGTGTAACAGAGTTGATAAACTGCACTTCACAAGCAGTGAGTTATTTAGCCGGTATTAACGGAAGCGACCCATTGTATGGTTTTACCACCGGACGAGACATGGGGCTTCTGCTCTATGGCAATCTCTGTAACAATATGTTCGATTACCATTTGGGTATAATGAACGGACAAGGAATAAACCTCAGAGACAGAAATGCCCAAAAAGATATCGTAGGCAGTTTGTCTATTTATCCCTTAAAGTGGCTGGTAGTGAATGGCTCCTTCATCAAAGGAAAAGGATGTGCCAAAGCAACATCGACTGTCAATCCCGATATAGAGATAGGTGAAAACTATCGCAGAGATCGTTGGTCGATAGGAGCTACCATGAAGACCAAACCTCTGGAGATACGTACCGAATATCTCGCCGGCATAGATGGAGAGATCAGGAGCAGAGGTTACTACCTGACAGCATCCGTACATGTACTCCCCAAATTCGATATAATAGCCTCTTACGATTATTTCGATAAGAATAAAGAAGAAAGCCTCCATCAAATCAATTATGTGACAGGCATTCAATATTGGTTCTACCCTCAGTGCAGAATGCAGTTGCAATACACTTATTCAAATCAAAAAGCAGGGAGTGATGCCAGTCTACTGCAAGCACAGTTACAAGTACGTTTTTAACTCTACTTTCGCCCGTTGGTTCCACCTCTATGCTTCGAATAAAGAGTTACTCCGTCATTTTCTTGATAATTAGCATAATTATAAATAACTTGTACCTTGTATTCGAAGCACGGACAACTTCGTTCGAGAGCTCTGCATTCAAACAAAATTCGTAGATATATTATGAACTATACACGTATTTTAAAAGAGATTTATCAAGAGATAAAGCCATATGCGCACATAGGAGAACCCGCAAATTATATACCCGAGTTGCTCAAGGTCAATCCGGACAGCTATGGCATTTGCTTGTGTACTATCGAAGGCAAAGAATACGCGCAAGGCGAAAGCGATGAACGGTTTGCCATTCAGAGTATATCGAAAGTCTTTTCTCTTGCCATGAGTTTCAGCCGGAAAGGGAACGACCTATGGAAGCGTATCGGGGTAGAACCTTCGGGCAATGCGTTCAACTCCATATTCCAACTGGAAATGGAGAAAGGAATTCCACGTAATCCTCTTATCAATGCCGGTGCATTAGTCATGACGGATATATTGCTTTCTACGCTCGAATATCCTGAAAAGGAATACCTGTCGTTTGTACGACAACTCTGTGGCGACGATTCGATACAATACAATGAAAGTATGGCTGTATCGGAAAGAGACAATGGTTTTCTGAACGCAGCCATCGCCAATATACTGAAGTATCATCACAACATTGAGAACGATATAGAAAGAGTGTTGCGTTTCTACTTCAGACAATGCTCGCTCATGATGAGTTGTCGCCAACTGGCTAATGCTTTTCTGCCTTTTGCCGATCATACCCGTAGTTTCAATTTCGAAGACACGACACTCACCACCTCGCAGGTAAAGCGCATAAACGCCATCATGCAGACATGCGGCTTTTACGATGAAGCCGGTGAATTCTCCTACCTGGTAGGACTGCCCGGGAAAAGCGGTGTGGGAGGAGGCATCGCAGCTATCTGCCCGCGTAAATATGCGGTAGCCGTGTGGAGCCCTCGACTCAACCGGAAAGGTAACTCCGTTATGGGAATGAAAGCATTGGAACTGTTAACCACTAAAACGGCTGTCAGTATTTTCTAATGTTCTGCCTGTGTCATTACCTCTTTCCATTGTCGATGCACTTGCAGGTATCAAGGATATAGAGTAGTTCCGACACATTTTTTCCCTTTTTCCGTTCTCCCAAAAGTTGGACATAAAACTTTTTGGGACACTTCACTGACAGGGACATTTTTATATTGGAATCAATGGGCAGGATTATTTTGGCACAAGGGGATAGAATCGCTTGGTTTTAGGGGCATCCTACACAGCGTTTTCCAAAGCCCTCCAATTAAGTTTGAAATGAAGTTGACAAATGATCTGTGGCGCGTATATTCTATATAACAAATGTTCTTTAGCTCATCATTGACTGTTGCTACAATCGCCATATTGCTAATAATCAAAAAAAAGAGTTTGTAGAATTATATCGAACTCATTATTTTTGCAATCATTTTAGATAACTATGAAATTATTCATCACTTGCTTATTAGGCTTGTTTACGATATATTGCCATGCCGCAGACACGCTCGACATCGACTATATAGACAAACTATACGTCCGAGAGCCGCAACGTGCCTACCGTTTGTTGGAACCTGTACGAAAACGGCTGGAACGGGAGGGCT
>JBHADT010000121.1:0-7444 GCA_041855205.1 Bacteroides sp.
GTCGTCAGCCAGAATAATGATCACATTAGGCCGTTCTCGGTTGGTCACCTTGTTGCTTTTTATGTTTTGGGCTTTTGTTGGCAAAGCAGAACATACTATCGGTGTGAGAAGAGTGAATGCTAAGTGTCGGTTTTTCATAAGTTTTGTTTTTTTCGGATAGGTTTTACAATACATCTTTATAGCTCTTTTTCAGGTGCAGATTTACTCGGCGTTTACTACATTCGTTTACAGAATCGTATGAATACCGGGTAATCTGCACCTTATTATATTGCAGGCGTCTTTTTTTTGACGCATCTCTCTGATGATTGGAATTATTCGCGCAAGTTAGGATTTATATTTTGTTCAGACAACGGAACAGGCCATTTGTAATCTTGAGGATTGCGAAAATCCCGTCTTCCTACATACCAACGGAAATGACCTGACGGGTCTATAAACTTACTGGAGGACGCATAGGTTTTAGAATTAGGATAAGGAGCACCCCATACCTCGCCGACAAGTACCTCGTGAGCTATATTCCAGCGTAGCAAGTCCCAGTATCTTATACCTTCGTAGGCCAATTCGATACGACGTTCCAGACGAACCAACTCACGCAATTTATCTGGATTCGTTTCTGTAATTGGCGGCATCTTTACGTCGGCGCGTCCACGTACAAGATTAACGGTTGCATCCAATAAAGACTGTTCGATGGTCTGTCCGCTTTCGATCATACATTCCAGATAGCTTAGCAATACTTCTGCATATCTGATGACGGGAGTCACGGCACTATAGCTCTTTAAATCGTTGATAGGATTCCCATCGAAATATTTGCGCCACATAAAACCTGTTCTGGATGCTTCGGAAGAATAATCCAACCGTTCTTTTTTTGACGCTTCATAGTCCGGATGCATGCGATATTCCGTTCCCATGAAAGTTGCTCCGTTGTAATAAATGGTATAGTCCAAGCGTGGATCACGGTCTTTACCTAAACTTTGGGGATCGTAGCGCGGGTCATCATAGCTGAACGGAGTTCCGTCTTTGAACTCATAAGACTCGAATAGCCCCGCCGATGGGTTAGACAAACTCCATCCGCCATCTTTGGCAGGCAGGATATGTTGGGGGACGCCGCAACCAAAGTAGTTTTCCAGATAAGAGATATAGAAGATGTTTTCTTGATTGCCTACTCCGGTTTCTGGCATGAAAAGTTCCTTGTAGGTCGGATGGATCGAGTTGTCGCCATAACTGATTATTTCTTTATATGCGGCAGCACCCTCTGCCCAATTTTGCTTGAGCATGCAGGTTCTGCCCAGAAAAGCCAAAGCGGCTTGTTTGCAGGCACGGCCTGTTTGACTGTTGGGAATGTCTTTAAAGCGTGGAAGATTTGCAGCTGCTTCCTTGAATTCGGTGATACACCAAGACAAAATATTGGCCTGTGTTTCTTTCGTAACCGTATTCGCTTCCTCACCGCTCAATGTCTTGGTTACTAATGGTACATCTTTGAAATAGCTTGCCAAATAATGATATTGAGTGGCACGCAGGAAGCGGGCTTCGGCAATCATCCGTGTTTTTCGTTCCGAGTCGGGAGCGGTGGCAATACCTTCGAGGAAGCGATTGCACAAGCCTATGCGCTTGTAGGCCGAGGACCAATAGTTCTTGATAAAAGCGTTATTGTTCAGTAACTTGCCGCTGGATATGCTGAAGAACGGATTGTTCTCGCCGCGACGGTCGTAGGCATTGTCCGTCAAGTGCTCCATAAACAGCAAGCCGTGATATGACCAGAAATCGGAGACATTAAATTCCACTCCGTTTGTAATACTGCCTCTGTATAAGGACGTCAACGCCAATTCGGCATTTTTATCATCATTCCAGAATTTATCTTCCGACAAATCTGTTAAAGGATAGCGCTCCAAATCACATGCCTGAAATGAAAATGAAGCAGAGAAAACTGTAAGAACTATATATATAAATCTTTTCATAAAGCATTAGAATTTTAATATTAATCCCATGGTATAAGTCGACATAGTAGGATAGTATTGCCCGTCGTTGTCCGTATTTTCAGGATCCCATCCTTTACGATAGCTCTTGAAAGTGAAAGGATTGTCCATCGACAGATAGAAACGTATGCCGTTTGTTCTCAGCTTTTTTGCTGTTTGGATGGGCAATGTATAGCCTAACGAAACATTGCGTACTTTTAAGTAGGAAGCATCCAATACCCAAAAGTCCGAAGTCAAAGTATTGTTGCTGCCGGCATTAGACATGACTTCCAATCGGGGATATTCAGGGTAACGGTTGTCTTGCTGCACATTCCAACAATTCTCCATTTGCCATTTCTGGATATTTCCTTCCTGATAGAAAGCGTGGCCTGCATAGACAGACAGCATGCCTTGTACTTTGGCAACTCCTTGAAGCAATACGCTAAAGTCGAAGCCCTTATACTCTCCGCCAAAGTTCAGGCCGAAAGTGTATTTAGGAATACGGGAACCTAAGAATACTTTATCGTCCGGCGTAACCTTACCGTCTCCGGTGGTGTCAACGTAGCGGATGTCTCCGGCTTTAGAGCCTTTGGCTATCGCGCTTTGGTCGTGCCAGTCTTTTACTTCATCATTCGTGAGGAAAATGCCGTCTGTCTTGTAACCATAAAACATCTGCATCGGATAGCCGATGAACAAGTCGTTGCCATTACCTATCATGCCATTGTTCTGGGTAACATTTCCCATTCCCAATGTCAGCACTTTATTCTTGATGATGGAGAAATTGCCGTTGATATGATAACGGAACTTACCAATTGTGTTTTGATGTCCAATTTCAAACTCCCAACCTTTATTCTCCAGCTCACCGGTATTCACTTGAGAAACACTCAAGCCGAAAATGGAAGAGTAGCTTGCGGCTGGTTTGTATAATACATCTGTGGTTTTTCGGTAGAAATACGATGCATTGAATGTCAGTTTGTTGTTGAAGAAAGATGTTTCAATGCCGATGTCGGCCGTGCGGGTACGCTCCCATTTCAGAGTAGGGTCAACGTAAGTGGTGACGGCTGCTCCTTGTGTATAGACACCGCCAAATACATAGTTCTGTGCCTGACTTAATGCGTAGACAGACTGATAGGGATAGTTTCCGATGTTGTTATTACCCAATACACCATAAGAGGCTTTCAGCTTCAGGTTGTTGATAAAAGCCAAGTGCTCGTTCTCTTTCCAGAATTGTTCTTCTGAAATGCGCCATCCGGCAGCCACAGAAGGGAAGAAACCGTACTTGCTGTTTGTCGGGAAACGGGAAGAGCCGTCATAGCGCATGGTGGTTTCAAATAAATAACGTTGGTCGTAGTTGTAAGTCAAACGGCCGAATATGGATTGCAAAGCCCAATCATAACCTCCACCCTGATTGGTCTGTCCGTCTGCTCCACCGGCATTTAAGAAAGGCACGTCATCAGAAGGGAAATTGTTACGGGTTCCCGACAAGTTACGCTGTCCCTCGTCTTCCCATGTATACCCCACCAATGCGGCAACGTTGTGCTTGCCTAAGGTCTTTTCATAATCGGCCACGGCCTGAAAGGTCTTATAGACCGTGCGTGTCATTTCATCGTTCAATGTCGAAGGGCCAGTGCTCTTTCCACCGGTGAGAACCATGTCGCAACGATAATGGCGGACATGTCCCAACGTATAGTTATAACCTCCGATTACTTTCAGTCTCAGGCCGCTTATCGGTTGATACGACAGTTCGATGTTGTTTGTAAACTTATCATAATCTTCACTGTATGTCGATGCGCAATTCATCCATGCCACAGGTGTTCCTTGCAGTTTAGGGCCTAAGCCTATTTCGCCATTCTGTAGATAAGTCGGGGTTAAGCCCGGAAAACGGACAGCATTGGATATGATACCTTTAAATCCTCCGTTGTCCAAGATGCCCGGAGTAGACGGCTCGTGACGGTCGGAAGCCATTCCGCTCAAGTGGATTTGCAGTCTTAAGTTCTTTGTCAATTCTGCGCTTAGGTTGACACGCCCGTTATAGCGGTTATAATAGTTGCGAGCCAGCAAACCGTTTTGGCGCAAGTAGCCCAGCGATGCCATGTATTGTACTTTTTCCGTACCGCCGCTGACGCTCAATTCGTGCTTGGTTTGCAGTGCATGCCCTCCCAATAGGTCTTCGAGATACCTTTCGTCTGCATAGTTGTCAGGGTCTGCCCCGTCGCGATATTTTTGAATCATTTCGGGGGTGTACGAATTGGTTTGCGTGGCCATATTATAAAATTCCGCGTATTCATATGAATGGGCCAGTTCGGGCAACTCCGTAGCCTGACTCATACCTACCGAACCATTGTAGGTAATGTGGGCCTTACCTTCCTTTCCTTTCTTGGTTGTGACTAAAATGACGCCGTTTGCAGCGCGTGAACCATAAATGGCAGCAGAAGAGGCATCTTTCAAAACCGAAATGTTGTCAATGTCGGCCGGTGTCAAATCGCTTAAAGAGCCGGGAAGCCCATCCACCAAGATTAAAGGGTTGGGCGTTGCTCCGAATGAGCCGACACCGCGGATGCGGATGGTGCCGGCATCTTGTCCCGGATTACCGTTGGCCTGCGTAATGGTTACGCCCGACATCTGTCCGGTCAGCATATTGGAGACGTCTGCCACAGCACGCGATTCCAGTGCTTTGCTGTCTACCGCTGCAATGGAACCGATTACGTTGACTTTCTTTTGCGAACCATATCCCACAATCACTACTTCGTCCAGCGTTGCCGCATCTTCTTTCAGAACAATGTTAAGAGAGGATTGGTTGCCCACGGCAACGTCCTGCGTATTGTATCCGACATATGATATTTGCAGAACGGCATCGGCCGGAACAGACAAATCGAAATTCCCATCTATGTTTGTGATGGTTCCGATGGTGGCATCTCCTTTCAGAATCACGTTGGCGCCGATGATGGGCTCTCCGGCCGAATCTTTAATGCTGCCTCTGATTTTTCGGTTTTTCTCTTTCTGGGTGATGACGATATAGTTGTCCGTCACTTGATATGAATAATCGGTCCCTTTCAGCAAATCAGATAAGACCTGTAATACGTCTTGCTCTTTTTGATTCAGAACAACCTGCCTGTTGATGTCTAATTGGGAGGTGTTATAAGCAATCTTATACTTCGAAACTGATTCGATTTTTTCAAACGCTTGCTTTAAAGACAGACGTTCTCCATTGAAGGAAACTTTCTGTGCATTGACCGGGAAACTGCCGACTAAGGCCAATGCCATAGTCCATAATACTCTGACTAATTTCTTCTTCATTTTAATTAGATTTAGTAACAAAAAAGGTGTACGTACATTATAAAGACCGCATGAGAAGAAACTACACCTATGAGTATTTTGTTAATAAACGCTAACGGCTCACTTTACGTATATGTTTTTGTCCGCAATCTCATATTCTATGCCCGGAATCAATATCTTTATGATTTGAAGTACATGCTCTAACGATTCGTCCTTGTTGAAATGAACTCTCAGGCTTTGATTTTGGTAAGCAGACGTGTGTAGTTGGAATTTTACTCCGTAGACACGCTCCAGTGTATGCAATACATCGCTGAACGGTGTGTTGCCGAAGAAGAGTCCACCCGTCTTCCAGTTGGAGTACAATGCGGTGTTGACCTTATGCCGTTGTATCTTTCCGGTGGCGGGTGTATAGATTAATTGGTCGTTAGGCTCTAAAAAATATTCTGCCGGTTGTTCATTCACTTTCACCTGCAATTTTCCGGTCTCTAAAGTGGCCATTACCTGATTGTTGTCAGGGTAGGCAGAAACGTTGAATGTGGTGCCGAGCACCTTCAGGGTCAAATGATTGGTCGTGACGGTGAAAGGATGCTCTTTGTCTTTTGCGACCTCAAAAAATGCTTCTCCCGAGAGATAGACACTCCGGGCTTCAGAAGCGAATGTGGAGGGATAAATCAATAATGTTCCCGCATTGAGGCACACTTTACTTCCGTCGGGCAAAAGCACTTCGTTGCGTGTTCCTATGGCGGCATAATGTTGCACGTAAGTCACTTCGGACAGCTTTTGTGCCACATAGCTTTGGGTAGAGTAATAGTAGTAGGCAGAAAGGCATGCCATGATTAGGGGGATGGTCCAAAAGGCAGCCACCCTGACCGGACTGATCCTTCTCAGAATCTGCTTGCGTTTGGGTGCTGCCACGGATTCTGTTCGCTTTTCATCTTTGATAGAAGACTCTAACTGATGAAAAGCCTTCTCTATTTTCTCTTCGGGGCAGGAGGCATTGTTCAATTTGTTCCAGATACGTGCAACGGCTTCTTCCCTCATTTTATCTTCTGTAGGAGAAACCATGCGTCTATATACCCGGGTTGCCATTTCGTCGGAGACATCATGATGAAAGAAGAAGTCTATTATCTTATGTATGTAGTTATTCATTTTTCGTATTATATATTATAGAAGACATCTGGATGCTGCGTCACACCTAAGCCGACAATATTAAATAAAGTAAAACGGAGAGCGAAAGGGTTTCTCTAAGTTCGTTCAGAGCAATGTTCAGATGATTTTCCACTGTCTTTTTCTGTATTCCCAGCTTTTCTGCTATTTGTTCGTTGGATAGCCCTTTCTTTCTGCTTAATTCATAAATCAGTTTTCTTTTGGGCGGCATCTTGCTCACCACCATATCCATCAGTAATTGCAGGTCTTTCGCTATCAGTTCGTCATGGGGCGTATATTCGTCGGATGTTTCCGGAATGTTGTTTTCATTCCATGACACATCAGTCTTTTTAGCCGAAATATAATTGTAGACCGTATATTTGGTTAGCGTAAACAGATAAGAGTCAAAATGATGAACCTTGAGAAAAGCCTCTCTCTTTTCCCATAGCTTGATGAATACAATTTGGGTTAAATCCTCCGATTCGTACGCATCCTTTATAAATCCTCGTATAAAAGCATATACTTTAGGATAAAACAGCTTGAATATCCGGTGGAAGGCTTCATGGCTGCCGGAGGCAAATTCCTCTACAACTTCTGGCTCTGGAATCATTGTCGGGATTAATTCAAATGAAACGGGTGTAAAAGTAAAGAATTTATTGTTAAAATCCAATAAAAGAAACTCTTCCTTTATGTACTTTTCTCAATACTGAAGTTAGTATAGGATAGATATCAGACGTTAGATATATCTCCACCGTGCAGCAAGTATATGCCGGGCGTGCTGCATCTATACTTCCAGCAGAGGGCATCAAGATAGAATGTGTGCAATGTGCTTGTTATGTCAAATATGGATAAGGCCGTTTTGCCGGCTTCCGCTTTATAAAGGTAAGGTATCAAAAAAAAAGAAATGATTATCTTTTGTTTTCAAGTTTCCTTAAAAAGGATAACCGATGGCAAAATGCAATGCCATGCTATCCTTAAAACGGGGGATATTGTAGTAGCCCGACTTTCCGGTGTCATACGGATTGTGCAGTCCGATGCCCAGGTCCAGACGGAAGACCAGAAAATCCATGTCA
>JBHADT010000122.1:0-33008 GCA_041855205.1 Bacteroides sp.
GGCCGTACACCTTATGGGCTGAAAACACAAGGAAGTCCGCATCCAGTTCCTGCACGTCCACCCGCATGTGCGGAACGGACTGCGCCGCGTCTATCAGACAAGGAACTCCTCTGGCATGTGCGGCATCAATCATCTGCCTCACCGGATTCACCGTACCCAGCACATTGGATACGTGCATCACACTCACCAGCTTCGTACGTTCCGAAAACAGTTTCTCATACTCCTCCAACAGGAGTTCGCCGCGATCGTTCATCGGTATCACCTTCAGCCCGATACCTTTCTTCGCGGCAAGCATCTGCCAGGGTACGATGTTGCTGTGATGCTCCATCACGGACAGAATCACCTCGTCGCCGGGACTCATCATCGCTTCACCGAAGCAAGATGCCAGCAGATTGATGCTCTCCGTGGTACCGCGGGTAAATATAATCTCGTTGGCAGAAGCCGCGTTGATGAAGCGTCTTACCGTCTCGCGGCTCGACTCGTGCAGTTCCGTGGCTTGCTGCGAGAGGAAATGAACTCCACGGTGCACGTTGGCATTCACAGAGTAGTATTCATCCGTCATCGCATCCACCACGCAACGGGGCTTCTGCGTAGTGGCTCCGTTGTCGAGATAGACGAGAGGTTTGTTATACACCGTTCGTCCCAAAATGGGGAAATCTTCCCTTATTTTTTGCAATAACACGTTACGTAAGTTTTTAAGTTGAGAATCGGGCAAAAGAGAATCTATTTGCAGCCCGTACACTGATGGCACCTGCTCAACTCTCCACGGAAGCGTTTCTCCACCAGCATGTGCAGACGTTCTTTCAGCGCATCGAGACGGATGGTGTCGATGACTTCGTTCACAAACGCAAACATCAGCAGCAAACGGGCCTCGCGCAAGGAGACACCGCGCTGCCGCATATAGAACAGCGCATTTTCATCGAGTTGCCCCACAGTGGCTCCGTGACTGCATTTCACGTCGTCCGCATAGATTTCCAGTTGCGGTTGGGTGTACATGCGGGCATCCCTCGTCAGACAAAGATTGCGGTTGGTCTGCTCCGAACGCGTGTGCTGCGCATCGGGACGAACCAGTACCAAACCGGAAAAAGCTCCCGTGGAATGGTCGTCGAGCACGTACTTAAACAGTTCTCTGCTCTCGCAACGAGGCACGGCATGGTCTATGCTGGTATGATTGTCTACATGCTGGTTTTTGTCGGTAATCGCCATTCCGCAAAGGTTCGTCTGCGCTCTTTCACCCGCCAGCGTCACTTCCGTGGTATTGCGCGTCACGCCGTTGTGCAACGTCATACCGTTGAGCAACACATTGCTGTTGGCGCCCTGTTTCAGATAGAGATTGCTGATGCGTACCGTACCCGTATGCGTTTCTTCCAACTCGTAGAGGTCGAACACGGCATTTTCTCCAACAAACACCTCCATAACCTGAGTGGCAAGAAACTTCACATGATCCATCGCATGGTCGCACATCAGGATGCGTGCCTGCGCACCGTCTTCAAGCACAATGAGCACACGGCGATTCACAAGGAAATCCACATCTCCACGCAACACGTTCACCAACTGTATGGGACGTTCCAGCACGACATTCTTCGGGACATACAACACTACGCCGTCTTGCGCGAATGCCGTGTTAAAAGCCGTGACGCCATCTTTCGAAGTATCCGCCAGTTTTCCGTAATACTTTCCCACAAGCTCCGGATGACGTTCGGCTATTTCCTTCAGACTGCCGAAAAGCACTCCTTCCGGCAGTTGAACGGCGGGAAGTTCTTTATTGTAGAAAGCGTCGTTTACCACAAAATACAGGGATGTACTCATGTTCGGGACATCGCACTTGAACACCTGATAAGGGTTCACCGGCATATCCAGACGTTTTAGGTTCAAACCGTAGTCAGGTTCGAAGAACTTACTAAGGTCGGTATATTTATATTTTTCCAACTTGCGCGTAGGAAATCCCAAACGCTCGAAGTCAGCAAAAGCCGTAGCCCGCGGTGAGTTCAGCACCTTGGCGCTATGACGGCAAATCATAGCCTCCGCCTGCGAGAAAAGCTCTATATATTGTTGTTCTGCATTCATAATTCATTCGGTTAGTACGGATGCGGGCAAGCAGTGTTCACTCTCCCAACTCTTTCTTTATCCAGTCGTAGCCTTTCTCCTCAAGTTCCAACGCCAGTTCGGAACCTGCCGTCTTCACAATACGCCCCTTGTAAAGCACATGCACCACATCGGGCTTGATGTAATCCAGCAATCGTTGGTAGTGAGTTATCACAATCGTACTGTTGTCCGCCGTTTTGAGTTTGTTCACACCCTCGGCCACGATGCGCAGCGCGTCGATGTCCAGTCCGGAGTCTGTTTCGTCCAGAATGCTGAGTCTCGGCTCCAGCATCGCCATCTGAAATATCTCATTGCGTTTTTTCTCTCCACCGGAAAAACCTTCATTCACCGAACGGTTCGCCAGTTTGTTATCCAACTCCACTATGGCGCGTTTCTCACGCATCAACTTCAGAAACTCACTCGCCGTAAGAGCCGGAAGCCCCTTGTACTTACGCTGTTCGTTTACCGCCGCCCGCATGAAGTTAACCATACTCACGCCCGGTATCTCCACCGGATACTGGAAACTGAGGAAGATACCTTCGTGGCTGCGGTCTTCGGGAGAAAGTTCGAGCAGGTTCTGCCCGCAGAAAGTGATTTCGCCTTTGGTTACCTCAAAGGCTGGGTTACCTACCAGCACGGACGAGAGCGTGCTCTTTCCCGAACCGTTAGGTCCCATGATAGCGTGTACCTCGCCCGGCTTCACTGTCAGGTTGATTCCTTTCAATATCTCCTTGCCATTCACATTGGCATGCAAATCTTTTATCTCTAACATAATGTTTTACTGTATTTATTTATCCTACGCTGCCTTCCAGTGAGATAGACAACAATTTCTGAGCCTCTACCGCAAACTCCATCGGCAACTTATTCAGCACTTCCTTGGCATATCCGTTTACGATGAGACCGATGGCATCCTCCGTCGATATTCCCCGCTGGTTGCAGTAGAATATCTGGTCTTCGCTGATTTTGCTGGTAGTTGCTTCGTGTTCTACCACAGCGGTGTCATTGTGAATATCCATGTACGGGAATGTGTGCGCTCCGCATTTGTCGCCCAGCAGCAGCGAATCGCACTGGCTGTAGTTCCGGGCATTGTCTGCTTTCTGCGCCACACGCACCAACCCGCGATACGAGTTCTCACTCCGTCCGGCAGAGATTCCCTTGCTCACAATGGTGCTGCGCGTGTTCTTACCCAAGTGAATCATCTTTGTCCCGGTGTCTGCCTGCTGCATGTTATTTGTCACGGCAACACTGTAAAACTCCGCAGTCGAATTATCACCCGTCAGTATGCAAGAAGGGTATTTCCATGTTATAGCCGAACCTGTTTCAACCTGCGTCCAAGACAGCTTACTGCCCACGCCTTTACAGTTACCGCGTTTGGTAACGAAGTTGTATACCCCGCCTTTTCCTTCGGAGTCGCCCGGATACCAGTTTTGCACCGTGCTGTACTTCACCTCCGCCCGGTCGTGCACCACAATTTCCACAATTGCGGCGTGCAATTGGTTCTCATCGCGCATGGGGGCTGTACATCCTTCCAGATAGGATACGTAAGAGTCGTCGTCCGCCACAATCAACGTACGTTCGAACTGCCCCGTATTCCGGGCATTGATACGAAAATAAGTAGAAAGTTCCATCGGGCAACGCACACCCTTGGGAATATAAACGAACGAGCCGTCTGAGAATACGGCGGAATTCAGTGCGGCAAAAAAGTTATCACGATATCCCACCACGGAGCCTAAATACTTCTGCACCAAATCAGGGTGTTCTTTCACTGCTTCGCTAAAGGAACAGAAGATGATTCCCTTCTCCATAAGCGTCTCCTTAAAAGTGGTTTTCACCGACACCGAGTCCATCACGGCATCTACCGCAATGCCGCTCAGCGCCATCTGCTCCTCCAACGGGATACCCAGTTTATTAAAGGTCTTGACCAGTTCGGGATCCACCTCCTCCATGCTTTTAGGAGCGTTCTTCTTTTTGGCAAGCGGATCGGCATAGTATGAAATTGCTTGATAATCTATCTCCGGGATGCGCAGATGCGCCCATGTAGGCATCTCCAGCGTAAGCCAATGGCGATAGGCGTTCAACCGGAAGTCAAGCAACCATTCCGGTTCGTTCTTCTTGGAGGAAATCAAGCGTATGATGTCTTCGTTCAGACCTTGCTCGATAATCTCGGTGTGCACGTCGGTCGTGAACCCGTACTTATATTTCTCCTTCGTGAACTCTTTTACATATTTATTGGGTTCTTCGGGTTGCATCATTTTTCAAATATATATTGTTCCGTAACTTCTTTAACTGCGGGCAGGAAGATATCCGCAAACGTTCTTATGGGATAATATAACACAGACTCCTGCTTCTTTGTTTGGCTAATGAGGGAATTTTCGGAATCCACATATTCCACCACGTACACCAACAGACAGAGCAGCAGAAACGTTTTTGCTACGCCCAAAACAGCTCCCAGCAGGCGATTGACACCTCCCAAAGAGATAGCCTCCATCGCTTTGGTGAGCAGTGAGGCAGCCAGTGCGAAGAGCAACGGTACGGCAATCCATATCATGCAGAATGCCAACACCTGGGCCCCCGTTACAGATTCCGTAATCGCCGGATAAAGTTTAGCTGCAAGCGAAACATATAATGCTTTTGCCGCCAGCAGTCCCACAATAAGCCCCAGTATGGAAGCCAATTGTTTTATGAATCCCTTGATAAAACCCGTCACGGCTCCCGCCAGCAATAAAAAAAGGAAAACCAAGTCGACTGTAACCATAGTGTTATATAAAAAAACGATTCGACCAATCAACGAACAACATTCCGAGAATCCTCTTCCCCGCCCGATTATAGTGATAAAGAACGGATAACCTGCCATTGACAATGCCTTTGCTCATCAATCGCCGGTTATCCGTTGCTTTTACTTATCTTGCACGAACGAAGAGCCGCATTCAACCGCGTATTCCATTTCGACGCGCCTCTTGCGTTCCGCTGTTCATTACAGTGTTTGCTTTACTTCCACTTCCTCGTAGGATTCAATGATGTCGCCTACTTTGATATCGTTACAGTTTGTCAGGCTGATACCGCATTCAAAGTTTGTACCGACTTCCTTCACATCGTCTTTGAAGCGTTTGAGTGCGTTGATGGAGCCTGTAAAGATAACGATTCCATCGCGAATCAAACGTGCCTTATCCGAGCGTTTAACCTTTCCGGTCTTCACAACGGTTCCGGCCACCAGACCGACTTTGCTGATGTTGAATACCTCGCGCACTTCGATGGTAGCCGTCACCTGCTCTTTGAGCGTGGGAGCCAACATGCCCTCCATGGCAGACTTAACTTCCTCTATTGCATCGTAGATAACCGAGTATTTGCGAATGTCCACTCCCTCGTTCTCCGCCAGTTTGGAAGCGGCAGTGGAAGGACGTACCTGGAATCCGATGATAATGGCATCCGAAGCGGCAGCCAACGATACGTCGGACTCCGATATCTGCCCCACGCCCTTGTGGATGACATTCACCTGTATTTGTTCGGTAGAGAGCTTTATCAGTGAGTCGCTCAACGCTTCTACCGAGCCATCCACGTCGCCTTTCACGATAATGTTCAGTTCGTGGAAATCGCCCAGCGCCAAGCGGCGGCCCACTTCGTCCAGCGTCAGCATCTTCTGCGTACGCAGTCCTTGTTCGCGCTGCAACTGCTCACGTTTATTGGCTATTTCGCGTGCTTCCTGGTCGGTGTCGATTACGTGGAACGTATCTCCCGCGGCGGGAGCGCCGTTCAAGCCCAGAATCAGCACCGGTTCGGCCGGTCCCGCTTCTTTCATACGCTGGTTCCTTTCGTTGAACATGGCTTTCACCTTACCGTAGGAGGTTCCTGCCAGCACGATGTCGCCCACGCGGAGCGTTCCGTTGGAGACGAGCATCGTAGCCACATAGCCACGTCCCTTGTCCAGCGACGACTCGATGATGGAACCTGTGGCTTTCCGGTCGGGGTTGGCTTTGAGTTCCAGCATCTCGGCTTCCAGAAGCACCTTTTCGAGGAGTTCCTTCACACCCAATCCCTGCTTGGCTGAGATATCCTGAGACTGGTATTTACCTCCCCATTCTTCCACGAGGAAGTTCATACCCGCAAGTTCTTCTTTTATCTTATCGGGATTGGCGGTAGGTTTGTCTATCTTGTTGATTGCAAACACAATGGGCACACCCGCCGCCATGGCATGATTGATGGCCTCCTTGGTTTGCGGCATCACGTTGTCGTCGGCAGCGACGATGATGATTACCACGTCGGTTACCTTGGCTCCACGGGCACGCATAGCCGTAAACGCCTCGTGTCCCGGTGTATCGAGGAAAGTAATCCGCCGTCCGTCTTCGAGTTTCACGTTGTAGGCCCCTATGTGCTGTGTGATACCTCCCGCCTCTCCTGCAATCACGTTTGCCTTGCGGATGTAGTCGAGCAGCGAAGTCTTACCGTGGTCTACGTGACCCATTACCGTCACAATCGGGGCGCGCGGTTGGAGGTCCTCTTCGGCATCCTCTTCTTCCACAATGGCTTGTGCCACCTCGGCGCTCACGTATTCCGTTTTGTAACCGAACTCTTCCGCCACAAGGTTTATGGTTTCCGCATCCAGACGCTGGTTGATGGAAACCATGATACCGATGCTCAAGCAAGTGGCGATTACCTGGGTTACTGAGATGTCCATCATGTTTGCCAATTCGTTGGCAGTCACGAACTCGGTGAGTTTCAGTATCTTGCTTTCAGCCATTTCCTGACTTTCCAGTTCCTGCATACGGTTGGACACCATTTCGCGCTTTTCCTTACGGTATTTGGCGGCTTTATTCTTGCCTTTCGAGGTCAGTCGCGCAAGCGTTTCTTTCACCTGTTTGGCCACATCTTCTTCGTTCACCTCCTGCTTAAGCACGGGTTTCTTGAATCTGTCTTTGCCACGGGCATTGCCCTTGCCGGCGTTGTCACGCTGCTGTACGGCATTCCTACCGCCATCACGCTGGAAGTTCGAAACGTTGGTGATATCCACCTTCTCCTTGTTGATGCGGTTCCGTTTCTTCTTACTGCCGTCGCCGTCTCTCAAACCGGATTCATCGCCGCGAATCTCTTTGATAATCGCGTCCTTCATCTGTTTGCGCTGATCCTGGCGTATCTTCTCTTTTTCCTCACGCTCCTTGCGTTTTTCCTCCTTGCTCTTCTTCTTCGGACGGGTCGACTGATTCAGCGTGGCGAGGTCTATCTGTCCGATGATGTTGATTTTCGACACAAATTCCGGTTTCTGCAGGGTAAAGATTTCCTCTTCGCTTCCTTCCGGAGTGGTTTCCGATTCCTTCTCTTCCTCCGGTTCCGGCATTTCCGGTTCGCTTACCTCAGGAGCTTCTTCAGCGTTTTCTTCGGGTTTCAACGTTCCCGGTTCGCTCGTTTCCCGGCGAGGTTCCGCATATTCTTCCGCCACGGGCAAAAGCGGTGCTTCCTCCGGAGTGTCTTGCTCCGGTTCAGTCTCCACCACGGGGGATTCTTGCTTCTCCACTTTCTCCGCCGGGGGCGAGGGACGTTTGTTCAGTTTGTCCAAATCTATTTTTCCGACAGGTTTAAACTTCGGACGCACCTCTTCGGGAACCACCGTCTTTATTTCTTCGGATTTACTCTTTTCGGTTTCGTAACCGTCTATCGCCACCGAAGTTTTATTACGGTCTTTATTTTGCCGTTCCTGAATAAAACGTTCCGACTCAAGTCTAAGATTCTTGTCTGTACTGAACTCCTTCACGAGGAGCGCATACTGCTCTTCGCTGATTTTGGTGTTGGGGTTCGTCTCTACGGCAAAACCCTTCTTCTGCAAGAATTCAACTACCGTCGAAATTCCTACATTCAAATCTCTTGTTACTTTATTTAACCTTATCGTCATATATCTTTATAACATGGAATGCCCGTGCACTCAAACGGCACAGGCAATATACCTCTTTTATTATTAATTGTCCTCTTCAAACTCCGCTCTCAGGATACGAAGCACCTCATCCACCGTCTCTTCTTCAAGGTCGGTCTTCTCTATCAACCTTTCACGCGGAGCGTTCAGTACGGATTTTGCCGTATCGAGCCCAATCGCTTTGATAGAGTCTATCACCCACGCGTCTATTTCATCCTTGAACTCATCCAGATAGATATCCTCATCCTCAATGGCTTCGTCCAGTTCGCGGAACACATCGATGGTGTATTCGGTGAGCATGCTGGCAAGTTTGATGTTGAGTCCTCCCTTACCGATGGCAAGCGATACCTCTTCCGGTTTCAGGAACACTTCCGCTTTTTTCTCTTCCTCGTTAAGGCGTATGGAAGAGACCTTTGCCGGACTTAGCGCGCGTTGGATAAAGAGCTGAGTATTGGACGTGTAGTTGATAACATCGATGTTCTCGTTACGCAACTCGCGCACAATGCCGTGGATGCGGCTTCCCTTTACACCCACGCAGGCTCCCACGGGGTCTATGCGGTCGTCATACGATTCCACCGCTATCTTGGCGCGTTCGCCGGGTATGCGCGCTATTTTCTTTATTGTAATCAAACCGTCGTTTATCTCCGGAACTTCCACCTCGAACAGCCGTTGCAGGAACACGGGCGATGTGCGCGATAGGATGATTTTGGGATTGTTGTTGTGGTTGTCCACCCGTGCCACCACGGCACGCGCCGTTTCACCCTTGCGGTAGAAATCGCTGGGTATCTGTTCCGATTTGGGAAGCAGCAATTCATTTCCGTCATCATCCAGAAGCAGTATTTCTTTTTTCCATATCTGGTACACCTCCGCATTGATGATGGTTCCCACCTTATCTATATATTTATTGTAGATACTGTCTTTTTCCAGTTCCAGAATCTTCGAGGCAAGCGTCTGGCGAAGATTCAGGATTGCCCGCCGGCCAAACTTAGCGAAATGCACCTCGTCGGTCACTTCCTCACCCGGTTCGAACGAGGGGTCTATCTTCCGTGCTTCGCTAAGCGATATCTGCATGTTGGGGTTTATCAGCTCGCCGTCTTCCACAATCTCGCGGTTGCGCCATATTTCAAAGTCTCCTTTATCGGGATTCACAATCACGTCGTAGTTCTCGTCGGTGCCGAACATTTTGGCAATAACGTTACGGAACGACTCCTCAAGCACGCTCACCATGGTGGTGCGGTCAATATTCTTCAGTTCTTTAAATTCCGAAAAGGTATCTATCAAGCTGACGGTTTCTTCTTTTTTAGCCATATTTTTATTTAAAGCTGATTAAATATTTAGTATATTTTATTTCATCATATGCAAAAGTTTCGTCTTCCTGCACAAGTTTAGGACGCTTGGCCCCTTCGGGTTTCACCTTTTTCTCCACGGTCACGGTAAAGCGCTCTTCATCGGCAGCCTTGAGCACGCCATTCAGTTTGCGCCCTTCTTTGGTCAACACTTCCACTTCCTTGCCCACATGACAACGATACTGTTCGAGCACCTTGAACGGTTGCCCGATACCCGCCGAACCCACTTCGAGTTCGTAATCTTCTTCTTCCCGGTTCAGTCTCGACTCTATGAAACGGCTCAGCTCCACGCAATCCTCAATCCACACACCGTCCTTGTGGTCTATCTCCACCACAATTCTTCCGTCCGGATAACTCTGCGCCTCCACGAGGAAATAGTCTTTCCCCTCCAGCCACTCGCCAACAAGTTGGCAAACAGTTTTTTTCTCTATCATTGATATACCATTAAGAACAAAAAAAGGAGCTTAATCGCCCCTCCACCTTTCATCCATTGCGACGGCAAAGATAAGAATAATCTCTTCGAATACAAAATATTACTAAATAATTCTATATAAATAATGCCCGCATTATATCCGGAGAACGACACAGGCACGGTGCCCGAACCGCACGGGTGTGGCAGTCGAACCGCACGGGTGCGGTTTCGGGAACCATACAGGCATGGTACGGAGAGCCCTTACACACCTTGCAGCAGACTGATTTTCTGCATTTTACGGTTACACAAACACGCTTCTTTTCCCAACGCGCCTCAAGCGAATACGAGGCACGGAGATGCAACGGCGACACTGTTTTTTTGATACCCGGGATGGGGGAATGAAGAAATCCGGAGGAAGAGGACATTTCAAGAAAAAGAACCGGGTGAAGCCCCCCCCCAAAAAAAAAACAGTCCGGAAACAACAGCCT
This sequence comes from Bacteroides sp., assembly GCA_041855205.1. Taxonomy (GTDB): domain Bacteria; phylum Bacteroidota; class Bacteroidia; order Bacteroidales; family Bacteroidaceae; genus Bacteroides. Next base: position 10,231 of record JBHADT010000122.1, read on the forward strand.
CCCCCTGTGGGAACTGCCGCTTCCGGACCGGACAAACGATGGCAGAGAGACCTCACGCCGGTCTGCCAATCAATCAGAGACTACTTGTTGCATCAAATGCTCGATGCTATTTTCCGCACACATGCGGGAAACCTAAAATTCAATACTTACTCAAATAACTAATAAACCCGGCGTTATCGCAACGGTCTATGGTGTTAGCATTATCTTGAACGACTCCTCGCCCTGCTTCGTGTATACCTTCAGCAGATACATTCCGCTTGCATAAGCACTCATATCCAGCGTCAAGCCAGAGCACGACACAACCTTATGCTCCGAATGAAGAAGCCCTTGCAGGTTGTACACCTCCACCCGTTCGGCTTCCTCTTCGCCGAAGTTTATCACAAAAGATTTACTGCCGGGCAACGCCTGCACACTCATCCCCGCCTTTTCGTGCTCTGCAGAACCTATACCCGTGAGCACGCCGCTGCTAAGGTAGAAACAGGCGTTGTCGTAGTACACTTCTCCGCCATGTCCTGCGCACAAACCGAAGTAGTCGAGTGTATAAGAGGGGTGGGCATCCAACGGTTCGGGATTAAGCAACACGCCATCTATGTAACATTGAAACTTACGCAGACTCATATCCGTCACTATCTTCGCCTTATACCATCTGCCCGCTTCCAAGTTCAGGTCATACTTAAGCGACACGCCATAGTCACTCGTCATCAGAGAGACGAAACCGCTCAGATCGGGATTAATGCGGGCAATACCGCCCGTCCATCCTCCGCCTTCATTCTGCCCTATCATCATAGCGCCCCATTTGCTCAGCAGTTTCATATTCGCTTCCCACACGACCAACCCCTGGGTTGTGGGCGACAACAAAACGCGCTGCTCGGAAGCCCATCCGGAAGCGCCTTCGAGCCTGAATACACCCCCTGTTTTTCCATCGGCTTGCTCCGAAATGAGAATCTTTTGTTTCGACGTACCCGTACCGTTATACTTCTGGAAGAAGTGTTGCGGATAAGCATCCGCATTATATATGTCGAAGTCATCGTAAAAATACACATCGTACGGCATGGGCACGGTAAGAACCGAACTCACCGCCACCCCTCCGTCCTCGGGCACAAGCATCATGTGTAAATACAGTCCGCCCGCCTCCAGCCCGGTGAGTGTCAGCGGGAAGAGCGTGCTCGCCTGCACGCTTCCACCTGCCATTCCCTGCGTAGCCAAATCGGCAGGCGGTTCTTCCGTTGCTGTCACCCTGTAACGGCACGTGCCGTTCACGTCGCTTTTTATGTACACCTTTGCTTCGTCCGAACGGGACCGCCACACCCCTCCCACGACAAGGTTCGCTTTAGCGGTCTTACGTTCTACAACACGATTCACCCCGTCGCCCCACACCTCTTTCTTATTGAGCGATTCCGTGTCGCTATGCAGAATCACCGTTTGCCGCGCCGGCACACCGGAAACATAACAGAAAAGAAAAGCGGAGAGAGAGGTCATTAAAAGCAGTAGTTGTCTTTTCATAATATACATTTTTTAATGAATGATAATCTGTGTTTTAACAACATAAAAGTAGTTCTTTAAACATGAGCAGGATAGGGCAAAAGATACATAAGAATAGGCAAAACAGCCGAAAAAACTAACAAATCGTACAAAACGACTAACAAATCGTATAAATTTAACGCAACATATTCCTAAAGAATGTATAAAAGTATAAAAAACAATATCTTTGAAGAAAATCACACGAGATTATGTTCGAGATAGCTTTGTTACTCGTTGCTATTTGCATCATTTCAGTCGGGATGCTCATCGGATACAGCCGTCGGTTCAGGTCCGGGATGCAACGTCTTTTGCCGGACATTATCCAGCAATTCTATTTCTCTCCCGGATGCGCAACAAGCATCCCCGACACACACAGATTGAGCATAGACAAAGTCTTCGCTGCCGACACTGCATCAAAGAACGAGAGTCAGCACAGAGACATGCAAAGTCTGTTTGGCGAAGATTTGGAAAAACTCTTCACCGAGCAGAAAATGCATCTCAACAGCCGGCTCAACATTATCGATGTGGCCTCTGCCCTACGCTCCAACCGCACGTATGTCTCGGGATACATCAATCGCACTTACCAACTGAACTTCTGCAACTTCGTAAACCGCTACCGCCTGATGGCGCTCGAAGAGAAGATACGCGCCCAAACCCGCAGTTCCAATTCCGAACTGGCCGAGCAGTGCGGATTCGGTTCGGTAGACTCCATGAAGCGCGCCGTGCGTTACCACACGGGGGTGTCTCTTTGCGAGTGGAAAAAGTCTTTACGCTAACCTCATCCCAAACGAGCAAACGCTTCGCCTTAAAAGCACGGGATAGTGCTTCTTATAGCATCATTTTTCACTTATTACACTGGGATTAAAGAGAACGCTCTCTCTATAAATCGCATTTCAAGGCTTGGATGTATTGCTGGGGGATGCGATTTATAAGGAGAACAGGAGACGGTACAAAGCGGTCAACTGCCTTATCTGAATTATCGGAATAGCTATGTAGTAATGAATCTGAACTATTAGAAATAACCCACTCGGTCGATGCTGTTTTTGCTATACGGTTGTGATTTGCTTTCAGATTCTTTCCTTTGAACTACTTAGAAACAACTTATTTTTGTCAATATCCTCACACTTCAAAAATATTTAATGATTTTATTGCTACTACCATAAATTATTCTTACCTTTACCTGTGAATTTGAAGCAAATCACAATAAGGATTATTCCGTTGTGAAAACTTAAGGCTCTTGCCCATCGTCCTTTATCGGTGGGCTTTTTCTTTTTTATAGGAGTAAGGAATCAAGAAACACGGAACAAACCGGAAACCTTATCTATTAAGCCAAGGTTCCGGATTCAACTTTTCTTTTTCTTTACGTAGTTGGAAGTGCAGTACGGTGCGTCCGTTATCGGTCGCATCCGAAAAGATTGTGCCTATCTCCTGCTTCGTCTTCACATTGTCTCCCGTTTTTACGGAAGCCGAAGAGAGATTGCAATAGACCGAGATGTAGTTGCCATGACGGATAAGGATGTTAAAGAGTCCATTCAGTTGAAAGACTGCCGCCACTTTGCCGTCGAATATGGCACGTGCCTGGGCTCCGGGCTTTCCTTGCACGTCGATACCCTTATTATCAAGTTTGACATTGCGAAGTCCCTCCACTGCGTACTCTCCATAACGACTGACGATGATGTAAGCGCCGGTAATAGGCATGGGAAGTTTACCCCGGTTGGCGGCAAAGCTACCGGACAACTCTTTGTCCGCCTTACTCAGAGTGTAGCTTTCCAGGGGAGTCGCTCTCTTCTTTGCAGGAGATGCCGCCGCAGAAGAGCGCTTGTCTTCCGATGCTCCTTTGGCTTTCGCCTCACGGCGTGCTTCCTCCTCGGCGCGTTTACGTGCTTTCTCCACCTCGGCTGCAATTAGCCGGTCGATGCGTGCATTCAGCTGCGAAGCCTCTTTTCGCTTCCTGGCTATCTCGTTCTGCAATCCGCGCTGTTTCTTTTGCAGGTTGGCTATCAGCGTTTTCTTCTCTTGCTCCTGTTTCTCCAGTTTGACTTTCTCCGCCTCACGCTCTTTCAACAATGCACTCTTTGCCGCCTGAGCCTGTTGCAATTCTTTCTTCTTTGCATTCACCTGCTCTTGCTTTTTCAGAATATCTTCGCCTTGCAAGCGTTGATAGGTGGCGTATTCGCGCACATAACGCAAACGCCGGTAGGTCTGTTCCAGCGTGTTGGCAGAAAATATAAACATGAGTTTCTCCTCTATCGAACGAGTCTTATAAAGGTATTGTACGGAAGATTCGTATTTTCTCTTCTTATCCTGAAGGTCACTCTGCAAACGGGACAACTGCCGTTCTAAAATAGACAGTTCCCTGCTTATGACATCCATGTCTTTGTTGATGGAAGCGATATACCGTTTGCGCTCTTCGATCTGACCGGTAAGCGCCGCCAACCCACCCAGCTGGCTACCTACGTCTTTTTTGGTAGTCTGCAATAACTTTTCCGATTCGGTTATCTGCTTTTGCAGCGCACCCCGCTTGTTTTCCAGTTCCTTAATCAGTTTATTGGACTGGGCAGAGAGCGGCGCCACGCACACACATAAGACAATCGATATGCCAAAGAGACGTTTCAGCATCGCATCAGAATTTGGTCAGTATATTAAGCAGTTCATGCCACTCCACTTTGGTATATCGGGAAGGTATCTGTGTTGGATACAGCCGGAATTCCTGATTCGAAAAGTCGTACAGGCTGATTTCGCCTTTTTCCAATGAATGAAGTCCCAGTTCCTTTGCCATCAGCGTACTCTTCTCCCCGGAACGGGCGGCTTTGAAAAGTAACTTTTCCAACCTGAAGTAATCTGCTTTGCCTTGCAGCAAATTCCTTAATTCATCCTTACTTGCTTGCACATACCGCCTGCCCATACGGTCCACTGCAAGCACCGTATCCGGAGTAAACTCCAGACGAGCAACCTCCGAACGGAGAAAAGGCATCAAAAACGAAAACTGCACCCGCTCACCGCCCAACACCTTCATATTACCGTTTACTGTCAGCGACTCGTCTTTATAGGGTATGGTCAGCAACACTTTCGCGGAAAGGTAGCGAGGCTGTTCCGGGTCTTCCTTCACAGAAACCCGCTGAGTACGGCAACCCGTAACGCTAACCAACATCAACAGGCAGCAACCCGCAAACAACCATCGAAGAACATCCTTTTTCCTTTTTGCAACAGTTGGCTGTATTTTCATTCCGGTATGTATTTTTTCATTTCTATTTTTCGTTTCAGGTTCTTCGAACCGCCTCCCATCTCATTCGCCCTCTGCCAGTAGCCGAGCGCCTCCTCCACATTGCCGTTCATGTAGTAAATGTCTCCGCAATGCTCCACAATAACCACACTCTCATTTCCTTTATTCTTCATCGCCTCGTCAATGTAGATTCGCGCCTCCACGTACTTCCCTTTTTCGAAAAGAATCCATGCATAGGTGTCGAGAAAAGTGGCATTGTTCGGTTCGGCTTTCACTGTCCGATAACTCATCTCCTCTGCTTTATCCAAGTTTTCGCGTCCAAGCGAGAGATAATAAGCATAATTGTTGAGCACTCCGATGTTAGAGGGATAATAACTCAAAGCGGATTCGTAGGCGGCATAAGCCTCCGAATTCTGTTTCTTTGCGTGGTATATATCGCCCATAATGGCATAGAAGTCGGATACGACCTCTTTCTTACTCTCCGCCGTAACGTATGTCAGCGCTTTCAGGCAAACAGCCAGCGCATCGTCCGGTCGTTCCGCCTGATTGTAGCCGATGGCGAGGTAGAAATAAAATTCAAGCATCTCGGGATTGACTTCCGTCCCCACCTCGCACAAACGAATTACCTCCTCGTAGTCGGCATTGCGTACCGCCTCTCCCAACAGAGTCATACGTGCCGCCGTGTTGGCAGGCTCTATATTCAATACTTGCCGGAAGACGGGTAGAGACGCTTTTTCCTTCCCTTTCGAAATCAGGTACTGCGCATATAGCATGGACAAGCGGGAATCATCCGATTCCTGCTCCAGTATGCGGTCGAAAAGCATGGTTACCCGCGAGCTGTCCCGTTCCGAACGTTCGGCCTCACCGATAACCTGCCTCATGACAGTGAGCTTCGTTTCCACCGGTACCTTGCGATTGAGCAGCAGCGTATCCAGTTGTGCCCGATAAAGAGCCTGCTGTCCGGTCTTGTCGTAGTACGATGCCAACGAGTAAATAGCCATTGCATGGTCGGGCTCGGCGTCCAACACTTCGCGATAGAGCTTATACGCATCTTCTTCCTTCCCGTTTTGCAGATACACATCGCCCAGCACCACGCGGTAACGGAGGTCTGCGGGATACTCTTCCACCAAGGTTTCTATCTCACGGAAAGCCTTCGTTATATTCTGCATACGCAGGTATATGCGAAACTTCTCCATGCTGAGCTGCTCACTCTTACCCATACGCCGTTCCAAGCGGTCGAGGGTAGTTATCAACTGGTCGTACCTTTCCTGTTTACCATATATTTCGAGTAAACTATAGAGCGGTTCGGGGCGAAGAGGAAATCTGCGGGACATTGCCTCAAGCAGTACGATAGCTTCTCCCAATTCGTTCTGTTGCAGATAAAGGGTGGATAAAGCTTGCGCATACCAATAGTTATCGGGTTGGAGTTCCACTGCTTTTTCCAGGGAGACCCTCGCTTCGGGCAATTGTTTCAGATAGAGGTGGTACTGCGCCATCTCATAGAGAGCAGAAGGAGAGCCGGGATGTATATGCAAGGCATGACGCAGCAACTCGAAAGCCCCCGCGTAATCTTCCTTAATCTTCAGACGGTGTGCTTCGAGAAAGAAATAATCGAACTTACGTTGTTCCTCGTCCGAAAGTTCGGGTACTGCGGGGACTCCTTCCGGCGAGAGTTTCTTCGAGAAAGTCTCCTCGAAAGGTTTGGGCTTCCATTCCCCCTTTGTCCGGCGGAAGGTTCCGCAAGCGGTCATCAGTACACACAAGCACAGACAGCCGACGGTTCGCAGCAGTCTGCTCCTTATCGTCATCTTCATAATTTACACACCTGTATGTCCGAAACCTCCGACTCCGCGCTCCGTTTCGTCCAACTGTTCCACTTCCTCCCACTGCGCCTGTTCGTGCCGGGCAATAACCATTTGCGCTATTCGTTCACCGTCTTCTATGACAAAAGCCTTATCCGACAGATTGATCAGAATCACACATACTTCTCCCCGATAATCAGCATCCACCGTTCCGGGTGAGTTGAGCACGGTTACACCTTTCTTTATAGCCAGTCCGCTACGGGGGCGCACCTGCGCCTCGAAGCCGGGTGGCAAAGCGATGTAAAGTCCTGTGGGAACAAGACAACGTTGCAAGGGTTCCAGCACGATGGGTTCGGCGAGGTTGGCGCGGATGTCCATCCCCGCCGCATACAAGGTCTCGTATTTCGGAAGCGGATGCTTCGACTTATTAATGATTCGTACGTTCATAAATTCGTTTTCCAGTGCAGTGACACTCCATATACGACGGTCATGGGGTGCCTCAAAGAATATATTCACGGGCGAAAATACGTAATTTGAATCAGAATATCATACATTTGCGGTTAAATAACGTGAGATTCAGTGAAATCCGTTTCTCCCGGACAAGTGTACTGATAATGCACGCCTTACTTTTCCTCAACGATTATGATGAATTGGAACACTCTCCTTTCCGCCAAGCGATTCGGCTTGGAAGAGTTTCACGAAGACCGGCTGGAAAACCGGTCGGAGTTTCAACGCGATTACGACCGGCTGGTGTTCTCGGCTCCATTCCGCCGGCTGCAGAACAAGACGCAGGTGTTTCCCTTACCGGGAAGCATCTTTGTGCACAACAGATTGACTCACAGCCTGGAGGTTTCCTGCGTGGGACGCTCGCTCGGCAATGACGTAGCCAAGAGATTACTGGAACGCCATCCCGAACTGCGCGAATCGCTGTTTCCCGAAATAAGTTCCATCGTATCTGCAGCCTGCCTGGCGCACGACTTGGGCAATCCCCCCTTCGGGCATTCGGGCGAACGGGCTATCTCCACTTTCTTTTCCGAAGGCAAAGGGATGTCGCTTTGCGAACGGCAACCCGACGGCGAACAGCTTACTCCCTCTCAATGGAACGATTTCATCCGTTTCGAGGGCAATGCCAATGCATTCCGCCTGCTTACTCATCAGTTTCAGGGACGTCGCAAAGGGGGATTCGTGCTCACCTACTCTACATTGGCAAGCATCGTGAAGTATCCGTTCTCGTCGAGTGCGGCAAAAAAGTCCAAATTCGGCTTCTTCACCACGGAAGAGGCGGGTTTCCGCCGGATAGCCGAAGAGTTGGGGATGAAGAAACTGAACGACTCGCCCTTGCAGTATGCCCGTCATCCGCTGGTGTATCTGGTCGAAGCGGCGGATGACATCTGCTACCAGCTGATGGACATCGAGGACGCACACAAGCTGAAGATACTGACCACGGCGGAAACCACCGAGTTGTTGCTGAAGTATTTCGACGAAGAACGGCGGAAACATATCCTGCGTACATTCGAGCGGGTGAAAGATACGAACGAGCAGATTGCCTACCTCCGTTCATCGGTCATCGGACTGCTTATACGGGAATGTACGGAGGTTTTCGTGGAGCATGAGAAGGAGATTCTTGCGGGAAGCTTCGAGGGTAGTCTTATCAGGAACATATCGGCGCACCCCGCCGCGGCTTACCGGTATTGTTCGGAGGTTTCGGTAGAACGCATCTACCGCTCACGCGACGTACTGGATATCGAGTTGGCGGGTTTCCGGATTATAGGCACATTACTGGAGTTGATGATAGAGGCTGTCCGCTCACCCGAGAAGGTCTACTCCAAGTTGCTTATCGACCGGGTTTCGAGCCAGTACCACATCAAGGCTCCCACACTTTACGAGCGAGTGCAGGCCGTACTGGATTACATTTCGGGAATGACCGATGTCTTCGCGCTGGACTTATACCGAAAAATCAACGGAAACAGTCTGCCGGAAATCAGTTGACCTGTTTCCGAAGGAGAGAGGCGCCTGCTCCGCGCCGCAAGCAGCACGTTTATCCCACGCACTCTTTGAAGCGGTAGAACACCTTGTTCGCCCCTGAGGTCAGTTTACATGCTTCGGGTTCGTTCTCGATGAACGACTGTATGTGTCGCACCCTCTTCTCCGCTAGTATCTCGTCTACGGCAATCAGTATGCCCGTCTCTTCCACATCGCCAAAACCATAGTTAATGGCTGTACCGAACATGCGCATGGTGGGGCTTAGACTCATGTATGCGTTCACCAGCGGAGGGATGTTGTAGCCCAGCTTACGTACTTCGGTGTTCAATATCTTGTAGTCTTCCTTAAAGGTGTCTTTATCGAACAGTTCGGCAAGCGCACGCTCATCCGACTCCAGTTTCAGCGGCTTGAGCGGCGTAATCAGATGTTCCTTATCCTCGAAGTGCTTGCGCAGGAAGTAGAGAATCATGTCGCGCCCCTGCCGGTGATAGCTGGGATACATGGTAACCTTACCGAAGAAATACTTCACTCCGGGCATCACCACGGTGAGCGCCCCCAGCCCGTCCCACAGGTTATCGAGGGCGAAGAGCCCCTTACTGCCCGCACGTGTCGACTGATACTCAAGCGTCACGAACGACCGTCCCAGCTCGATGGTCTGCGGCAGGTATTCCTTGATGAATTTTTCGGAGAACTCGAACAGGTGGGAAGTAGCGAGTATGGGCGCACCCTTAGCGTCGAACTTCACGTCCGTTCCCAGGATGTAGCGATACCCTCCCAGAATCTCTTCGGCTTCCGGATTCCACACGATTAGCTGTTTGTAGGGATTCTCCATCAAGTCGTACTCATCCAAGTCCAATGCTTTACCGGTTCCTCCGCCCGCCGCGCGGAATGCTATCTCGCGCAAACGACCTATCTCACGCAGAATGTTCGGCGAATCCTGCGCAGTGACGATGTATATCTGGTTGTGACTTTTATTGGTCATCCGCAACCGCTTTTCCTCGGTCAGTTCGGCTTTGATGAGTTCTTTGTCTACCGGTTCGATTATCTCTTCCATGGTTTTGCGAGTGTATTCTCTTTGAGGTTATACGTTCAGTTTATATACCGCGTCTTTCACATAAGCCGCCCACCGGACAGGGGTTTTCGAATTGTCGAACGTTTGCCACGGGATGGGTTTTCCGATGGTGATGGTAAATGTTTTATGACGGTTTTTAAGCATTTCGTCTGCCAGATACAACATGGCAATGTTGAACTTTATGCCGAGGAATTTGCATACATTCGCCAGGTTGTAGAAGAAATCAGAGTTTCGTCCTTCGAAATGGATGGGAACGATGTCTCTCTGTGCCTCCACGCTCTTGACGATGAATGTTTTTTTCCACTCCAAGTCGCGTATGACACCGTTTTGCCGGCGGGAACACAATCCGGCGGGAAACATAATGAGCTGATCGTCCGAGGCAAAACCGGCTTCGACCATCCGGGGGAAGTCTTTCGACTGTTTACCCGTCTTGTTTATGGGAATACAGAGCGGAGCCAGTCCGCGAAGGTTCATGAGCAGATCATTCACCATATACTTCACTCTGCCGTCGTAGAACGTGCCCAATACGTAGCCCAACGCCAGCCCGTCTTGTCCTCCCAACGGATGGTTGCAGACAAACGTGCAGAGCTTGCCTTCCGGAAGGTTTTCCCGTCCGCGCACCACAAGACGCGCATCCAGAAAATCGAGACACGCCTTCAGGAAATCGACCCCCGTCTTATCCCTGGATTCGTACAGAAATACATTCAGTTCGTCCTGATGCACAATCTTTTTCAGATACGAAACAAGAAAACGAGGTATGTACTTATGATGCTTCGGCGCTTTTTCCCGGAGTATTTTATCGATATCTATCAAAAATAAAGAATCGTCAGCCATTCCATTGCGATAAAATCATTCGGCAAAATTAACGCATCTTTTTAATTATGCGCAATAAATCAATCAAAAACTGCCTGCGTGAATAATTATTCGAAATACATATCGGGTGTTATCCGCACAATCTTCCTGCCCGCCGTCTCTCTTTTCAGGAACTTTCGCAGCCGTCCGGTACTCAAACACCGGTTACGCACAGGATGCACAGCAGCGAGAGACAATCTTCCTCAAACGGCAGGCGTCTGAACGGAAGACGATTCAGGAAAACCGTAATTCACTCACACTCAACGCTTTTAAAAAACACCCGTTTTTCAGAAGTACGACACGGGCATGCTACCGATACGAAACAGGCACGGTAGTCGAACCGCACCCGTCTCGTTCTTCCGTGAAACCGGCGCCGTTCTTCGGAAGCGTGAATGAAACGGAGGAAAACAAAAGCGGGAAAGCCGCTGAAAGCGCGGATGAAAAAGCACGGAAAGGCAATCTTCGGGTACAGCGTCGCAAACGACCAAAAGCAATCAAAAACCGACTGAAAACAATCAATTGACAGTTTTCAGGTTATATATTGCCAGAATTTCCCCCATCGCTCCGGAGGATAATGTGTATCCTTGCAACGACGAAAACAAAACGAACTATTAATTTTAATAGAAAGAAAGAGGTAGCATTATGAACAGTATAGCTTTTCAGAAAGATTTGGTTAGGGTACAAGACGACTTACTACGCTTTGCATACAAACTTACCGCCAACCACGAGGAGGCGAACGACCTGTTGCAGGAGACCTCGCTCAAGGCGCTCGACAACGAAGACAAATACGCTCCCGATACGAATTTCAAGGGATGGATGTACACCATCATGCGGAACATCTTCATCAACAACTATCGCAAACTGGTGCGCGACCAGACTTTCGTAGACCAGACGGAGAACCTCTATCACCTCAATCTGCCGCAGGAATCGGGTTTCGAGAACACCGAGAGCGCGTACGACCTCAAGGAAATGCACCGCATAGTCAACGCCCTGCCCCGTGAATACAAAACACCTTTCTCCATGCACGTCGCCGGTTTTAAATACCGCGAGATAGCCGAGAAGCTGGGGCTTCCTCTGGGCACGGTGAAGAGCCGCATCTTCTTCACCCGTCAGAAATTACAACAAGAGTTGAAGGATTTTGTTTAAGGATTCGAGAACTTTCTTCCGGTAATCTTATCAGGACGCTTCCTCTACACACTTCCGGTTTACATACAACAAAGCAATGTCTCTTCCGCCTTTCCGGCATAAGAAACCTTACTTGTCATTCACAAATTTACTTTCATATCAATAACCCGTATGGAATGCTCGCCCGGCGAACACCATACGGGTTATATTATGCTTCAAAGGGGTTCACCAGACACAACTTCCAAATCCGCCTCACAAAAGCATTACAGACACGTTTGAAGCATGAAGAAGAAACGACCAGCGGTGAGACCCATTCTTCATGAAGAGAGAATGGGTCTCACCAACTCACGTTTTATCTATACTCCGGATTCTGATAATTCACTTTCTCCTCCGTCGTCATCTGCATGGCATCCATTTGCCCTTGAGGAATGGGGCGCAGATAGTGTCCGGGCTTAATCTGACGAGTGTACTGTTGGGCGGTGTGATCGCCATACGCCGTTCCACAGATTTCGTAGCTTGCAGCACGTTCTGCCCATGTCTGCGTGCGCACGAGATCAAACCAACGGTAACCTTCGCCGTAAAACTCTCTGGAGCGTTCGTCCAATATATAGTCGAGAGTAATCGTAGCAGGCGTGGCGGCAATCATCTCGGCGCTCTTGTCTTCCACCTTTGCCGTATTGCCTCCGTTCGACCATCTCCATTTACCGGCACGCGCACGGAGTACATTCACCAACTCGCGGGCGGAATAACCGCTCTTGGTCGTAGCTCCTTTCACAGCCGCCTCGGCAGCCAACAGATAGAATTCAGAGAACTTGGCTATATTGAACGGACGTGTACTGCCCGCATTGGGTTGTCCGAGCGTTCCGTTGTTATCCGTACGATAGGGGCCCAACTTCCAAAGCCCCGGGTACACCACCCGGCTGATACCGGAAGGAGACACAACAAAGTCGGCACGTCCGGGCAGTGTGCCCACACCGATACCATTGTTGCCTCCGCCCGAAGGATAGGTGATGGCGGTGGCGGGTTCTTCACCAAGGAAGGTAAGTACCGCATCGCCCGGATAGATTGGCAGACTGTTGGCATTGTAAGCTACCGTGTTGGTTGCGGTGCCCTTATTCCAATTGGCACGGTATACGGTAGTAAATGTTCCGTCGAAGCGAGAGTCGTTCGTTTTATCGGCAAACAAGTCGCGTACTACGTTGATAGTAGGACACATACGCGTCCACGGACGTCCCAACGCTTGAACGGCTTCGCGTTGTACCGAAGAAATCTTTTCGGTCCACGCCGCATTAACACCGCTGCGGATATTGGTGTAGTTCCACGTCATCATCCATCCCGCAAAGTTGTCGGGAGCACTGCCGCTTCCGTAGGTCAGGCTACCTCCGTTGTAGTATTCGCTTTCTTCGGTGTGGTCGGCATAGAGCATAATCTCGCTGTTGCGGTCATTCGTCGCCAGATTCACATCATAGAATGTAGACTGCAGACTGAAAGGACCGGGATTCTCTATCGCTTCCACCGAAAGGTCGTACGCCTGCTGGAAGTACCATGCGGCACTCTTTCCGTCGGGGTCCGTACGGGCTACTTCAGGATAAGTGGGGATATTCTTCGGGTTTTCAAGCCACCAGCCATATGTAAGATAGGCTTTTGCCAGATAGAGGCGCGCCAGATTCTGCGTCGCTGTTCCGGTCAGCCGCCCCGTCACGGGCAAATTCTTTACGGCCGTCAACAAGTCGGGAAATATGGCTTTCGTGTAGACCTCAGGTACAGAGTTTCGCACCGACACACGGGAGGGAACGTTATTGAATTTCAATTCGCCTGCACCCAAATCCAGCGGTACGCCTCCGAAAGTCTGCACCAGCAAGAAATAATCGAAAGCACGGAAAAAACGGGCTTCTGCAATCAGCGCATCCGCGATTCCCGCCGCCGCTCCGTTCTCTATAATACCGCTCGCCGTGTTGATGTTACTGAATACATTGTTCCAAAGAACATCGGCCCGCGAGCTCGATGGTGTCAGATTGCCCACCCCCGAAAAATCGGCGTCTTTGAAGTTAGCATCGGCAGACTGCGCGTACGTAACCTCATCGGTTCCTGTCAGACAGATGTTGTAGTAATAAGCCTGACCGTAAATATAACGCAAGTGTGCATACATGGAAGTCAGACCTCCGCTAACCCCCTTTTCGGTCTGGAAGTAGCCCGGTTCGTAGAAGCTGCGCGGCTGTTCGTCCAGTACATCCGTACATGCCGCCGTCAGAAGCAGGGCAACACTCACCATCCCTGCCTTCTTTATTTTAGATATAATATGTTTCATAGTGCTTTGCTTTTAGAATGTTACATTGATACCAAACAAGTAGTTGCGTGTGGAAGGAGAGTTCGTCCCCACAATGGGATATTTCTTGATGTAATTCACCGCTACGTTCTCATCTCCCAATGAGTTTGTTTCAGGATCTTGTCCGCATTCGTTCTTATAAGGAGAGAAGAAAACAAACGGATTCTGCACCGTGACATATGCGCGTAGGCTGCTCACACCCAAATCTTTCACCCACTTCATACGGTCGAAGTTATAGCCCAGCGTAATGGTACGTATCTTCATATAGGAAGCGTCGAAATAACCCAGCGTTGTTCCATACTTAGGATTGTCGCCACTCATCAGTCCGCCGGGTTTCGGGTATTTGGCTCCGGTGTTTTCAGGAGTCCAGTAGTCTACTTTCACTTGTCCGCGACGTCCGGAAAGCATATTCAGGTAACCGTTCGAGGAAAACAATGAACTGATAAGCTTACCTCCGCTCTTGAATGCACCTATCACCGTCAGGTCGAAACCTTTGTAGGCTACACGGGTATTGAAACCTCCCTGGAAATCCGGCTCCATGCTGATTTTCTGACGGTCTGCAGGTCCGATTGCGCGGGTAGGTTTGCCCGAGGCGTCATAGTCACCGGTGTATTTCACCTTAATCATACCCGGATTACCTCCCGGTTCGAGAATATCCAGATAAGGATCATCTTGCTGCCACAACCCCACGTATTCGTAGTCGTAAATAACATCGATGGGATATCCTTCGAACCACGCGTTCGCCTCGTCCACTCCCGATTCGGAAGCCAGTGAGGTCAGTTTGTTACGATTAGCTGAGAAGTTCAGTCCGGCTTCCCACGTCCAACCGTTATAGTTGTCGAGTATAGTACCGTTAAGCGTGATTTCCAATCCTTTGTTCTGTGTATTTCCCACATTTGCCATATAGCTGCTTACACCCGATGTGGCAGGCAAGCCTACACTCAACAGCAAATTCTTGGTCTTCTGCACATAATATTCTATCGTTCCCGACAAGCGTCCCTTGAGAATGGTGAAGTCCACACCGAAGTTCCATGTAGAGGAATATTCCCACCCCAATTGCGTATTGGGAAGTACAGACACATAATAGCCCGTAGCGAATGTACTCCCGAAGTTATAAGGACGTGTACTGAGCACTCCTTTGGTGGAGTAAGGATCAATTGCCTGGTTGGAAGTTTCACCGTAACCGACACGAAGTTTCAGTGCATCGAACAAATCTACGTTCTGCATAAACGATTCTTTCTTGATGTTCCATCCGGCGGACACTGCGGGATAGGTGTGCCATTGATGCCCCTTTGCCAGGCGGGAAGAGGCGTCCGAACGGATAGTGAGCATCAGCATATAGCGATCGTCGTAAGAATACATGGCTCGTCCCATCCACGACAGGAGTCCACTCTGGCGATAATCCTGATTTCCGGGGTTTACGGTAATCTCACCATCGGCACGTCCCAGATTGTAGTACTGGAAGTATGCGGCGGGAATATCTTTTGCCGCCACATGCGAACGGGTATATGTGGTTTGTTCCGCCGACTGCATGGCTACCACGTTCAGGCGGTGCTTATCGGCAAAGGTACGATCGAACGTAATCATGTGTTCCACCGCCCAGTTAGTGGTTTCCTCGTGCTGAAGCGACGCGGTGGAGACCGTTTTCGGATTGGAACTGTTCACTCCCTCGCCGGTAAACGTTCCGTTTTTGCTCGAACGGTAGTTGAGACCGAGATTTATGCGATACTTCAATCCTTCCACCCAAGGAGCCTCGACCTCGGCAAAGAGTGTATTGTAGCTACCGAAAGCTTTGGTTTCGTTCAACCAAGCATCATCCAAACCCTTCAAGATGTCTTTCGTGAGCACATACATGTCGTCCAGTGGCATCTTGGCTATGCGCCGTGCCGAACCGTCCGTATTGTACGGACTGATAAGGGGCGAGAGGGCGAGCACGTTGTAAAGCCCTATCTGCGAACCATCAGTCAGACTGTAATTGGTATTGGTAGAAACACCCAGACGAAGGTATTTGCCTATCTTCTGGTCGAAACTTCCCCGCAACGAGTAACGGTCGTACGATTGAGAGGGAACCACCGCTTCATCCCGGTAATAACCGGCACCGAAACTATAACTTCCGCCTGTGGTACCACCCGTTACGCCTATATCATGACTGGTGACGATACCCGTACGATAGAAGAGGTCCTGCCAGTCGGTACTCACGTCATCGGACTCATCGATGGAGTTCGTGTAGATACCCGCATCCTTACGCAGTTGGGCAAATTCGCTACCGTTCATCATCGGATATTTTGCAAACACGTTCTTAATGCCGAAGTAACCGTTGTAGTTTACCTTAGCGGGTGTGCCTTGTGCTCCTTTCACTGTGGTGATGAGAATCACACCGTTGGCACCACGTGAACCGTAGATGGCGGTAGAAGAAGCATCTTTAAGTATGTCCATGCTTTTAATGTCTCCGGGATTGATGTCCGAAAGATTTCCCATGAAAGGAATACCGTCCAGCACGATGAGCGGATCGTTGGAAGCATTGAGCGACCGAGAACCGCGGATACGGATTTGCATGTTGGCACCCGGTTTGGAGGAGGTTTGCGTCATGTCTACACCGGCAATGCGGTTTTGCAATGCATACGACACATTGCCCGTAGGTACTTCACGAAGCTTGTCTCCACCCACAGAGGCAATGGAGCCCGTGACATCCGAACGACGTGCCGTACCGTATCCGATAACCACCACTTCGCTAAGTGTCTTACTGTCTTCTTTCAATGTAACGTGAATCGTGTTACGTCCGTCGACCGCCACGGTCTGGCTTACATAACCTATAAAGGAGAAAGTGAGGCGGGCATTCGGAGCCGCATTCAACTGATAGTTTCCATCGAGATCGGTAATCACACCGTTGGTAGTTCCTTCCTCCAGTACGTTTACACCGGGCATTCCTTCACCCATGGCATCTTTCACCGTTCCTTTCACTGCAATGTTTTGGGCGCCTACCCAGAGAGGAATCATCAATAGTAATGACAACAGCCTCATGGCTTTGGTTAAATTAGTGTTTTTCATACATAAAACATGATTTAATTAGACTCACCACCTCCGGAAGAAACAAAACGGGCAACCGGTATACTCACAAGACCGCTTATTCGTCCTTTTCTTGTGAAGGAAATGATTCAAGGTTTCACAAGGAGAAAGTTCAGTACAAGAAACTCCCGTCTCAGGTAGTCCTCGCTCCCGAACATTCGAAACAAAGATACGTAACGCCTCTTTCGGAAAGAAGCCCGCATGATACACATACTACAAGTTACGTTACAAGGGCAAGCAAAATGTTACATTCTCTTTTTCCTATATAACATAATCAGAAAACAGGTTGTCACAGGATGTCAAACTCGTCTTTTCCAATGCTTGAAAACAAGGTATCCACTCGAAAGAAGAGCTTCCATATGCGTAAGATTCAAATCCCGGAAGAGCGTGACATCGCTTTGTAAACAGATTATAAAAGTGACATGGACCCCGAAAGTTATACAAAAAACTTTTCCGGAGCACATCAAGGAAGCGGGAAGAGAGAATTCATCGGAAGTATTACGTAGAAAATCGCCCCCAGCAAGATATAAAGAGGAGAGAGACTAACGATAGATTTGCACGGGAAGTTCTCCCCTCAACGCTCCCAACGCGTTGAGAGCGAGCGCCTCCATTTCGTCTTCACCGGGATAGACGTATACGGGAGCGAGGAAGGAGACCCGTTCCCTGAGACGGGAGACCACGTAATGCGAGTGAGCTATCCCTCCCGTAAACAGAATGGCATCCACCTGTCCGCAAAGGGCGACAGCTGCGGCTCCCACGCTTTTCGCCACCTGATAGATCATGGCGTCGAGTACAAGTTCCGCATGCGTATCGCCCGACTCAATGGCCGTAACTACGGCAGTAACGTCGGTGGTGCCGAGGTGGGCGGCGAGTCCGGCACGTCCGGAGATGCGTTTCTTCAGTTCGTCTTTGGTAAATTGCCCGGAATAACACAAGTCGATAAGCTGCCCGGCAGGAAGCGTACCCGCCCGTTCGGGCGAGAAAGGACCTTCGCCGTCGAGGGCATTGTTCACATCCACCGCACGTCCGCGCAGATGAGCCCCCACGGATATCCCCCCGCCAAGGTGGCAGACTATAAGGTTCAGGTCTTCATAACGTATGAGACGCTCCTCTTGCATAGAGCGTTCGGCGGCATGCCTGCGCGCAATGGCGCGTTGGTTCAGTGCGTGCCAGATGGTGACGCGCGGCATCAATGGCGAGCCGGTGAGACGGGCCTTCTCATCCAGTTCGTCCACCACACCGGGGTCGGCAATGAATGCACGGCATCCGGGCAGCAACGAAGCAAGATCGGCAGCAATGAGGCAACCCAGATTGCAGGCGTGCGAGCGCATGGCGTGCTCCGTATCGTGAAGCATCGCCTCGTTGACCTCATACACCCCGCCCGGAATGGGCTTCACCAACCCTCCCCGCCCGATGATGGCGTTGAAAGAAAAGGGAATGCCATTGGTTTCCAACTCGCGCAGCACAAGCGAACGGCGAAAAGCGAACTGGTCCGTCACTTTCGGAAATTGCGCCAACTCCTCCACCGAGTGGCGGATGGTTCGCGTCAGGCAAGGGGTTTCATTGTCGTAGACAGCTATCTTGGTAGAAGTGGAGCCGGGGTTGATAACGAGTATTTTCATGGGTGGCGATTATAGGTTCTGTTTATCTTTTGCAGGTCAGGCAAGCCATTGCCAGACTGTAATACTTAGAGAGTCCGGAGTCGCTTCGCGAAGGCAGCACCACCGGGCACGAGGGACCTTGCAGCAAGCCCGCCATGTCGGCATTGGCAAAAAGGGAGACGGATTTGTAGAAAGCGTTTCCCGACTCGATGTTCGGGAAAATAAGCACATCCGCCTGTCCGTCGATGGGCGACACGATACCTTTGATGTCGCCGCTCGCCCGTTCGCAAGAGGTACGCACATCCAGCGGACCATCTATAATGACGTCGCCAAACTCGCCCGCCTCGGCAAGTTCCACGATGTTTACGTAATCCATCGAGTTGGGGAATTTGGGACTAACCTTTTCGGTAAAGTGTATCAACGCGATACGGGGTTTGACGATGCCGAAATCCCGGCAGGCATGTATGGCATACCAAATCATTTCGATGCGTTGCTGAATGGTCGGGCGGGGAATGACCGCCGCATCGGAGAAGAACAACAGTTTGTCGTATGCCGGAATCTGCATCACCGCCAGATGTGTGAGCACCTTACCCGGAGGGAGCAACCCGTGCTCCTTATCGAGGATGGCACGCAACAGGTTGTCCGTGTTGATGATGCCTTTCATCAGTATGTCCACCTCGCCGTTGCGGGCTATGCGCACCGCCTCCCTCGCCGCTTCGTCAGGGTCTTCGATATGGATGGCGTTCACATACTGGGGATACTTCTTCAGTACGGAAAATTTATCCAGCACGGCGGAATCGCCAATCATCAGCAGTTCGGCGATGCCGTCTTCCAACGCACGGGACAAGGCATATTCCGTGTGCGAGTCTTTGGCGCATACCACGGCTATGCGTCTGCGACGGTTCAGGGATTTAAGGTGGGAAGTTAGTTGTTCAAAACTTCGGATGGGTTCCATAACGTAAGATTTTGAACAAATATCAGAAAAAAATATCGAAAATCATTCGACTTATAGGCTGTTTTCTGCACAGATATTGTCATTTTGCCAAAACACACCACTTAAACGACTGACAGCCATACAGAGCGGAAGAAGCTTAATATTAAGTCTGTCCGGAAGCATGAAAGCATTCCGGGAATCAGTGCGAAGCGGAGTGGCTTGTGTGTGCAATATACCCGGAAAACGACACAGGCAGGGTATCCCAACCACACGGGTATGATAGCCGAATCACACCCGTGCGGTTCCGGAACCGCACGGGTGTGGTACGAAGAACGTTTCTCCGAATTAACACAAAACTGATTATCAAATAATTACAATCAAGAAAATATCTCCTTCAAACGTACCGAACATTCTTATCCCGGGTCCGGATAATATTAATACTCCTCAAAAGCACAAGACGGGAAATCGGGATATGTATATTTTTACGTACATTTGTTCACGGTAAAAAAAAGGAAAGGACAAAGTGCATACGGATTTTTATCCGGAAACTTCCTGAAAACGACATCACACATGAGCAGTCTTATTTTTCCCCCATTCGTAAAGCAAGGAGACCATGCCATCATACTTTCTCCCTCCAGCAAGATAGACAAGTCGTTCCTAAAAGGAGCCGTGCGACGTCTGGAAGAGTGGGGGCTGACAGTAAGCACATCTCCGCACGCCGGCAGTTCGCGTGGCACTTATGCCGGTACGGACCGCCAGCGTATTGCCGACTTACAGGCAGCCATGGACCATGAATGTGCAAAAGTGATTCTCTGTAGCAGAGGCGGATACGGAGCCATGCATCTGGTGGGGAAAATAGACTTCACCCGTTTCAACCGGAACCCCAAATGGCTCATCGGCTTCAGCGATATCACCGTACTGCACAACGTGTGGCAGCGGAACGGGTTCGCTTCCCTTCACGCTCCCATGGCGCGCCATCTCACAGTGGAACCCGCGGACGATTACTGCACGCTTGCCCTGAAAGACATTCTCTTCGGACATTTCTCGCCCGGAACGGCACAGGCGGTCACTCCCTGCGGAAAAGGCTTCGAGTACGCCTGTCCCGCGCACAGGCTGAACCGCAAGGGGAGCGCCACCGGCACGCTACGAGGCGGAAACCTGTCCGTGCTCTATGGCTTGCGGGGTACGCCCTACGACATTCCCGCCGAAGATACGGTGCTCTTCATCGAAGACATCAACGAACGCCCGCATGCCATCGAACGAATGATGTACAATCTGGAAGTGGGAGGCATACTGGAACGCCTGTCCGGACTCATCATCGGACAATTCACCGAGTACACCGAAGACCTCTCTCTTGGAAAACGGCTCTATGCCGCGCTTGCCGACCTGCTCAAGAAATATTCTTTTCCGGTATGTTTCGACTTTCCGGTCGGGCACGTCAGCCGTAACCTGCCGCTCATCAACGGAGCGGAAGTGACACTGGAGGTAAGTTCCGGAGAAGTAAAACTTAAATTTATGCAATAACCACACATGAAACAATTTCCTCAAATGATTCTTCTCTGTTGCACAATGTTCGCCCTCACGGCCTGCGGCAACAATGTCAAAAAGACCGGCTCCGACATCGGAGATATAGATAAGCATACGGTCAGCGTGCCACGCTTCGATGCTGACAGCGCTTACAGTTTTATACAGGCGCAGGTCGACTTCGGTCCCCGTGTTCCCAACAGTCCCGCACACGTGGCATGCGGAGATTTCCTCGCCGGAAAACTCTCTTCTTTCGGCGCCACAGTGGTGAGTCAGTATGCCAACCTGCCCGCCTACGACGGCACGATGCTTAAAGCGCGCAACATCATTGGCTCCTTCGACCCCGACAACAAGCGGCGCATCGTTCTTTTTGCCCACTGGGACAGCCGCCCCTGGGGCGACAAGGATTCGGATCCCGCACAGCATTACCGCCCCATACCCGGAGCAAACGACGGAGCAAGCGGGGTAGGTGTACTTCTGGAAGTAGCCCGTCATCTTCAGAAACAGGCTCCTGCGTTGGGAATAGACATCATCTTCCTGGATGCGGAGGACTACGGACCGCACAGTTCCTACAACGGAGTACACAAGGAGGAGTATTGGGCATTGGGTGCGCAGTACTGGGCACGCAACCCGCATGTACAGGGATACAAGGCCCGCTTCGGCATTCTGCTCGACATGGTGGGCGGGAAAAATGCGGTGTTCCGCTACGAGGGCACTTCCGAGGAAGCAGCCTCGCACATCAACCGGAAAGTGTGGAAAACAGCCGCCAAACTGGGATTCAGTCGCTATTTCGAAGCCAAACAGGGTGGATTCGTAACGGACGATCATACATTCGTCAACCGTTACGCCAAAGTACCCACCATCGACATCGTCGCTTACTCTCCCGACAACGACTTTTTCGAACACTGGCATACTCAGCAAGACGACATGAACGCCATAGACCCCGCCACGCTTCAGGCTGTGGGCGAAACGCTCATGCACGTCATCTATCACGAAAAATAACCGGCGGGAGAATATATCCCCCCCAACGATACAATGCGGGGACTCATAGCCCGGACCATCATAATCTTAATCAACTCAAAAAAGAGAATATGAGCATAAACGAACTGCAAGACAGGGTAATAGAAGAATTCAGCGGCTTTGACGACTGGATGGACAGGTATCAACTCCTCATCGATTTGGGGAATGAACTTGCTCCGCTCGACGAGCGATACAAGACCGAACAGAATCTGATAGAGGGTTGCCAGAGCCGCGTGTGGCTGCAAGCTGATGAAAAAGACGGGAAAGTGGTGTTTGTGGCCGAAAGCGACGCACTCATCGTAAAAGGCATTATCGCCCTGCTTATCAAGGTACTGTCGGGACATACTCCCGAAGAGATACTGAATGCCGAGCTTTACTTTATTGACCGCATAGGACTCAGAGAGCATCTCTCTCCCACCCGCAGCAACGGATTACTCTCCATGGTAAAGCAGATACGCATGTACGCTTTGGCTTTCAAAGCGAAAGGCTAATAAAGCGAAAGGCTAATAAAGCGAAAGGCTAATAAAGCGAAAGGGAGTATCAGTATACCTCAATATCAGTATGCCTCGCCGCCGCACTTACACTGCGGGAACCGGGCTACATGCAACACATAGCAGGCAAACGCCAACAACAAAGCACAAGCAAGAAGAAATATGCCATAGTGCCTGATATCCATCAAATCGCTCATATATTCCGCTTCGGGATATGTGAGCGAAAGATATACGGACA